>JBOGIV010000365.1:0-6224 GCA_050747925.1 Vicinamibacterales bacterium
CGAGACCGCGATGCTCATCGAGAAAGAGATGAAGGCCAACAACGGTCTCATCACGATGGCGGATCTCAAGGCTTACCAGGCGAAGAAGCGCGGCGTGGTGAAGGGCAGCTATCGCGGCTACGAGATCTTCGGCATGCCACCGCCGAGCTCGGGAGGAATGGCCGTCGTGCAAATGCTGAACGTGCTCGAGGGTTACGACCTCAAGTCGATGGGCTACGGCTCCGCGCAAAGCATTCACTACATGATCGAGGCGATGCGGCGCGCGTTTGCCGACCGCGCGCGGTATATGGGTGACCCCGATTTCGTCACGGACATTCCACTTCCGATGCTGATCTCGAAGGAGTACGCCACGGGCCTGCGGAAGACGATCAACCCCAACACGGCGTCGAAGTCGTCCACCACGTCGTTCACATGGCCCACCGAGTCGCAGGAGACCACGCACCTGTCGGTGGTGGACGCGAAGCGCAATGCCGTCGCGCTCACCTACACGCTCGAATACGGCTATGGCTCGCGGATCGTCGTGCCCGGCGCCGGATTCCTCTTGAACAACGAGATGGGCGACTTCAACGCGGGCCCAAATCTCACCGATGAACGCGGCCTCATCGGCACGCCGGCCAATCTTGCCCGGCCAGGCAAGCGGATGCTCTCGAGTATGTCCCCTACGATCATCGCCAGAGACGGACAGCTCTTCATGGTGACCGGCACACCTGGAGGTCGCACGATCATCAACACGGTGTTGACGACGATCTTGAACGTCATCGATTTCGGCATGAACGCGCAGGAAGCCGTGGATGCCGGTCGTCTGCACCACCAGTGGCTCCCCGACAGAGTGAGCGTCGAACGCTACGGCTTCTCGGCCGACACCATGAAGGCCTTACGGGCGATGGGCCACACCGTCACTGACGCGAACACCCGCGGCCAAGGCTACGATCAAGGTGCGGCTCAGGTGATCGTGTTCAACCAGAAGGAGAACATGCTCGAAGGCGGAGTGGATCGCAGACCGTCGGATGGCGGCGCCGCGGGGAAATAGATTCTCGCAAACGCAAACGTACCGCAGAGAACAACGAAACTCTGTGCCTCTGTGTCTCAGTGGCTACGTACGTCGCCGTGCTTTTGATCGAGACGAATCGTCGCGACGTCTCGCATCGCCGCGGGTTCGTGCTACTCGGATCTAAGGGCCGTGACCGGATCGACTCGCATCGCGCGAATCGCGGGCGCGGCAACCGCGACGACGGCGACGGCCAGCAACGCTCCGGCCACGCTCGTCAGGGTGAGCGGATCGGTGGGTTCGATCCCGAAGAGGATCGCGCGCATGCCTTGCATGACGGCGAACGAGGCGCCAAGCCCGAGCGCCAATCCGATCGCCGTCTGCGTCACCCCTTCGCCCATCACCTGACGCATCACACTCATCGGTCTGGCGCCCAGGGTCAGCCGCACACCGATCTCCGGCGTACGGAGTGACACCAGATGCGCCATCACACCGTAAATCCCCGCGGCGGCCAGGAGCGCGAGCACCGCAAAGCAACCGAGCAAGAGCATCGTCCACTGGCGGCGCTCCACCGATCGGGCGGCGATTTGATCCATCGTCCGCACCTGGAACAGCGGCAGATTCGCATCGAGCTCGGTGACGTGGCGCTGCGCGATGGGAACCAGCGCGAGAGGATCGCCATTGGTGGCCAGCACGAACGTCATCGCCCCGACGGCAAAATTGATCGGCCGGCACGTACATCTCCGGATTGATCGGCGCCTCGAGGCCCCAGTGCTTGATGTCACCAACGATGCCGACCACTTCACGCCAGAGTTCCTGATCCGTGAACCGCACTCGTCTTCCGATCGGCGACGCGTCGGGCCAGTACCGTCGCGCCATTGTCTCGTTGACGATCGCGACCATGGTTGACGTTTGCGTGTCGGACGGCAGGAAGCTTCGACCTTCTCGAATCCGCGCGCCGATCGCCTGCATGTAGTTGGGCGTGACCATCCGCGGGTAGGCTCGCGTCGGTCCATCGTCGGGTCCCACGATGCGGCCTTCGATGACGATGCCGCGGCGGCCGTCGAGGCCGGTGAGCGGCGGGAGACTGGTGGCGCCGAGGGATCGCCGCCAAAGCGCTGCCGCCAGAGCGCGTGCGCGAGAACGACGACTCGATTCGTGCCAGGCCCGTCCTCCCCGACCGCAAATGTGCGTCCATGTAGCGCGCGAACGCCGAAGACCTCGAAGAGTGGTGCAGACACGCCCGCCGCCGCGATCTTGTCTGGTTGGCCTTCACCCGTGAGATCCACGGAGGCATCGGTGTAGGCGGCCATAGCGCTAAACGACGAGCTGAGCCGTGCCCAATCGAGGTAGTCGGCCGGCGACACGGAATTCTACATGACGCCCTCGGCCGGACGCTTCTCCCACAGCATGACGAGGTGTTCGGGCTGCGCGTACGGCAACGGCCGCAGCAGCGCCGCATGGACGGCAGAGAACACCGTCGTGTTGGCGCCGATGGCGAGTGCGAGGGTGAGGACGATGATGAAGGCGGCGCCGGGCCGCTTGCGCATGGCGCGGACGGCGTGGCGAAGGTCGGATCGCAGTGTATCCATCCACCACCTCCATCCACCACCTCACCGCTTCGTACTCGACGTACGCCGACGTGTTGCGGATGCGCCTCCACGCATCGCGCCTCGCGCCCAGGCCGTGGTGGCTGATGTCGCCAAGCGCGCGGCACCACAACCTGACTCGTTCCAGGCGGCCTTGCGCCTTGGCGAGATCCGCCAGGAACAGCGCTTCCATCTGTGCACCAAACTCCGCGCGCAGGCCGGCTGGAAATGCGCGTAAGAGGAGCCGATAGATCTGCTGAGCCTTCATCCCTCAATCCTGTCTCGGCGTCGCGTCTGCGTACGGGCGGACGATCGTGCCTATCGAGCCTTCAACAGTTTCTGCATCCGTGGATCGACGACGAGCGTCTTGATTCGCCGCGCTTCGGCTCGGGCGACTTTGGTCCCGAGCGTCGTGAGCCTGAAGTATTGACGGCGCTCGCTCGGGTCTTCGTCGGAGTCCCCCGCCGCCTCTTCGATGAAGCCGTCGTCCTTGAGCGAACGCAAGGTGCGGTAGAAGTTGCCGGGCAGAATGCGCTGGCCGCCCTCGCGCTCCTGTACTTCACGAACCAGCGACCACCCATGCCGCTTGCCGTCGGAGAGCGCCATCAGGATGTCCAGGACGAGCGGCTTGAGCGGGAGAAACCGTTCGAGGCGTTCACGGTCTTGTGGCATGCCTCGAATCTAGTGTCGATCTGACGCTAGTGTCAAATTGATACTAGCTTCGAACGGGCGCCAGCCTCGCAGCGTTGCAACGCGGTCACCGCCGACAGAACGCGCTGCACTTTGGCGCCTTGGCACCCTTGGCACCTTGGCACCTTTGGCACCTTTGCCCCCGTTAACCCTTTCCGTCCGCGTCCGTATTTAGAGGTATGAAACGACGAATGCCCGTCGGCGTGCTCGCAGCCCTGGTGGCGACGAGCGCGGCCGTGTCGGCCCAGCAGCGGCCGGCACCGACTCCTCCCCAGGCTCCCCCCCCGCAGGTGGTCGTGCCGCTGTACCAGGCGCCCGCGGACGCCAACGCGACGAGGGACCAGCTCCAGGACCTGCTCCGTCAGTTCCCGCCGAGCGTGGGACAGGTGCTGCGATACGATCCGAGTCTTCTGACCCGCGCGGACTATCTCGCGCCGTATCCGCAGCTGGTGGCATTCCTGCAGCAGCATCCGGAGATCGCCAGGAATGCCGGGTTCTATTTCGGCGGCTACGACTACGAGTTCCGGCGGCGCGAACCGTTGCCGCCGGAAATCGAAGCGCTCGGCGTGCTCCTGGGTGGGATGGCGGCATTTCTCGGGGTGAGCGCCTTCATCGGCGTCTTGACCTGGCTGGTGCGCGCCGTGATTCAACACCGCCGCTGGCTGAGGCTCTCGAAGGTGCAAGCCGAGGTCCACACGAAGCTCATGGACCGGCTGACCACCAACGACGAATTGCTGGCCTACATCCAAAGTCCGGCGGGACGACGCTTCCTCGAATCGGCGCCGATTCAATCCGAATCCGACACGCCACGTCAGGGCGCACCGGTCGGGCCTATCATCTGGTCGATGATGGCCGGCATCGTGTTCGCGACCGTCGGCGCCGGATTCAGGCTGGCGGCGCAGTCGGTCACCGACGAGGCGCAACAGGCGTTCACCGTCGTCGGCGTGATCATCCTCGCGCTTGGCGCCGGCTTCATCCTGTCGGCGATCATGGCCTACCTCGTCTCGGCGCGGCTGGGGCTCTTCCCGTCCCGGCCGGCCACAGACTCGAGCTCCGGCAATGCGTGACGTCGCACTGACGGACATGGAACGCCTCGGCGCGTTTGACGAAGCCGATCGGACGTTCCAGATGACCGAGGACGCCTTTCGGATCTTCTACGAGCTGACCGCGCGGCCGGTGCGCGTGTACCTCGCGAGAATGACGGGCGACGAGCGGCTGGCCGAGGACCTGCTGCAGGAGACGTATTATCGATTCCTGCGCTCCAGGGCCACTTTCGAGAGCGACGATCATCGTCGCCACTATCTGTTTCGCATTGCCACGAACCTGATCCACGACCACCGGCGGCGGCCGGGAATCGAGGTGCCGGCGCTGAAGGATGTTGAGGCACGCACCGCACCGGTCGATGCACACCTGGCCGAGCGCGTAGCCAAACGCATCGATGTCTCTCGTGCCATGGCCCGCCTGAAGCCGCGCGAGCGCAGCCTGCTCTGGCTGGCCTACGCGCACGGCTGGTCGCACGAAGAAATCGCCGCTGCGCTCGGCGTCAAGGCCGCGAGCCTCAAAACGATGCTCTCGCGCGCGCGCCATCGGCTGGCGGTTTCACTGAAGAATTCTGGAGGGCGGCGATGACCATCAACGAGTGCTCGCGCGAAGAACAGGTCGTCCACGCCGTGCTGTCGGGCGCGTGGCCAGGCAGATGCGATCACGAGCTCACCTCGCACGCCGCGCAGTGTGAGGTCTGCTCCGAAGTCGTCGCCGTGGCGACGGCGCTTCGAGCGGATCATGACGAAGCGCGGTGCGACGTGCACGTGCCCGCGGCTGGACAGGTGTGGTGGCGCGCCGCGGTTCGCGCCCGCCTCGAAACCGCTCACGCCTCGACCCAGCCGATGACCTGGCTGCACGGCGTCACCGCGGCGATGACCATCGGGCTCACGCTCGCGGCAATTGGCATCGCCTGGCCGTCGATTGCCATCGCTGCGGAGTGGACCAAGAGTCTGTTTGTTGGGTTGGCGCCTCAGCCGGATGTCGCGGCCGTGGTGATAGGCGCGCTCCGCCAGAGTTTCATCGTCGCGCTCGTCGCCGGAGCAGGTTTAGTGCTCGCTCCTGTGGCTCTGTATTTTGCGCTTTCAGACGACTGACGGCGAGCCGCTTTCCCGCCAAAACTACTCGCCCGGCATTCCTGCTCGTCACGCCGGTAGACCAAATTGATCTCTGCGTCTCTGTGACTCTGTGGCGACGTACGTGATCGTGGGTTTCGATCAGCGGGACTGCGAACGTTTCGATAACAGGACGCCACCACCGAAACTCATCCGCTCGGGCGTAGGACCGCCTGCGGTGACCTTGACCGCGCAATACTTGAACTCTGGAATCTTCCCAAACGGATCGAGCGCCGGGTTGGTCAGCAGGTTCGCGGCGGCTTCGTAGTAGCAGAACGGGACGAACACCGATCCTCTCGGGTTCCCTTCGTCGGCCCGCGCGTAGAGTGAGATCTTCCCGCGCCGGGACTCAATGGTCATCGTTGCGCCAGGCACGACGTGGAGGGCTTTGAGGTCGAGCGGATGCACCGACGCCACGGGCTCCGGCTCGATGGCATCCAGCGACGACGCGCGCCGCGTCATCGCTCCGGTGTGCCAATGCTCGAGCTGGCGGCCAGTGATGAGGACCATCGGGTACTCTGCGTCCGGCCGCTCCGCTGCAGAGATGAGATCGGCAGGGACGAACTTTCCGCGCCCGGACGTCGTCGGGAAGTTCTCGATGAAGACGACCGGATCGCCGGGGTCTCCTTCATGCACACACGGATAGGTGACCGACGATTCGCGCTCGAGGCGGTCCCACGTGATCCCGGCGATCGAGTCCATGCAGGTCCGCATCTCGTTGAACACTTCGCTCGGGTGTGAGTAGGACCAATCGACACCGATGCGACGCGCGAGCTCGTTGAGAATCCAGAAGTCTTCCCT
>JBOGIV010000366.1:0-20466 GCA_050747925.1 Vicinamibacterales bacterium
AGGCAAGGCCCTTGCCGATCCTGTCTGGAGAAACGGAAACGCTCGAATAGGCGTCAAGTCCAAGATCGTTCTTGCGTTCGCTGCAATCAGCTCCGGCCAGCGTTGCCTAGCGAGAACGACGGCTAGCCCCTGAAAGCTCATCCCCTCTTCGTTGGAGACGATCTCGTCGAGAGCTTTCTCGATTTCGGACCTCAGCGCTGGTGTGTTCGTCTTAGCCGTCATTTCGTCATGATCGCGCCGCGTTCAGTTGCGCATCCGGGTCCGAACCAGGTCGTTGGATCGCGTGAATTCGTTTGCGCGCGCAGAGCGGCGATGTTAGCGATCCACAAAAGGGCTGAGCACGCGTATCGATCCGTAATGCTGTCCATCCCACAGGTCCTCGGAGTACAGCACGTCCGCGCCCGACGATTGCGCTGCTTGAACGATCAGTGCGTCCCAGAAGGAAATCTGGTATCGCTTCTCGATATCGAGCGCATCGAGAATCGCCTCGCCGCCGTTCACGATGACTTGCCACGTCAGGTAATCGGCGACGATGTCGCGAGTCGTCTTGGCGTCCAGAGGCTGACGCACCTTCTTGCGCAGATTGACCGAGAGCTCCTGCAGCACCTGCGTACTCACGACACCGGTTCGGTCGCGCCACAGCTCCTCCACGAGAGCCTTGGCGCGTTCATGCTTCTTGCCCACGGACGTGTCGTGCGCGTACATCAGAATGTTGGTGTCGACGAAGTACTTATCGCTCATGGAGCTCGTCGCGCGACTTGGGCGGCGTCCACTGCAGATCGAGACCTTCGCGTAGCCTGGCGAGCGCGCGGCGGCGAGCCTTGTCGAACGCCTTCCGTTCCCGAACTATGGCTTCCAGGCGATCCGTCAGAAGGGCGCTGATCGAGCGACCCTCTTCGGCGGCGACCACACGCGCCTCCCGGAGCAGGTCGGCGTCCAGTTTGAGGGTGACGTTCGTCTTCATGCGCCTCAGAATAGCACGTCACACACGTGCAGCACAGTATCACGTGCTGCGTGACGCACGTTCGTGTTGGCGCCAATGGGCAACCGAAGCCTCCCTGTCCACGGAGGCGATGGTCGGGCTTAAAGTACGATTCGAATTGCAGATAGCGATGGTTGCGGGGGCTCGCAACCATCTGAATTTGGAGTTGGCCTGGGCGGCGGCTTAGCAAACCCTTCGCCTTCAGCCACTCGGCCACCGCACCGCGGCGAGAAACCTAAGTACGACGGCTTTCGAGTTACGGCGAGTCGTGCTGTCCCCAAATTGTCCGTGCCGGCCTCCGAAAACCTGACTGGAAATCGCGGCGACCCACGCCTCCGGACCATTTACCGGAATGCAGCGGTCTTTTTCGACGGTGATCAACTCCCGCAAGCCTTTGATCCAGTCCAACTTCCCCACACGAGCTGGCGTCCATTTCTTTGGTCCGTTGCGCGACTGTCGCTGCGAGGCGCTACAGAAGATCGCCGTACGCATGTCGGGAACATGCAGCGGTCTCTGAAACCGTCGCCTCCAGCGGAGGCGCCGGCGACGCCGTGGGGCGATTCCACGTGCGCCGCCCCACCAAGGAACCGCTTGACTCTGGACTGCACTCAAGGGCGCATACTGATTTCCAGGAGCCGGGATGTCGAACTGTTGCGCGTCGTCGGGCTGTGGATCGAACACTGACGCTCTGTGTCCGGTGAGCGGCGCCAAGGGAGCCGGCGTCGAACTTCAGACCGTTAAGGCCATGCTGACCGAGGTCGCGTTACGTCAGGTGACCACCGCGGCGCACCGCTTCTGTTCGGATCCGGCCTGCCACATCGTGTACTTCGCCGAAGATGGCCGAACCTATTCGAAAGCCGATCTTCGAGTGCCCGTCTGGCAGAAGGAGTCGGCTGGCGCGCGCGTCGTCTGCTACTGCTTCGGCGAGGACGAGGCGAACATCCGCTCTGAGGTCGAAATCAACGGCAGGTCTGACGCGGTCGAACGCGTGAGGGCGCACATCAAGGCTGGCCGTTGTGCGTGCGAAGTGCGCAATCCTCGTGGCACGTGCTGTCTCGGAGACGTGGGCGCGGCGGTCACGCGGATCGGTGAGTCAGTTGCGCAGCAACAACGGTCGGCGGTCACCTACATGGACGTTTCGGAACGAAATGCGACGCAGCACGATCGGCAAGTTCGCCCGGTTGTCGAAGCGTTGACATCGACACACACGTGAACAGCTCTAGGAGGAGCAGATGACGATCACAAGAACCGTGGTGTACGGCGCGGCTCTCACGCTGGCAGCGTTGGTCAGCGCGGGCGTAGTCCTCGCACAGAGCCAGGCGTCGAAACAGCAAGCGCCACAAAAGGCGCCCGAACGTGAGGTGTTCTGCGAGGGCCTTTCGACGGGCCAGCTCTGTTTGAGTGGCGCGCCGAACGTGCTCAAGCTCGACGAGGCGCAGAAGGCGCGTTGGACCGAAGCTGCGCGTCAGTACAACAAAGCAGTTGATGCCGCCACGAAGCAGTTCTTGGAACAGTCGAAGCCCATCTTGTCGACGGAGCAGTTTGCGGCCATGCACAAGTGGTTCGACAAAGGTCTGAATCCTGTGCTGAACCAGATACTGATCCCGCAATCGGGCAGCAAGTGACGAGGGTTGGGAGAGACTGAGTTGCGGTTCGCTCGGACGACGAATCCGCGCGTGTCAGGAGTCATTGTGCCCAGTCAGAATTGTCCTGCATGAGGGCCGTTGTGGGGTCCGTGATCGCGGCGGCGGCAGCATCCGTGTGCTGCATTGGTCCGGTCGTGGCGGCGGTTCTCGGCGCCGGCGCGCTGGGGGCGGCTAGCACACGGTTCGAGCCGTATCGGCCGTGGTTTCTTGGCGTGACGACGGTCCTGCTGGGCGTTGGCTTCGCATCGGCGTACCGCGGCGAACCTGAATGCGTGGATGGGACCTGCACGCCGTCCTCGCGACGAACGGCGAGACTCGTACTGTGGATCGCGGTGATCGTGGTCATTCTGCTGACGACGTTTCCGTATTACATGAAGTGGCTTGTCTGAAAGGCGGGAGTGGAGGACGTGTGCGAACACTTGGTCTGATCGCAGCCGCGGTAGGTATTACCGTGACACTCGTGGTCGTCGGTTCACGAACGGAGGGACACAAACAGGACCCTGCGGCACCGGCGCAGGTCGCCACCAACCCGTTGCAAGTCGTAAGGCTGAGTGTGCCTGACATGTTCTGCGCGGGGTGCGAGGTCGGCGTGAAGATCGCGGCAACCCGGGTCGAAGGCGTGACGAATGTCAAGACGGACTCCGATGAACGCACGGCTGACGTGACGTTCGATCCGTCGAAGACCACGGCTCAGGCCATTGCCAGCGCAATCACGAAAGGCGCAGGATTCAAGACCGAGGTCCCGAAGGGCGACAAGAACAAGACGTAGCGGTCTCCGCCGTGCGGCGCGGCTTGGCCGCGATCGAAACGAATCGCCTCCCACAGCCTAAGGTGCTTCTGCGCTTTGCCTCCGTGACCAGGTTCGTCGGCGGGATTCTCAGATGCAGCAGCTCAACCGCGAGATGTCTCTGGTGAATGCCAACGCGGCGAGCTTGATGCCTTCCGATAGCGTCGGAAACATCGGCAACGATTCCAGCACGTCGTCTATCGTGTGGTGATGTTTCACCAGGATCATCGCTTCGGCGACGAGTTCGGCCGCGTGCGGCGCCAGGATGTGCACACCCATGATCTGACCGGTCTGTGGGTGGATCGCCATTTTGATCAGGCCTTCGGTTCGCCTCATGATCATGGCTTTCGGCACCTCGGAAAACGGAACGGTCCGGCAGGCACAGACGCCGAGGCGCTCCATCTGCGCATCCTCCGTCAGGCCGACGCCCGCGAGCTGCGGATCGGTGAAGACGGCGTACGGTACAGCGTCGTAATCGATCTGCTTCTGGGATCCAGTCAACGCGTTCTCCGCGGCCAGCGTTCCTTCGTGTCCGGCCGTCATCTCCAGCCGCTTCGGGAGGTTGGTGACGTCACCGGCGGCGTAGACCTTCGCGTTCGAGGTCTGCAGGAACGGCGTGACGCGAATCGCTTGTCGGTGATCGATCTCGATTCCTGCGTTCGGCAGATTGAGGTCCGCAGTATTGGGCGTCTTGCCGGCGGCCAGCAAGATTTCCTCAGCGGACGCGATCTGTGTTTCGCCATCCGCCGTAAAGACGACCTGTTTCTGGCGCTTGGTCAAGCTGACACGTTCAACGACTGCGCTCGTGACAACCGTCAGTCCTTCGGACCGCAGGACTTCGCTCAATCGGTCGGCGAGCGGCGGTTCGGTGCGAGGAAAGACGGCCGGAGCGCGCTGGAGGATCGTCACCTGTGCGCCGAACCGCGCGTACATCTGGCCGAACTCGAGGCCCTGCGGGCCAGCGCCGAGCACGATCAGCGAATCGGGTTTTCGCTGGAGCGCCAGCGCCTCGATGTGCGTGACGTGGCCGGCCCCGTGTAAGCCTGGAATGGACGGCACGGTTGCCGTCGAGCCGGTCGCGAGGACGACTTTCTCGCCGCGATCGCTTCCCCGTTGACGACGATGTCGGTGGCCGAGATGAAATGCGCGTCGCCGTCGATGAACGTGACGTGCTCCAGGCCGTCGAGCACCTTCTCGTACTTCTCGCGGCGCAACCGCTCCACCAGCGCGAGCTCGTCGCGGACAACGGTCGCGAAATCGAACGCGTTGACCTCCAGCTCAATCCCCGGAATGTCGTGATGCTTTGCAAGGTGGAGGATCTCGGCAGCCCGGAGGAGAGTCTTCGACGGCACGCAGCCGACGTTGACACAGGTCCCACCAAGCGGCAGCCCGCGATTGATCATGGCCGCCCGAGCGCCAAGGTCATTGGCTTTGATGGCGGCCCCAAAGGCCGCGGCGCCGCCGCCGATAATCACGAGGTCGAACGATTTCATGGACGAATGCCTCTGGCGAATGGCCGGCGTCGTTACCGGACGCGCGACACGTGACGAACACGGCAGAGGAGCGCCAGTCTCAGGACATGGTCGAGACCGCAAGGCGGATAGACGTCATGACCCGCTCCTATCTCTTGACGACCTCCGCGTTCTCACTCCCGAGCTGACTCACGACCGGACAGGGAATGGTTTCCTTCATGCGCAACGCGTGATCGCACTGGTCGAGCGCTGCCTCTAAGGTGTGTCGGAACGCCTCCAGCTCACGCATACGCGCGTCAATGTCGGCAAGATGTTTGGCCAGCACGCTGCGAACACGCCCGCACTGCTCGCGTCGGCGTCCATTCGCTGGGGCGAGGAGATCCCGGATTTCCTTCAGCTCGAGCCCAAGCTTCTGCGCCTGCTTGATGAACCGAAGGCGCGCGACCGTATCGGGCGGGTACACGCGAAAGCCACCCTCCGTGCGGGCTGGCTTCGGTACCAATCCAACTCGCTCGTAGTAACGGACCGCGTCCGGCGTCAGGCTCGTGGCCCTGGCAATTGCGCCAATTCGCTGTGGCTGAGCGGGGTCAATGCGCATGAGGTACCTCAGCACGCGACTCGGCGACCTTCGCCACGAGTCGCTCGGCGTCGGCGATGCCACTCACCGGACGATTCGCCGCATTCGTTCTGGTCCCACGTTCCGTTCTTCACAAGAGATTGCCACTCGTGTCCTCACAACAGGACTATTGTCCGATCTGGAGTCAACTCCAGAGTCAAGTCCCTTCTGCGTGAGGTCGCTTACGGCCGAGGCAATAAGGTTGACCAGGGTTTATGCGGCTTCCGGGAGGTACGACACGCGAGCCGACGTGGGGCAGCGGCGGATGTGGCCCATTGACACGACGCCGCGCTGAGAGGAGGACGGGTGTTGCGTTCCTTGCGCGCTCGGAGTGCCGGGATTGGTGGCTTGATTCCGAAACGATTGAGTCAGCGTAGACAGCCCTCTCACGGCGCCGGTCGGCGTGTGCACCGGTTCTCTGAACCGCCGCTGTTCAAGAATGACGGCCGGGTTCTTCATGGGCTGGTCAGTGGGCTGTGTCTCGCAAGGCTATTGCGTCGGCCAGCAAGCGGAAGTCAGGCGCCACAACGTCCGGTTTGGGCCCAAGCGGATACAGCACTTTCCCCGGTCGCGCGACGAACGCTGCGAGGCAGCCGGCCTGAAGGGCGCCCAGAACATCCCACGCGTGCGCAGCCACCATTCGGATGTCGCCGATGTTGACGCCCAACTCTTGGGCCACGTGACGGTAGGGCTCCGGTGCCGGCTTGAACCGCTTTACGGTATCGACAGAGAACGACCGCTCAAAGAGATCGGCGAGTCCGGCATTCTTCAGCTGCTGTTCGACAGCGGCGGGCGCGGAGTTGGTCAGCGTCACCAGTCTGAAGCCCTCGTTGCGCAGTCGCTCGAGCGCCGGGCGCACGTCCGGGTGCGCCGGCAGTGACCGCGTGCCGCCAAGAATGCGATCGCGGTCCTCGGACGCCAACCGTACCGCGCGCGCCTCTGCCACCATCTCAAGGGCCGCACCGGCAACGGCGCCGAAATCGGCGTAGGGACCCGCGAGCGTGGCGACATTCGAATAGAGCAAGAGCGTCGAGAACCACTCACGAAGGACTTGACCGTCGCCGAAGGCTCGCTCGAAATGCGGCGCTAACGCGTTGATGTCGAGCATCGTCTCGTTGACGTCGAACACGAGAATGCGTCGGCGTCTCGCGGCACCTTGTCCAGCGCCTTGGACGGAACCGCTGACGGGCAGTGCGGAGAGCGCCGCGCCGGCAAGCGTGGCGGCGACAAACATACGGCGAGACGGCATCGAAGTCCTCCTCGAAACAGTCATCGACTCGGATGACTGAGTCGCGCCCACGAAAAGACAAACCGTCCCGCCCAGGTGCTCACCGCGACCAGCGACACCACGGTCGCGCCGTGCCAGATCAGTACGACGGCGCTGCTGGCGTGAGGGTGCGAGATGCAGGCACCGACGTTCGCCAACCCCGCGGCGGCGAGGACCACCAGCGCGCTCGTGACTCGTGGCGTAAGCGGCGCGCCCTGCCGAAGCATCTGCACCATGGCCAGCGCCGGGAGCGCACCGCCGAGGCCAATCATGGCCACGCACAGCCACTCACGCTGCGGAGCAAGACCGACGGCTCCGGTCGTCTGCCATTCCTGAACGGACCCGACCAGCAGTGTTCCGATCCACAACGCGACGGCCGCCGCTGGCCAGAGCACCGCACGAGGTGACGCGCCGGGAACGATGGACGCGAACGCCGCCGCGGCGGCGGCCCCGCTGACAACGATCGCCGCGACCTGTGGAAGCACGAATCTCCACGCGACGCCATTGGCGCTCACGTCTACGGACGATGTCATCATCATCGCCAGGATGCCGATGTAGACGGTGGCCCCGACCAGCCACGTCGCCGCACGCCGCCACGGTCGCGGCAGTGGCGCAACCGGTTCGACGCCGGCGGCCAACCGCTCGATGAAATCGTCCGTCTTCAGGCTCACTGCTTGCCGCCCAGCGCGCGGCGCAACGCCGCCATCGCTCGATGCGTGGCGACCTTGAGTGCACCAACGCTCTGCCCGGAGACGGTCGACGCCTCGTTCAACGACAACTCCTGCAGCTTGAGCAACTCGATCGCCTGCCGCTGACCCGTGGGAAGCGCCTGAATGGCCCGTTGTAACACCTGCACGTCGCCGGAGATCTCCTGATCGGGATTCGTCGCGGTCTGCCAGAAGGTTACGTCAAGATCATCGACAGCCACTTCGCGAGTCGCCGTCCTGCCATAGCGCCGCGCGCCGTCCACCAGCCGATTGCGCAGAATCGCCAGCAGCCAGGGCATGAACGGCCGCTCCGGGTCGTAGGTGGCGCGCACCACGTGCAGGGACAGGAGCACGTCCTGCACGAGATCCTCGACGGCTTCGGGCCCGGCGAAGCCGCGTTGGCGCGCGACGACGTGGCGAATGCGTGGGGTGATGGCGCGGAGGAGTTGCAAATAGGCGTCCGCGTCACCGGCTTGCGCCGCGTGCATCAGTCTGCCGAGTTGGTCCGATCGCGTGGGCGTCCCCATAATCAGGCGCGGCCTGAATGCTCAGTCTACGGCACGCGTAACCTTTTGGACGCCTCCCACGAACCTTACGAGTGGTGAGTCGGTACCACCGCCGTCGGACGCACTTGGGCGTGCCGGCAACTCGAGGATTTCTGTGGAGGAGTCATGGACACACGTCTCATCGTCGCGTCAGCACTTGCCGCCGCCATCGCTGCGCCCGCACTGATATCAGCACAGGGTGGTCCGGCACCAGCACCCAGCTTCAAAGCCGAGAAGTGTTACGGCCTCGCGAAGGCCGGCAGGAACGACTGCGCCTCAACCGGTAACAACTCATGCGCGGGGACGTCGAAGGTGAACGCCGATCCGCGGGCGTGGATCTACGTGCCAGCCGGCTACTGCGAGCGCATCGTCAACGGCAGTCTGAAGCCGAAGGCGTAACGCGATGAGCCTTACGGGTGCCACGACCGACGCGTTCACGGGTAGCCTTCTCGGCCGCGCCGGCGTCGGGCTGAGACTGCCACATCTCGCTGAGGTGGTGGCCACCCGACCGCCGGTCGCGTGGTTCGAGATCCACCCGGAGAACTTCCTGGCAAGTCCACACGCGCGGGAACTTCTCGCCGAGGTCGCACGACACTACGCGATTTCCGTGCATACAGTCGGCATCTCGATCGGGAGCACGGAGGGGGTGGACCGGACGCATCTGGCGCGCCTCCGTGCGTTGCTCGACACCCTCGATCCCGTACTCGTGTCTGGGCATCTCGCGTGGTCCACACATCAGGGCGCCTACCTGAACGACCTGCTGCCACTGCCTTACGATGCGGACACGCTGACGGTGGTGGCCACACACCTCGCGGAGGTGCAGGACGCGCTCGGCCGGCCGTATCTCGTTGAGAATCCGTCAAGCTACGTCGGCTTCGGCACGTCCACGATGACGGAGGCCGAGTTCCTCTGCGAGCTGGTGCGACGAACGGGCTGCTCGCTGCTGTGCGACGTGAGCAACGTGCATCTCAGCGCTCATAACATGGGGTATGACGCGTATCAGTTCATCGACGCTCTCCCGGTCCACGCGGTCCGCGAGCTGCACCTCGGCGGCTTCACTCCTGAAGCGGACGCGGCCGGCCCCGATTGTGAGGTCCTGATCGATACGCACGCGGCCAGCGTTGCCGAACCGGTGTGGGATCTCTACGCGCACGCGGTTCGCCGGTTCGGGCACCAGCCCACGCTGATCGAGTGGGACAACGACATTCCGCCTTTCGCGACGCTTGCCGCGGAGGCCGCGCGGGCCGATCGGGTCGCCCGCGCCGTCGAGAAGGAGCTTCGTGCCTTCGCTGGCTGACTTGCAGAGAGACGTGCACCACGCGTTGACCTCGGGCGAAGTGACGTCGCTCAAGTCGGTGCTCATCGGCGGCCACAGCCCGCTTCACAGGCTCGCGATCCATCAACGCCATTACGAAGCCAGTCTGGTGAAGGCTCTTCTCGAGAAGTTCCCGGCGACGGCCTGGCTGATCGGATCCGAGGCGGTGGCGCACGCGGCCCGCGCCTTCGTGCGCGCGCATCCCCCAGCACGCCCCTGCATCGCCGAATACGGTTCGGATTTCCCCGCCTTTCTCACGGCGCACCTGTCGGGCGCCATGCCGCCATATGTCCAGTCCTTCGGGGAGTTGGAATGGGCGGTGGCGCACGCCTCGATCGCGATCAGTGAACCTGCAGTGGCCTGGTCAGACCTTGTGGCCATTGATGCCAACGCGTTGCCGGGCACGGTGCTGAGACTCCAGCCTGGCGTGCGGTACCTACATGCCGTGCACGCGGTCGATGAGCTGCTGAAGATCTACCTCGTTGGCTCGGAGCCCGAGCAGTTCACGTTGGCGGACGGGGACGCCTGGATCCAGGTCCGGGGTGCGAGAGGCGACGTCGCGTTTGTGCGCCTCGATGCGGCGACCTTCGTGTTCCGCACCGCGGTTCTCGCCGCCCTCCCCCTCGACGATGCCGTGGAACAGGCGCTCCAGCGTGACACCGAGTTCGACACGGCATCCGCGTTGGGATTGCTCATGGCAGAGGGTTTGGTCACGTCCATCGGATCTACCAGGCGAGTTGACGCATGAGGCGGACGTGGGTGGCCGTGCGAGCGTGGTTGGAGCGAACGCCGTTGTCACTCATTCAGCTCGCCATGCGCATCGGCGTGGGCGCTGTCTTCTTAAAGGCGGGGCTCCTCAAGTACAACTCGTGGGAGTTCACGGTGAAACTGTTCGAGGATGAGTACAAGGTCCCGCTCCTCGACCCGACAGTGGCGGCGCGCATAGCCATGATCCAGGAATTGACCGTCCCGATCCTGCTGTTTCTAGGACTGGCGACACGTGTGGCGACAGTGCCGCTGCTCGGTATGATCGCCGTGATCCAGACGTTCGTGTACCCGAACGCGTGGACCGAGCACCTCGTGTGGGCATCCATTCTGGTCTTTCTCCTGACGCGGGGGCCCGGTATGCTCTCGGTCGATTACCTCGTCGAACGTTCGCAGGCGCAGGCGAAGACCACCGCCGTAGAGTCACGCGCTACATGATTGGGGACCCTCTGGCACCGAGGAGGCGTCTGAACTGACTATGCGTTCCTTTGTCTACGCCCTTGCCATCACTATCTGTCTCATCGCGCCTGCCCGCGCGCAGCAACCGGGAGCGCGCATCGACGTCTCGCGCCTGGGTCCTCAGGTCGGGCAGGTCGTGCCTGACTTCCGGCTCCTGGATGCACAAGGCGCTAGCGTTGTCGGCCGCCTCTCAGTCTGGCCACATCCGCCCAAAGGTCCGTGACGACACTTCAGGATGTGCCGCGCCGGCCTCTGCGACCAATCCGCGAAGCTCGTTCCACTGTCCTCTGAGGCATCCGTCGAAAAACGCGCGAACGCAAGCACGAGTTACCGCCAGCGTCTGGCGCTTTGCAGCGCGGACATCAGGTGGCGCTACAACATTCCAGAACGGATTGTCCGAGAAGTCGAGATGTTCGATTCCGATCCGCGCCACAGTCACGTGCGCTGAGCCACCTTGAACACTCTGCATCAAACGGTTCGTCTCCACGAAGAACTCCTGATACCGCGCCTTCGGAAGCTGTGCCTGCTCCAGTTCCTTGTCGTTCAGCACCGGAGTGTGCTTTTCGATCCACATGAACGGCTGCTGTCCGCCGTCTGGTCCCTTGATCGGCTGGAAGCCGCGCCCTCGGATGTTTCCGTCCAGATTCACGCCTCCTCGAAATCGTGGATCGAGCAAACGAACAGTCCCTGCCGCCTGGCCACCGCGGGAATGACCAAACGCGCCGACGCGAGCGAGATCGAGGCGACCGGCGAACGACCCTTGCGACGCGGTATTGAGCTCAGTGAGTCGATCCAATACAAAGCTCATGTCGCGGGCCCAGTGCAGCACCATCTGCTCGTAGATGCGAGGCATGTCGTCTCGCGTCTTCGGTTCGTCCCATCCTCGATCGGCCGGGCCCAAGCGCCCAATCGTCCGGCCATTAGGAAACTGCATGGCGGGTGCGTTGTACGGTGGTTCGATGGCCGCGACAACATAGCCGTGGCTCGCCAGGTCCTCCAGCAGGGTCGTATACGCCAGTGCTTTTTGCCCGCCGCCCGGGGCGAATATGACCACCGGGAAGCGGGCGGGGCTTGCGGCAACCGCCACACCTTCCCGACTGTCCGCGCGGACCGTCTTCAGCCGATTCGTCAGATCGTCCTTCCAATACGGCAGCATCACATCCGCTTCAGGCATGTAAGGGGCCGGCGGCAGGGTGTTTGATTCCTCACTCGGATAGAACCCGTACACGAGCAGCTCACGTCGATCCTCGGGCACGCGCGTTTCCAGCTCGGGCCGAGCGTCGTCGACCCATTGAAAGGCCGCTCTGCCAGTTGGGTACCGACCTGTCGCCGCGGGCAGGGGGTCCTTGGCAATCGCGCTGGCGTCCTCGACATTGAGTCGCGAGACCGCCCAAGTCCCTCGATCGCTACCACCGTCCATGGCGATAAGCGTGCCGGCCCACCTACTATCGCGACGCGCACCCTCAAACCGATAGCGTGTCGCCGCTATCGTCGTGATGAATGAAATGCGCTGGTCTGTGAGTCTGAGCTCCCCGATCTCCGGCTCCAATGGACGCGCATCTGGAGCGATTTTCAAGTGCGCTCGGTCGCTTGAACCATCGTGGCTGAGGCGAAGCTCCATCGCGCCCCACGTGCGCGCGGTCTTGAACGCGCCCTGCCATAGATCCAAATCGGCCGCCTCAGTCCCGACGCCGATCGCCAGGAAGAGGACGGCCAGGATGCAGTTTCCAAGGGTGAGACGGCTGACCATCGACGCGCTCCTCTCTTCAAGGTCTCCGAGCGCCTCGCACCGTCAGGTCTCATGATGGAGGCGTGCTACAACAACGGCCCAGACGCCTCCGCGTTAACACGCCGCATCCGCGTCGCTTTGGCGCATGAGTGCGCGCGCGAGCGGTTCTGGCTGCAGCGATCTGCCGCGCGGCTCATTGAGTCAGCAGATCCCGCGCCGTCATAGAGACGGTGACGATCAGCACAATGAGGCTGATCACCAAGACGGCCGGCAGCGCGCGAGAAAAGTCCGCTCCTGAACTCAGCACGACAAGGTCAGAAGCGCCCGTCAATGAAAGGTGGCGCCACAGCCACGCAGACAGCCCGAAGGCGCCCACGATGCCGAGGCCGACCTGCATCCGCTCCGCAAACATTGTGGACCGTCGCTCCTGCTCCCATCGCCGAAGGGCCTGGCCCCTTAGCCACAGGAACGTTGGATCCGACGGCGACGACCGTTCCAGCGGCAGCGAGGCGAATTCTTGCAGCCAGGTGCGAACCGCAAGAGTCTCTTGGCATTCGACACAACTGGACAGATGCTGCGCGAAGTCCGCAGTGTTCGGCACGTCACCCAGTCGGACCTGAGACTCCCACTTACATGTTGGCTTTTGCATGATCGTGCTCCTGACGTTCGCCAGTCTCTCGAATGAGTTTCGCTAGCTGCTGTCTGGTCCGGTGAAGGAGAACTTTGATGCTTCGCTCTTTGAGGCCGAGCACGCCAGCGATTTCACGGTGCTCGGCGCCCTCAACATAGGCGAGCCACATCATTGCCCGCTGCTGTGGCCGCAGCTGTGCGAACGCCCGCCTGAAATCAAGTCGAAGTGGAATGTTCTCTGGCGACATGGTCCCGCGTACTTCGTCCGGCTCTTCGGCTGGGCGCTCGAAACGCTGCCGACGCCAGTAATCCGCCATCAGGTTGCCGGCGATTCGAAAGAGGAATGCGCGCAGTTGGTCGTGGTCCTCAGTCGCGGGGGCCGACTTTAGGAAGCGGAGATACGACTCCTGGACGATATCGTCAGCGACCGTTGCATTCTGCAGGACACGAGTCACGTAGGCGCGCAATGGACTTACGGTTCGGGAATAGAACTCGTTAAACGATCGCTCATCGCGCATTGCGGCCGCGGCGTGACTGTTCCGTCAGCGGCATCCGCAAGGTGGGACACGAGAATGGCCGGAGCGTGTCACGATTGGCCTTGCTTGCGAAGCTCGAGGCGAGCCGCAGCCTGCGTCAAGAGACCTAGCTTCCGAGCTAACAGATACGACGCGAACGACGACAGCAGAAAACCTCCGCCGAGAGACATCGCGATGCCCGCGACGATTGTTAGCGCAGGATCATCCACTGCAACGCTCCAATCGAGGACAAGGGCTCCGATCCCCAACGCACCTAGCACGATTCCTGCCTGCATCGTCCTGAAGATTCCCGGTTGCGGACCAGTGGAGACCCGCTCTGGCGCCAAGCTGGCGAGAAAGGTGTTCGCGGCGCCTGACTGAAAGAAGTCCGCGAAATCCCTCGTGGAGGCCACGCGATCCAACATTCGGTTCGTAAAGTCCACCATGAACTGCATGCGCTCGCGGTGACGTCGGCCAGTGACAACTACCCAAACGGTGAACGCGACCATGGCAAAGAAGCCAGAGAACACGAAGATGGTCACGATCCCAGTCGTCGGAGATGGCGGCATTCTTGGACCTCAAGTCGAATCAGACGCGAGACGGGGCTGCGCTCGTTCTCGGTTCAACAACGTTTGAGCGCCGCTGCAGGTTGGCCGCCGCCTTCAGTCTGCAGCTCGCCCCAACTTGACCCAGCCCCTGGCCTGGTGCGAGTCTTGTGCAGGTCGAAATAACGGCGGGAACGCACATGAGCACAATTTCGGAATCGTACCGCTACATTGTCCGCTCGCCAGACGTGCGCGGCGGAAACGCGCGCGTCGAAGGCACGCGCATCGCGGTTCATGACGTCGTCGGCCTGCTGCAGAACGGCGAGACCGTCGACAGCATTATCGCCACATGCTTTCCGACGCTGACGAAGGCCCAAGTGTACGAATGTCTGGCGTACTACGAGGACCATAAAGGGGAAATCGATCTGCTGATCGCGAGGCAAATGACCGACGGCCAACCGTGAAGTTCCTGCTGGACCACGACGTCCCGGACGATCTCAGTTACCTGCTTCGCGAACTTGGTCACCAGGTCTCGCTGTTGCGCGAGGTGATGCCGACAGACGCGCCGGACCCAGCCGTCCTGCAGTTTGCGAACGACAACAAAGCCCTGATGGTGACGTGTAACAGAGACGACTTCCTCGAGCTTGCGACGCAGCAACCGCACCACGGTGTCGTCATCGTCATCCGCCGGAAGACGCGTGCCGCAGAGCGTGCCGCGCTGTTTCTCCTGCTGCAGCGCGCCGGGGAATCAGGGCTGGTGCACAACGTGAACTTTGCGTGACGCTAAGGACGACAGGGTGTAAGAGGCTCTGGAGACAGATCGCGGGACGCGCCTTCTGTGTTTCGAGGTCGTCGAAAGGAAACGGGATCAGAACGACTTTACCGCGAGTCATCAAACGGCTTGCCGTCCCGCAGCGTGTACAAGTCCTCTTCCGGCGCGCTTAGAAAATCGAACGCACGCCCTCGGGTTGCCGCACGCAGCCACTCCTGCTCGTTCGGCTCCTCTTCCCCGACAAGCACGATCAGTCGCACGCGCTCGCCAACGGCACCCGGGACCGGCTCATCCAGTCGCACGCGGCCACCTTCCTCGATTGTGCCGACCACCTCGATGGCTTTCATCTACATCCCGTCCTGTGAACAGTATGCTCGGGGACGTGGGGTGCCGATTCTTCGCCTTGAGCGCCTCCGGACCTGCCCATTCGCCTCGCTCCGGCGTTCGATTCTGCGGGAGCGCGCTGGGCGCGTCAAGGGTTCGCTCGCACGCTCGCCGCTCCATGAGATGCTCGTCGCGCCCTTGACCCGCCCCAGCGCGCTCCCGTTGGACATGGCAATTAGCGGAGCGACGGGCGGTGTTTGGTTCGATTCCTATCTGGCTCACGTCGATGGAATTGAGCCAACCCTCTTCTGGCGCGCGACGTGAAGCACGTACGACGTGACGCCGCCAAGGCAGATGCTGCGCCGGTTGCGGCAGCCTAAGCGACAGCCGCGCGCGCCGGCTCATGCGGGCTGACCCTTTTGCCATCGCGCGTTCGCGTGTCATTGTCTTGCGGATGTCGATGGTCGAACAGTTCGTGGCCGACTTGTCTCATGGAGCACGGTGGCTGCGCCGACATCGTCGCCTTGCTGTCCTGTCGACGCTGATCATTGCCATCGGCGTCGGCGGCTCGACCGCTATCTTCAGCGTCGCCGATGCCGTCGTCCTACGCCCCCTGCCGTACGCCCAAGCTGACCGGCTGTTTGTGATTCAGGAGCACGACCGACCGCGCGACACGAGAGGCCCTGCCTCCTATCCAGCATTTGCAGACTGGCGCAACGGCAGCCGCTCGTTCGAAGCCTTCGCCGCCGCGACCGCGGAGCGTCTGGAAGTGACATTGACGGGACAGGGCGAACCGGCTGTCATCGCCACTGCCGCCGTCAGTGGCGAGTTCTTTGAGTTGCTGGGTGTCCAGCCTATCGTCGGTCGAGCCCTTCAGCCGTACGACGACCAGTCGGGCGCCGCCGCCGCCGTTCTGAGCTACTCGCTCTGGCGCGAACGCTTCGACGCCGATCCCGCCGCGGTCGGGCGCGCGATACTGCTCGAGGGCCGGCCGCACACCATCGTGGGAATCATGCCGTCCCATTTCGCATATCCGGACAGCGTGGAGGTCTGGCTTGCGATGCGTGCCGAAGAGCCCCTGCTGTCTGCGGCGATCGCCGACCGGCTGTTCGAGGATATCGGCGCCGGCGTTGGTTGGCTCACGGTGATCGGGCGCCTTCGCCACGATGTGTCACTCGAAGCGGCGCGCGACGAGCTGACCGGGATGTGGCGGCGGATGTATCGACGCTCGTTGGCCGGCATCGACACCTCGGCGGTCAAACCTGGGGTGATCGACTCGTTCATTGACGGGCACGGGGCGGCGCCGCTCGCGATGACCGACGATGTCCTGGGGCCAGTCCGTCCGAGCGTGCTCGCCGTGCTCGCCGCCAGCCTCCTCCTGCTACTGATCACCTGCGCGAACGTGGCCGGCCTGTTGCTGACGACGTCGATCGAGCGACGACGTGAATTCTCGATGCGGCAAGCGCTCGGCGCCAGCCGCTCGCGATTGGTCCGCGCGGCGTTCGTCGAGACGTTGCTGCTCGCCATGCTCGGAGCGATGACCGGACTGCTCGTCGCCTGGTGGGCGACGCCGATGCTGGGACTGCTGACAGCGTCGGAACTCCCCAGGACTGATCAGATCGCGATGAACGCGCGCGTCGTCGGTTTCGCTGCCCTTGCTACGGTGCTCGTCACGATCGTTGCGGCAGTGTCCCCACTGATCCTGGTCCGGCGCGGTACTGTGGAAAGCCTGATTCACGGCGCATCGGACCGCGTGGTCGAGCGCCGTGGCAAGGCTCGCCCGATTCTGGTCGTATCGGAAGTCGCGCTGGCTGTGGTGCTGCTGGCTGGGGCGGGACTTATGATGCGGACATTCGTCAGTCTTCGCGAGGTCCCGCTGGGTTTCGAGGTGGACTCGGTCCTTACCGTTGAACTCGCACCCCGCCGCGAGCGATACGCTCCGGGACCGCTGCTGCGCCGGTTCTATGAGGAGCTGCTCGGACGCGTGCGGGCCCTTCCGGGCGTCGAATCGGCGGCGGTCGTCACACGGCATCCGCTGTGGAGTACGCAGGGCTACGACTGGCCGTTCACAATCGAAGGCCAGCCGGACCAAGATGCATGGCGCAATCCACCGATACACCTGCTGGCGGTCAGCCACGATTACTTCACCACATTGGGCATGAGGCTCTTGGCCGGACGGGGATTCACCGACGCCGATCGTGAGGGACAGCCTGGGGTCGTCCTGGTCAGTGAGTCGTTCGCACGCCGCGCGTGGCCCGGGGCCGCCGCTGTCGGTAAGCGCCTCAAGATGCCGCTGCCCAACACGCCGTACAGCCAACAATGGCTGACCGTCATCGGTGTCGTGGCTGACGCACGCTACCGCGAACTGGAACGTGCTCGTCTGGACGTCTACGTATCCCATCTACAGGCGGCGATCCCGCTCAGCAGCCTGATGGTGCGCACGCGCGTCGATCCGGCCACAGTCACGAGTGCGTTACGCGAAGCTGTTCGGGTCATGGATCCAAACGTTCCGGTGGTCGCTGCCATGCGAATGTCCGATGTAGTGACGGCGAGGCTGGCTCGGCGGAGGTTCACCGCGCAGCTGTTTGCCACGTTTGCACTCGCGGCACTGACGCTGGCTGTACTGGGTTTGTATGCGCTGCTCGCACATGCCGTCGCATCGCGCACGCGTGAGATCGGGATCCGGCTCGCGATGGGAGCCCGACCCGCCGACATACGTCGAGAGATCACGCGGTGGGGACTTGGCCTCACCGGAGTGGGGCTGTTGTTTGGCTTGAGCACCGCGCTGGCCGGAGGTCCAGTGATCGAATCGCTGCTCTACGGCGTCGATGCTCGCGACCCGCTGACGCTAACGGCCGCTCCTTTGGCGCTGCTTGCCGCCGCCACGGTCGGGTGTGCTCTGCCAGCGGCCCGCGCCAGCAGGGTCAATCCCGCAATCGTGCTTCGAGACGAGTAGCCGATCACAAGGTGGCAATTCGTTAAATGCTGTTGGCCCGACTCTGATCAGTCGCGTAACTCCGCAGCGTTTACGTATGCGCGGGCTGCCCGGGCTACGTTCGCCCGCTCATGCCACGCGTCGAAATTTATCTAGCCGTCTGAGCCATTCGCCAATGCGGTTCCAACTCGCGAAAGTTTGGGTCCCCCGACAGGCCGCGCCGCTATCCATCGTCCCTGAGTACATCAGTCGGCTCCACCCGGAAGACCCGAAGAAGCGGTCCGATGCAGGCGAGGCCGCAGATAGTCATCATGATCGTTCCGTACCCGAGCAGCAGCGCGGCATGTCTCGTCACGGTGCCGACGCCGACGTCGGAATTGCGCAAGAACAGGGCGACCATGCCGCCCATCATGAGGCAGCCCACGGCCACCCCCATCGCAACCTGAAAGAACGGACCACGGAAGACGTTCGCGACGATGTTCGAGATCTGAGCCCCGAGCGCCACGCGAACGGCGATCTCGCGCGTGCGCCGCGAGACGGTGAACGACGTGATGGCGTAGATGCCGGCCAGCGAAAGCACGACCGCGATGCCACTCAGCAGCAAGATGAAGTTGGCAAGGCCGTTCCAGGCGAGCGTATCGCTGCTGGTCCCCTGATCCAGCCTCTGCACCTCGCTGAGCCGAAGCCCAGGGCTAATCTCCGCAGCGATCCGGCGCAGCGTCGGCAGCACCGACGTAGGATCGCCGCTCCTCACGTGCGTGGCGAGATACAGCGGAACGCTCTGCGTCCGGTTCGAGCCGAGCGTGCGGTACACGACCGTCTTGCCGGGGTTGTCCAGGTTCAAGGGAAGCGCGGGGTCGGGTACCAGATCCCGGACCACCCCCACAATTTCAAACCACGGTCCAGGCTTCTTGGAAGCTTCGCCGGGTTGCGAATCCTCGACTTTGTATCGGATGCGGCGGCCGACGGCATTCCGGCCGGCGAGGATCTTGTCCACGAACAGCTGATTGACGACGACGGTGTTGGCACCGATGGCCGTATCACGCGGAGCAAAGGCTCGACCGGCGATGACGGGCGTCTGGAACACGTCGAAGAAGTCCGGATCCACAGCGGCCGTGGAGACGAAAAGCTCTCTATCCGCCACCGACTCACTGGCTCCCAGGTCGTCGAGCTCGATCGCGGCTCCGCGCGTCGGCATCATCGGGAGCTGCTCGGCCAGTGTCACGCCTGCGACTCTGGGTTCCGTGGCAACCAGCTGCTTCAGCTCTCGAGCGGTCGCTTCATAGCGGCGCCGAAAGGACTCGTCTTCCTTGGTCGCGCCGTCGCGCTCTGTGAGACCGTCACGGTCCAATTCCAGTCGCGCCCCTAGGTACTCCTCGGCCGGGAAGGACGCCTTCGCGGACGCGATGCCTGCGGCCTGGCGCTGGACGACATACGCCACCGCGGTGAAGAGAACGGTGGTGGCGATCTGGACCACGATCACGCCAGTCCAGATCCCGCCCATTCGGATGCCGCCTGCTCCGGCGCTCGACTGTCGGAGACCGGCCTCCAACTTTCTTTTCGTGATTTTCAGCGCCGGGCCCACGCCGGCGACGACCGCCGCGAGCGCGGTGAGCCAGGCCGAATAGGTGATGGTCGTCGCGGAGAGCCCGCCTTCGATCCAGAACGGCCAGCCTTCAGCCTCGGTACTCAGCGCGGCCAGGGTCCATTTCAATGCGAAGTCCGTTGCGGTCAAGCCGAGCACCGCCGCGATGGCAGCCAGCACGAGCGCTTCGGTGAACAGCTGCATGACGATACGGCTGCGGGCGGCACCGAGGGCCCGCCGCACGAGAATCTCCCGCTCACGCGTTGCGGCTCGAGCAAACATCAGCAGCGCGACATTGCCGCAGATCACCACGAGGAACAACGCGCCGAAGGCGTTGATCGAATGAACGCCCGCCCTGACAAGGAAGTCTTGCGGCATTTCAATGAAGGACTCGGCGTACGGCAGCACCTGCGGCTGCAGATGCTCGTACTCCTTCGGGAACCGCTCCGCGACTCGTGACCCGAATGTCGTCAACTCCGCCTGAGCCTCCTGAAGTTCGACGCCAGTCGCCAAACGGCCGAATACGCGCAGCGGCTCACCCCGACCGGGTTCTTGCGCGAACTCGCTCACGCTGAGCACCGTCCACAGGCTTTGGCGTACAGGAAACGCGAATCCTTCCGGCATGATGCCGACCACGGTCGCCTGCGTCGCGCCGAGCCGCACAACACGCCCGATCACCGCCGGATCCGCGCCGAATCGCATCTTCCAGAGACGGTTTCCCAGCACGACGACCGCGGGTGATCCGGGAGACTCGTCCGCATCCACGAGCACACGCCCCATCAGCGGGGAAACGCCGGTCACTCGAAACGCCGCGGCACTAATCTCGGCGGCGTCGACGGGTTCGCCCACCTGGCCGTCCACGATCAGGTT
>JBOGIV010000367.1:0-6446 GCA_050747925.1 Vicinamibacterales bacterium
GGCTTGCCCTCCTTGGTCGCTCGGATGCCATTCACGATCGCATGGACGACCTGCTCCGGCTCCGTCACCCGCTCGCCGTACCCGCCCATGGCCTTGGCGAATTCGGCGTAATTGCCCGAGATGTCACAGGTGCGGTACTTCGCGTGTGACACTTTCATGGCCGCGTATTCCGTCTTCATCCCGAAGTTGTTGGACAGGATCGACATGATCGGAATCTGGCAGCGCACGCAGGTTTCGAAGTCCATGCCCGTCATGCCGATCGCGGCCTCGCCCCAAAAGTTGATGCACAGCTTGTCGGGATGGGCGACCTTGGCGCCCATCGCGAGCCCGAGCCCATAGCCGAGTTGGGTCGTCTTGCCCCAGCCGAGGTAGCTCAGCGGCGTCACCGCCTTCCAGAACGGGATCATCTCATCGCGCGGGCTGCCGGCGTCGTGCGTGATGACCGTATTGGCCACATCGACCGTCTGCAGCAGGTCGTAAATGACCCGGTAGGGCGAGAGCGGCTTCGCGTTGCTCGTGAGGAGCGGCATCCACCCGTCGAGCCAGGGTTTGTTCAGTGCCTGAATGCGCGCGGCGACGTCGCGAGCGAGACCGCGCGGCCTGCCGCGCAGCCGCTCGCTGAGCGCCTGGTGCAGCATCGCCAGCGTGAGCTTGGCGTCGCCGAGCACCGGATGCTCGGTCGGGATGATCTTGTTGATGTCGCGCTCTTCCACGGTGTTGTGGATGAAGCGTTTGCCCGCCGTGGGCCATCGGATGGAGTCGCCCGGGCTGAAGCTCACACCCACGCCGAAGACCACATCCGAGTCGCGGACGTGCGTCGCCAACGCGCGCGACATGGTGTTGCCGGCCGCGCCGAGTGACAGGGCGTGAGTCTCGGGAAACGCGCTCTTCCCTTCCATGCTCGTCGCGACCGGAGCCTCGAGCAGCTCGGCGACCTGCCTGAGCTCGGGCCAAGCTTTCGCGTAATGCACGCCTTGACCTGCATAGATCAGCGGCATCTTCGATGTGATCAAGGCCTCCGCCGCGGCGTCGATCGCCTTGGGATCGGGCGCGATGAGCGTCCGCCGGGTGGGTTCGTAGACGAGCTCGGCCGCGGTCGCAACCGACGGGACCTCGGTATGAAACACGTCGCACACCTCGACCAGACAGGGGCCGGGGCGGCCGTTCCGCGCGAGCGTAAAGGCACGGCGCAGGGCCGGCACGATCATCTCCGGAGTTGTCACCGCCTCCGCGCTCTTGGTGATGTGCTGGAAATTCAGCGTGGCGCTGAAACTCGGCGGCACATTCGCCAATGCACGCGACGGCCCGGGGACGATCACCACCAGCGGCACGCCTTCGGACTGGGCCTGGGTGACCGCACCGAACGCGTTCTCGATTCCGGGGCCTCCCTGGCAGGTGAAAACGTTCACGTCGTCGCCCGAGCTCAAGCGGCCACCGGCATCGGCCATGGCACAACCGACGCGCTCCTGGCGGACGACGATTGGTCGAATATCAGCGGCGGCCGCGTACTCGGTCAACGGTGTGAGCGGGTAGGCAAAGACCACCTTCGACCGTTCGCGCTTCATAATCTCCGCTATCACGTCCCCTACCCTCATGGCCGGCTCCTCTTGAGGTCATCGTTTATTGAAAGGCGGACCCGGCACTCTTTAACTCTTTTCTCGCCTCTTGTCGATGACGAACCTCGGCGTTCCCTGGCCATAGGTCATGACCTTCACGGCACCAGGACGCAGCCGAGTAGTGGAGCCGCGACGGACGCGAGCTCTACTTCACCGGCGGGATTCACTATCTTCGCGGTCTCGATCGACAACTCGCACGAGCGCGCAAGTCTCCGTGAGCTTCGCGTCGTGCTCGACCCTGGTCCGATGAGTTGAGGGCGCTGCGCCAGCCTCCACGCCGATGAAGACAGCCACCGCCGTGAACGGCGCGCTCGCCAGGGTGTTGCCCCACATGAGCGCCATCCGACCGCCCGTGTTCTTCATGTCCAGGAACGCCCACGTCAACTGATCGACTTCGTACGGCAGCTTCTCGAGCTTCATCGGCACACGCACGACGTCCTTGTCCGGCGTGTAGCCGTAGGCGCCCCAGAGCGCCGTCTTGTCCTTCGGATCGAACTTCTGCTGCGCAGGCCAGGTCGAAATGATCAGCGTCCACTCGGGCAGCTTCAGATCGATGAACACGCTGTACTCTCCCGCTGGCACCGTCGTCTTGCCAAACGTCAACGGGACCTCGGTCTTGAGCCGTGTGGTGACGTTAGCGCCCGCGCGCCAGACCGGCGGAGCCGGAAAGTTCGGCGTTCCGACGTCGTTGGCGGCCTTCCCGTAGTTGGCGCCCGACCCGAAGACGTCGCGTCCGCGCTGGAGCGGCCGACCGTACGTGATCTCGATCCACTTGCCGTTCTGATAGACCTCGCGACCGAGGGCGAAGGATGGCTGTGGGCCTTTGACCCATGTGCCCAATACCTGCGTTTGAACAGAGCCACTGGGGCTCATCGGCCGCGGCGCCGGTGCCTGCGCCGCCGCGTGCGCGCCCAGTGCGAAGACGATGAGGCTGGTTGCGATCCATCGGTGGGTCATGCGTGACTCCTCAGACTGGTCATTTGCCGTTGGCGGCTGAAGGTGTCGAGTATCTCTCCCGCCAGCCTACCTTCTGAAAAGTATCATCAGAATCGACAGAATCACGCTGATGATGATCGACGTCATCAACGGAAAGTAGAACGAGAAATTCTTTCGCTCGATCACGATGTCGCCGGGCAGACGCCCGAGCCACGGGATCTTGCTGCCAAGGGTCAGCAGGGCGCCGACCACCACGAGCAGAACGCCCATCAGCATCAGCATGCGGCCAATGTTGGACACTGAAGATAGATTACAGCCATCCTACAAGCCATCTCAGGAGTGATGTCATGACTCGCGCGTTGAGAATCGCCGTGTTCGGGTCGGTGCTGGCTCTCGCTTTCACCTCGGCGTGGGTTTGGGCTCGCCAAGCCGCGCCCGCCGCCGGACAGGCGAGTCGTCAGCAGTTTCCTGGCGGCACGAATCCGGATGGGTCTCTCCGACCCAGCCGCCCCCTGACCAATCTGTTCACGCAGGACGCCTACACGCTCTACGAGATCCTGGCCCCCGGCAGTGAGCAGTTCCGAATCACGTTCATGACCGAGAACAACCGGGCTGGTGCGACGGAAATCGTGAACGCGACTCGCGCCGGCAGCGAAGGGACCGACGTAGAAGTGTTCGACCCGCGGACCGGCAAGCCGATGACGTTCGTGTACGAGGAGCTGCCCAACGGCGATCATGCGATCCGCGCCGCGCTCCCGTTTCCCGTACCGGAAGGCGGCATTGGCCGCGCGCTGATCTACAAAACCTACAAAGACGCGCGCACCTACATGATGAACGGCAGCGACATTGTCTGGGTTCGCAGCCTCTCTGGCTATCGCCTTGGGGTCGTCCTGCCCAAGGGCTTTGGGTTCGTGTCGTCTGATGTGGCTGCGCACGTGTCGACGCTTGCGGACGGTCGGCTCAAGCTCGCGTTTGCGAACCCAAGCGGGCAAAGTAATCCCGTCACGATTCATGCGCGGCCGACGACGGCGGTGTTCAAGCCGGCTGCGCACACAGACGTGTTCCTCGACGACATCAAGACGCTCTACGACCTTGGCGCGCCCGAGTCGGGAGCATTTCGCGTGGAGCAGACCTACAGTGAGACACGCAAGGGGCCGACCGCATCGATCGACGCGCTCAGCTATCTCCCCATGCGCGATCTCATGGTCATCGACCTCGATACCGCAAAGCCGCTCGACATCCAGAAGTCAGGTACGAAGACCAGCGCCAAGCTCGGTGTGCCCATCACGAGCGACAAACAGAGCGCGCACTTGTCGGTGGGAGGGACGGTGACCGACGGCAGCTATCGGGTGGTGGACAACGAGCTCGTGTTCGAGCGAACGCTTCGTGGGCTGCGCAACACCGTGCTGCTCCCCTCGGGCTGGCAAGTCTCCATGGTCTCGCAGTCGGGCACGATCGGCCGCATGCCCGAAGGCCGGGCGTTCGTCGCGCTCATCAACCTGAACGCGGAAAACATCTACAAGGTCGTCATCCGCGCTCGGGCAAGAAGCTAGCGTAGCTAAGTACTCGATTTCATGATTACGGTGACGTATTTGTCGTGACGGCGATCCGCTTGGTTTGATACCCTCCTCCGAAGGTAGAGGAGGCGTTCAACGCCACGACACAGCCCATACGTCATCGAGCTCACCGCTGATGAGCGGGCCACGTTGGAAGCGCAAGCCCGCAAATATACGTCACCGTATCGTGACGTCATCCGCGCCAAGATCGTCCTGCTTGCCTTAGCTACTTTCCGGTGAAGAACTGACCTGCTAAGTCGCTGATTCTACGCGAATCGGATCCTCGAGCGCTGACCAAACGGTCGAAGATGTGATTGCCGTCATCGATCGCGTATGAGATCATCTGTCCCGATGTCATCGAGACAGCCTCGCCAGACGGACGCCACGTTGCGCCGCGAATTGGTGCGACTCACCTCGCAGATGCTCTTCGGCACCCTGTCGGAGCGCTACACGACCTGTGGCAAGGCGACGTGCCGCTGTGCGCGCGGCGAGCGTCACGGCCCGGTCGTGCAGGTCAGCTACCGAGGGTCCGAAGGGAAGACGACGGGGTATTCCGTCCCGCAGGCGTTGGGCGCGGCGGTCCGCACCGGCGTCGGCGCGTGGCACCAATTCCAGGCCATTGCGCGGGAGCTGGCCGAGCGGAATCGCGCGCGGCTGGGGGACGCGGTCGCGGCGCGGAGGCGTGGCCGATGACGGGAAGGAGATCCGATGGTCTGTCGTAGTCACCGCCAACGGAGTATCTGGGAGACGCTGTTGCCCGACGTCGCCGCGCTGTGGCCCGCCGACCTGCGCCACATCGACCGGCTGTTGGAGGACGAGGCCGTGCTTGACCCCATCGTCGCGGCGCTCGAGGCCCGCTGGACGCACAGCCGTCGCCGTGGCCGGCTGGGCACGCCCGCCGAGGTGGTGCTGCGGATGCTCCTGCTGAAGCACCTGTATCGCTGGAGCTTCGACACCCTGGAACAGGAAGTGCGCACCCATCTCGTCTTCCGCGGGTTTGCGCGCGTGGGCGATCGCCGCGTGCCCGATGCGAAGACCATCTTGAAGATCGCTCGCGTGCTGGGCGCTGAGGTGATCGGGCAGGTGCACGCCCGTGTCGTGCAGCTGGCGGTCACGGCGAAGGTCACACGGGGCCGCCGCCTGCGCATCGACACCACGGTGGTCGAAACCCCGATCCACTATCCGACGGACAGCACCTTGCTGCGCGATGCCACGCGCGTGCTGACGCGTACGATGCAGCGGGTGAGCGGCGTGCTCGGCGGGGCGGCGCGGGTGCGCAATCGTCTGCGGAGTGTCGGCCGACGCGTGCTCGCCATCGCCCAGGCCTCGCGCCGCGAGACCGACCGGCCGCAGCGCGTGCGACAGTACTGTCGGCTGATGGCGACGGCCCGCGCCGTGCTCCGCGATGCCGACACGACGGTCCGACGGATCGCCCAGCGGCTGCGCACCGCCGGGCCGGCCGCGCACGGCGTGTTGCACCGTGCGCGCCACACGCTCGACACGATGCGCCCCCTGCTGCGGCGGGTCCTCGCGCAGACCCGACAGCGCCTTCTCGGGGGCGACACGCACGTGCCCGACAAGGTGCTGAGTATCTTCGAGCCGCATACCGAGGCGATTCGAAAAGGCAAGCGGGTGAAGCCGACCGAGTTTGGCAAACTGGTGACGATTCAAGAAGCCGAAGGCCAGATCATCAGCGCGTACGAGATCCACGCCGCACGGCCAGCCGACGTCACGCTGTGGGCGCCCGCGCTCGATCGGCATGCGCAGATCTTTGGGTGCGTGCCGTACCTCGCCGCCGCCGACCGCGGCTTTGCCTCGGCCGCCAACGAGCAGGCGGCGCTCGATCGGCACATCCATCGCGTCGTGTTGCCGCGCGCCGGTCCCAAGTCCGCCATGCGACGCGCGCATGAGCGCCAACGCTGGTTTCGGCGAGGCGCACGGTGGCGGGTCGGCTGCGAAGGCCGGATCAGCGTGATCAAACGCCGCCATGGCTTGCAGCGCTGTCTGTATCATGGCGCTGACGGCTTCCATCGCTGGGTCGGCCTCGGGGTGATTGCCGATACCCTCTTCACCATCGCCCGAACGACGGAACGCCGGCTGTCCGCCGCCGCATAACCGGGCCACACAAAACATCCAACATGAACCCTCGCTCCCGAAGGACTCGACTAGAGGTCGTCATCTCCGACAACCGATTTCTTCACCGGAAAGTAGCTAAGTACTGTATTTCACAATTACGGTGACGTATTTTCCGATCAGGCGACACGACCCAGGGCTCTGGCTTTGAGCTTGGCCAACAGGTCGGCGAGATCCGTCCGGGTGAAGGTCCACTGAAACGGAT
>JBOGIV010000368.1:0-8870 GCA_050747925.1 Vicinamibacterales bacterium
GCGCCAGCCAGATCACGATCGCGGTGTTGTGCAGCGTCGAGTAAAACGGCCGAATGTGGGCCAGGTGCACGGCTACTCGCGCGGCCATCAGCTCGACTGTCTTGATCGGGTGCTCGATCGCGTAGCGGACGGCGCCTCGGGCGCTGTCTCCTCCACTGCCCCCCGACGACGCGGCGGGCATCGTGAGCCGCCACCCGTCGTATTCCCAGATCGTCTGGCCCCGCCGAAGCATCTCGCCGGGCCCAACGGCGGAGAGGTTCCCGGTGAGACGCGGCGCGACGACCACGACGAGCAGCGTCGATGCCACGACAATGGCCAGCCCCGCACCCGCCTGGGTCACGCGGCTCTGGAATCCGCTGACGACCCAAAACATCGCCGCCGCGGGGATGACAAACCACCCTTCCGGGCGGATCAGTCCTGCCAGAATCAAGCCCGCAGCGGCCACAGCGTAGCGGCTCCAGTTGCGCGGGGCTTGGGTCGCGCGAGCCACGAGCCAGACCGATCCGGTGAATACCGAGAGATAAAGCGAGTCGGACAACACGTAGACGTGCCAGCGATTGGTCTCGACGTCGATTGTCAGGAGCGCCGTCGCGATCCAGGCCGCGCGCGGTCCGCCAAGCTCGTGCGCGAGGCGATAGACGGCGCCGGCCGACGCGGTCGCCATCGCGACTTGAACGATGACCAGACCGGTCAGACCCACGCCGATCGACTGACACAGGGCGACGAGTGCGACGTAGCCGACGTACGACGGCTCGCGATCGATCAGTGGCTCGCCCTCGATCAGCCGCCGAGCGCCGTCAAGGTAAAGCCCGGTATCGCCGCCTGTGCGGACGCCCATCACCGCCACCAGGGCGAGATTCGTGGCCGCAAACGCCGCCAGCGCCAGCTTCAAGGATACGAACCCGCGCGAACCAACCGGCCGGCGGCGTCGGTCTTATACCGCTTGTCACAGGCCGAGCACGTCGCGTGCGCCGGCGGCTCGGCGTCGGAGTCCAGTTTCACGCCGCACTCGCACACCCAGCCGGCCAGCCGGCCGGGGTTGCCCACGATGAGCGCGAAGTCGGGCACATCCTTGGTCACCACGGCGCCCGCACCAACGAAGGCATACGCGCCGATCGTGTGGCCGCACAGAATGGTGCAGTTGGCGCCAAGGCTGGCGCCTCGCTTCACCCGCGTCGGTTGGAACTCGTCGCGGCGCGGCACGTGGCTTCGCGGGTTGATCACATTGGTGAACACCATCGACGGGCCGCAGAAGACGTCGTCGTCGAGCGTCACACCCGTGTAAAGCGAGACATTGTTTTGAATCTTGACGTTGTCGCCGACGATCACCTGCGGTGAAATCACGACGTTCTGGCCGATGTTGCATCGCCGTCCGACCCGCGCACCCGACATGACGTGCGTGAAGTGCCAGATCTTGGTGCCCTCGCCGATGCTGGCGCCGTCGTCGATGTAGGCGGATTCGTGCGCAAAGTACTCAGGCATATGCGATCGCTTTCGGATGGGCACGTGATGTGGGCCAGGTGAGGCCGGCCTGTCGAATCTGCGAGGTCAACTCCACCGAGGGACGCGCCACGTCGATGCCGAATCCACGGCCAGCGAGGACTTCCTCGTAGACACGGGTATGGAGGTCGGTGAAGCCATCGCTGAACTCGATCTCCTCGCCGTCAACCTCGATGGATCGGAACGTGGCCGCGCCTGGCTGAGCGACACCTGGCAGATCGGCGGGATCGGTCGAGAGGAACCACCGCACGTCGGCCCGATCCAGCTCGAGCGCGCCGGCCGCGCGAACGGGCTGTCGCAGATGGACCTCGGACGAGCGGACGGGGCCGAACAGCCAGAGCAGCAAATCGAAGAAGTGAATGCCGATGTTGGTGACGACCCCACCAGAACGATCCTCATGGCCCTTCCAGGACACTTGGTACCATTGGCCGCGCGCGGTGACATAGGTGAGCGAGACCGCGTGACGCCGCGAGGACTGCGTCAGCAGCTGGGATCTGAGCGCCACCAGGTCCGGATGCAAGCGCAACTGCAGCACGGTCGACACCCGGCAGCCCGTCTCGCGCTCGAGCTCTTTGAGCCCATCGAGATTCCAGGGATTGATGACCAGCGGCTTCTCGCAGATCACGTTCGCGCCGACGCGGAGCGCCAGTCTGACGTGGGCGTCGTGCAAGTAGTTGGGGGAACAGACGCTCAGGTAGTGCACGCGGTGTGGATCGGGCCCACGACGGAGTTTATCGAGGTGTCGATCGAAGCGCTCGATTTCGGTGAAGAAGCGCACATCGAACGCGAAGCGGTCGAGCACGCCGACGGCATCATGAGGATCGGTGGCCGCCACCAGCCGGTTGCCCGTGTCCTGAATCGCTTTCAAATGCCGTGGCGCGATGTAGCCGGCGACGCCGGTCATGGCAAAGTTCAGCGGACCTCTGGTGTCGGTCATGGTCGTCCCTCGTCGGACTGGGATCTGTGCGCCGCGGCGCGCCTGAGAATCGCGGCCAGCTGCGGCGCCATCACGCGAGAGTCATAGCGCTCTTCGATCGTCGCTCGCCCGGCGCGCGCGAAACGGGCGCGGAGTTCCGCGTCGGTGAGCAGCCGATCGAGCTTGGCGATCCACTCGCTCGGCGTTGCGGCGAGGAACCCGTTCTCACCGTCGCGAACGATCTCGCGGTTGACGCCCACTGCTGCCGCGACCACCGGCACGCCGCAGGCCATGAATTGAATGGCCTTGAACCCGCATTTTCCGCGGGCCCAGTCGTCGTCATCGAGCGGGTACACGCCGACGTCGCAGGTGTTGAACAACGTGACCTCGTGGTCGAGCGACCACGTCTTTTCCTCGACCGATACACCGGAAAAGCGGACCGGCCTCCCCGCGCCGCTGACCCTGAGTATGAAGGGGTGGCGCGCCGCCACTTCCTGGAGCAGCGGCGCCATCGATTCGAGATAGTGAAACGTTGTTGGACTCCCGATCCACCCCACGACCAGGGGACCGGGCGGGCGCGGACTCGGTGTCCGTGGGATGAATCGCGTGGTATCGACCGCGGTCGGCACGACCGTGACCTCGCGATTGAAGCCTCGGGCATAGTCGGCCAGAAATTCGTTGCCCACGACGACGTGCCGGCTGAACCCGATGATTTCCGACGCGCGAGTCGTGCTCTTCAGAAAGAAGATGGCCTTGTTGGCATCGCTCACGTTCGGCAGAAAAATCGCGTCGTCGAAATCGTAGACAATGGGCACGCCGCGGCGCGCGATGGCGCGTTCAATGACCGGGGGACCAATAGGTATCGCTTCTCGATACAAGAGCACGACATCGTACCGATCGATCTCACTGAGCACCTTCCAGCGTCGCGCCAGCAGCTTGAGAAACGCGCCCGCCTTCCTCAGGTAGTGGCCGTGCCGGTAGACCAGCCGAAAGAAGTCAGGTGTGTAGAACGGACTGATGGCAACGTCGATTCCCTGCGCCTCGAGATACGGCACGTACTGAGAGACGCGGAATCGGCACCCCGCACCCTCTTCCGGAATCGGTGAGAGCGCGAGCACCTTGATGGGAGTGGCGTCAATCAACTGGTGTCCTGGACTCCCTCGACCCAGCGAACACGATCGAGAGCGTCCCGGTCAGGACCGCGAGTGCCGGCAACATCACCCAGAGCCATCCTGCCGGTCGCTCGTGCCAGACCACCAAGCTCACGTGGACCGTGGCCGCAACGATCAGAGCCAATCCGATCGCAGGGAGTCTGACTTCAGAAGGCACGTCGCTCCACAGGCGCGTGGCGTGGCCGACCACCGCGGAAGATTCCCACGCCCCGCAGATGCGTGTGACCCACCGGTCAACCGTGCCCACCACCACGCTGGACTCCGCGAGCGCGAGCACGGCCTGTTCATCGGCGCGGCTGAGCGGCTCGAGAAACGGAAGGCGCCGCTCCGCGTCGCGGACCCCCTCGTCGAAGAAACGGCTGATGCTCATCTCGGCGACGGCGCCACCGCGGGCTGGCGTGGGTCCGGCGCGAGCGCGGTGATGGTTCCGGTCAGCTCGTAAAGAGGTGTCCGCAGAACCAGCGCCCCACCGATGCGGAGTGGTTCAACGACGTGCACCCATCCACTCGCCAGATCCCGCTGCGCTTGAAGTTCGAGCGTCGCGTCTCGCACGGCTGGGGCACGGGTCGCCACGTCGACGACTCTCGCTCCGGCTGCAAGCTCGTTCGCGGCGGTCGCAGAGTCGATGTCTCCTTTGCGAACCTGCGAGACGAGTTCGGGCGCCCCCGAAAAGCGAACGACGACGCGTACGCTCTCGAGCGGTTGTGAGCCGCGCACCTGATCGATCTGAAACGGCAAGGCGCCCACGGGTGTGGCCACCATGATCAGCACGCCCGGCTGGGCGGCGGCCTCCCCGATCGAGCACTCTGGACGTCCCTCACGTTCACGGATGTAGCACCCCACTCGAATCGCGACGGGAAGGCGAAGCGCCTTGGGATCTTGAATCTCGACCATCCGAGAGCCCGCGAAGACCCGCGTCGCCTGAGATCGCGGCTTCCCCACTGCGACAATCTCTCCGATCGACCCCAGCACGAGGCCAGGCTTGAACTGGGGAACCTGGTCGGCAGCGACGTTGCCGATCGCGCCGACGGCCACGGCTGACGCAGCCGGAATCGGGGACGGAGCGACGGTTACTGCTTTCGGCAACCGCGCTCGCTCTCGTTCGTAGTCGTAGAGCACCACGTCATACACACCCGACGGCACGTTTCGCAGCTCCACCTCGGCTTCGTCGGTTCCCGCGAACAGAAAGCTGAACGCCTGATAGGAACCAAGCGAGATGCGCATATAGGGCCGGAAATTCTCGCCGCGGAGCGCGAGCCGCACGATGGGGGCCGCTGTCAGCGTGGTGGGCTCGACGGCGGTAATCCGGGGAGCCGGCGTCCTGAACAGCAGGTACGATCCGTATCCGATCGGGAGCAGGCCGAGAATCGCGACGACGACGATGGCGTCCAGCAGATTCAACCGCCCGAAAAGCCGTCCCTGTGTATCGACCATCGCCATGCTACGTCGTCTCCCCAGAAGGCGCGAGAGGCCTGGGTGCGACCCCGCGCAACAGCTGAATGCCGCCCAGTATGGAGAGCCACACGGCGTACGGCAGGACCAGCCCTCGATGGCGGATCAGTGTGCCGACGTTGCCGCTGGTCATCGCCACCATCATCATCACCGCGAAGGCATGGGCCGCCAGGAGCGCCGTGAGCATCGGGTCGCGTCGGAGGCCGGCCAGCACACCGATGGGAAGCAGGACGATGATCGCAAACCAGACCAGATACTCTGGAAGATACGCCCTCATCGTCAGCGACTCGGGCCGCCAGGGCAACGGCTCGGTCACCGAACTGACGACCGCGCGCACGACGAAGGCGCCGAGCTCGCGGGGAGGCATCCTCGCGATCAGCAACCGATTCTCGTAGTACCTGGGGTCAAGAATCTGGTACGAGTATCCCGGCGTCAGGATGTGGCCCGAGTGATACAGCGCGGCTCGACGTGACACCCTCAGGATGCTGTCTCGCACTGGCGGGGTGGACAGTGCGACAAGAGCGACGATCGGGGCGGCGACAAACGACGCGACGGCGAGGCGCGGACGGGTGACAACGAACCCGAGCACCAACCCACCGCCCGATCCGATGAGGGCGACGGGCCATCCACCCTTTCGCAGGCTGTCGAGCACGACCGCGCCAGCGATGACACCGACAACCCCCAACAGGCGTTGCCACATGCGAGGCGCGCGGGCGACGTACACCGCGCACAAGAGCTCGGCCACGGCTGCCAAGGTATAGACAGGTTCTTTGAGCGCCGACACCGACCAGACGAACAACGTCGGCAGGTACAGCAAAATCGCCAGGCCACCCATCGCAGCCAGTCCACCGAACACCGGCCGCACCAGCCGATAGAGCACAACGACGCCGGTGATGTAGAGCGTGGCGTTCATCACCTGCATGCCGTACGGTGCGTTGCCGGCGAGGGCCTGCAGGACCGCGAGCATGTTCAGGTAGCTTGACTGGCCGGTCTCGTCGTACACGTAGATGGTGTCGGCTGGTGAGATCGGCAGGCCCAACCCAAGGTTCCGCAGCCAGACCGAGCGGCTCTTGAACAGCTCTTCGTCGCCGAAGATCGTCACCCAGGGCCTGGCGGGATCAGCAGTGACGAACAGCGCCGCCACCAGCAGGAGGCGCACCGTGATGGCCACGCCGATGAGTGTGAAGAACCACTGCTTCTCGCGCGGCGACAGGTCTTTGCCGGCCCGGCGCGTGACAACAATGAAGAGGCCGGCAAAAAGCACGGTGAGCGGCGACAGCGTGTAGGTCACGCCGAGCACAAGGCCAAGGATCAGGCCGAGGAGCACGATCCGGCGCAGGTCGAGGGTGCGTTCGGTCACGCCATCAGCTCCCGAAACATCCTGTCGTACCGTTCGATCACACGAGGCACGGCGTAGTGCTCGACATCCGATCGCGCCCGCGAAACGATGCGTTGGCGGAGTCCGACGTCATGAATCACCCGTTCGATGGCGCTGGCCACGGAACTGGCATCGTGATCGGCCAGTAGCCCGTTTGCCCCGTCGTCGATGATCTCTGTCGTGCCTGGCGATCGCGTGGCGATCACCGGGACACCGCATGCCATCGCCTCGATGAGGACGTTGCCGAAGCCCTCGTATGTTGACGTCAACACGAATGCGTTCGCTCGTGCCATGAACCGCCAGGGATTGGCTTGAAAGCCGAGGAATCGCACGGCATCTTTCAGGCCCTTCCCTACGACTCGTCGTTCCAGCCGATCCCGTTCTTCGCCATCTCCGAGAATCCAGACGTCGACGGGCAACTGACTCGAGAGCTGAGCGACGGCGTCGATCAGCAGTGGATAGTTCTTGACGGCCGCGAGCCGGCCGGCGGCGACGACAACGGGCCGTACGGCCGCCAGACCGGCGTCCGCGATCGACTCGGTTGCAAGCCGCCGGATTTCGGTCACATCGACGGGGTTGTGAAGCACGCGGATCTTCGAACGCGGGACGCGATACGTCGTGGCGAGATCGTCACCGACGCCTTCGGAGGTGACGACGACGGCGTCGGCTCGTCCATAGAAGAAGCGGGTCAATGCGGCAAACGCGCGCCGACGAACCGGACTTCGCCACGTGAAGTCTGGATCGTTCAAGAATCCCGTGGTCGGTGTGCCTTGATTGAAGACGACTCGCGCCCGGCCACCCGCCAGTCGCGCCGCAGTTGCCGTGATGAAGTAGCTCAGAAACGGCATCACGATGTCGGGGCGAGCGGTTCGGAGAAATGCCGCGAGCTCACGCATGCGCGCCTGCCACGAGCGCTGCTTCGCCACCACGACCTGAACGCTCGGCGACAGTCGATCGAAGTACACGCCCTCGCCGCTGAAGAGATACAAGACGCGCTCGTACTGCGCCGGATCCAGCGCGCTCAAGATGGTCACCGCCACGCGCTCGGCGCCCCCACCCGCGAGCGACGGAATGACGACGCAGAGCTTCACGCGACCTGGGCCTCTGGCAGGTTCAACGACAACTCCGCTGCGACAATCCGCATCATCTCCGCCGCCTGTTGTTCGAGTGTGTGCGCGCGGGCCGTCGCGTAGCCTTCGCGAATGAGATGCTGTCGAAGCACAGGCGAGGAGATGATCCGATCGACGTCGGCCGCCACGTCAGCGGCCAAGCCGCCATTGAGCAGACCATTCTCGCCGTGCGTGATGAGGCTCGAGATCCCCGAGACTCGGGTGGTCACGATCGGCAGCCCGCCCGCCATCGCTTCCAGCAGGACTCGCGGGATCCCTTCACCCGGCCGCGTCGGCAAGATGAAGATGTCGTACTCGCGGTAGAGCGACATGAGTCGATCGAGCGCGAGCGGGCCGCGCAGATTGACGCGATCGGCGACGCCTAGTCGCTCGGCCTCAGCTTGGATGGCGTCGGCCTCCTGGTCGCCGATCAACCCGATCGTTGGTCCAATCAGATCCAGCGACACATCCCGACCGGCAGCCACGAGTCTCGCGACGGCATCGGGCAGGACTCGTAGGCCTTTGCGCGGATCGATGCGGCTGACCGTGAGCAGTCGAATGCGCGTGCCGGCACACGTATCGAGGCGCGACGCAATGTCTTCGAGGCTCAGGGTGGTCGTCTTCGTTTCGAACACGCGGCTGCCATCGCGTTCGTGCTTCTCCCGGAGCGCCGCGCCGTTGACAAATGTCAACGCTCGCTTGGTCATGTGGCGGAGGGCACGCTCCTCAAAACCAACATACGCGCCAAAGAGGAGCTTTTTCAGTCCGCGATACGGCAGATGCGGGAGCAGAGCGGCGTAGTCGCCAACGACGAGAAGGAACATGGGCTTTCGTCGAGCTCGCGCAATGCCAAAGGCAAAAATCGCCGCGGGCGTGGGGACGCGCAAGTGGACAACGTCGCACTGCCGCACCCACGATCGGAGCCGCGCCAGCAGCGAGGGAAGGCGCGGATAGAACTGTCGCGGACCCGGAAAGAACGGAAGCGGCGACAACCGAACGTTTGGCGCCTTGACTCGTGAACCCGACGCAGGGGGCGCGTCGTACACCGGTACCGACAGCACGATCTCTTTGAAGAACGGCGCGAGCGAATCGACATATCGGGCAAACGACCCTTCCGCCTCCCACAGTCCGCCGTCAGCTGTTTGCCAGAACGGCATGTGGTAGAGGATGCCGAGCGTCACGCCAGCCCCTTTGCCGCCAGCAATCGATCGTACAAACCGACGACCGAGGCGACGTAGCCGTCGACGCCGAAGCGCGGGATGGCGAACGCCCGAGCCGCTTCACCGAGTCGCGCGCCAACTGCCCGGTCGGTCACAACGCGAGCCAGCGCGGTGCCGAGAGCG
>JBOGIV010000369.1:0-24886 GCA_050747925.1 Vicinamibacterales bacterium
CCGCAGGTCGGATCCACTCGGGATCTCGGGTTTGAGATCCGTCAGGGTTACTCTTGCGCCCCGACGAGTGAGCAGCTGCGCGGCTGCGACACCGCTTCTCGCCGCTCCCACAACGAGCACGCGTTGGCCGTCGACGGAGAAATCGCGTTCGGTCATCGCAGTTTCAGCGTGGTCAGGCTCAGCAGCGCCAAGAGGATCGCGACGATCAGAAATCGGGTGATCACCTTTGGCTCCTCCCAGCCGCTCAGCTCGAAGTGATGGTGGAGGGGCGCCATCTTGAAGACGCGCTTCCCCGTGAGCTTGAACGAGGCGACTTGAATGACCACCGACGCGGCTTCCATCACGAACACGCCGCCGACGATCACGAGCAGCAATTCCTGCTTGATGAGGATGGCGACGGTCGCCAATGCCCCACCCAAGGCGAGCGATCCCACGTCGCCCATGAAGATTTCAGCGGGGTGCGCGTTGTACCAGAGAAAGCCTAGGCTCGCACCCACGAGCGCGCCGCAAAAAATCGTGAGTTCCCCAGCCGGCGCAAATCGGACGAGCAACAAGTATTCGGCGAAGACACGATGGCCGGTGACGTACGCGAGCGCGGTGAAACACCCGGCTGCCACCGCAAACGTGCTGATCGCCAGCCCATCCAGGCCGTCGGTGAGGTTTACGGCGTTGCTCCACGCGACGAGCACGAAGACCGCAAAGGGCACGTAGAACCAGCCGAGATCCGGAATGAGCTGCTTGAAAAACGGAAAGATCAGTCGCGTGTTGTAGAGATTGCGACTCGCCAGCCACAGCAGCAACAGGCCGACGGCAATGGCCACCACCAGCTGCAATCCGATCTTGTAGCGCGCGGCCAGCCCGCCGGACGAGCGCCTCGTGACTTTCAGGTAGTCATCGAGGAATCCGATGCCGCCGAACGAGATCGTGGATCCCACAGCGATCCAGACATACAGATTGGTCAAATCCGCCCACAACAGCGTGGGCACGATCGCGGCCGTCAAGATGAGCAATCCGCCCATGGTCGGTGTGCCCGCTTTCGCACGATGTGATTGCGGACCCTCCTGCCGAATCACCTGTCCGACCTGGAATTCACGAAGATGCCGGATGAGCCATGGGCCCAACACGAGGCTGATCGCGAGCGCCGTCATGCTGGCGGCAGCGGTGCGGAACGTGATGTACCGAGTCACGTTCAGCACCGAAATCTGCGGCACCGCCGAGACGAGCAAGTGAAACAGCATCAGCGGTACGCCGCCCGAAGGAAATCCACGACTCGATCGGTTCGGGTTCCCCTCGACCCTTTCACGAGCACGACATCGCCGGGGTTGACGTAGAGAGCGGCCACCGCAGCAGCCTCGTCGCTGATCGCGAAGTGCGAGACGGTGGCCGGTCGCATGCCCGCCTCGACGGCCGCTTCTCCCAGCGCCCGCGCGGCATCGCCACCGACGGTGATGAGCAGACCGACCTTTGCCTCGGCCACCGCACGGCCGCACTCCTGGTGCAGCCGAATCGTCTGATCTCCCAGCTCGAGCATCTCGCCAAGAACGGCGACACGTCGTGGGGCGGTGATGCTGGCGAGCGCTTGGAGCGAGCTCTTCAACGCGGCAGGGCTCGAGTTGTAGGAATCGTCGAGCACCGTGATCCGGTTCGCCAGACGGAGCACCGAGCCCCGACGTGGTGAGGGCTTCAGGCTTTCCACTCGGCGGGCGATCGACGAGAGGCTGACGCCCATCTCGAGCGCGACCGCGGCCGCACATAGCACGTTGGAAAGCTGACCGCGGCCGACGAGCGGGATGTGAACCGGTATCGACTGGAGACGGGTCCCCACGCGCGCACGCGTCCCGTCCAAGCCGAGGTCCTCGATCTCGGTCGCCCGGACGTCGGCAACCGGGGATTCTCCAAACGTGATGCGCAGGCCCGGAAAATGTCGACTGCGCTGCATCACGAGCGGGTCGTCGGCGTTGGCGACGAGGAGATCTTCTGAGGTCGCGTCCTCGAGAATCTCGGCTTTGGCGTCGGCGATCCGTTCGCGCGTCCCAAAGTGCCCAATATGGGCTTCGCCCACATTGGTCCAGACACGCACGTCGGGCATGGCGACGTCGACAAGCAGCCGGATCTCTCCCGCGTGATTCATGCCCAGTTCCATGACAGCGACGTCGGCCCCGTGTCTCAGCTCCAGAAGCGACAGCGGCAGGCCCAGGTGGTTGTTGAGATTCCCTTGGTTCTTCACCACCTGGTACCGCTCGCTCAACAGCTCCGCGATGACATCCTTCGTGGTGGTCTTTCCGGCGCTACCGGTGATCGCCACGACTTTGGTTCCCGACTCGCGCCGCACGTGCCGCGCGAGGTCCTGCAGTGCCCTCGTGGTGTCGGCCACTTCGATGACCAAACCCCTCGAGGCACGACTCACAAGCGACGCGGGTCGGCTCACCACAACACCCGCGGCGCCCTTCGCGATAGCGTGATCGACGAACTCGTGTCCATCGCGAGCCGCGACAATCGCGAAAAACAGATCGCCCGCGGCCAACGTCCGCGAATCGATTGAGTACCCCGTCGGCTTCCGAGCTTGATCACCGCTCGTGAGCCGTCCGCCCATGGCTGCAGCCAGTGCCGCAGCCGTGAGCGCCACTGTTGCCACTTACCCCGCCTTCGTCTTCCGCTGCCGACGCGCCGCCAACGCCGCACGAGCCACCTCGCCGTCGTCGAATGGCAGCACGCGGTCGCCGATTTGCTGGTACTTTTCGTGGCCCTTTCCGGCGATCAGAACGACGTCACCTTGCGTCGCCATCGCAACCGCCTTGGCAATCGCCTGTGCCCGGTCCACCACCGGTGTCACCGCTGGTGTGCGATCCGACCCCTGACTGCCCGCCGGAATCCCGCGTTGAATCTCCTCGATGATCCGGCCGGGGTCTTCGCTGCGCGGATTGTCAGAGGTAATGATCACGACATCGCTGAGGCGGGCCGCCACCATGCCCATCAACGGCCGCTTCGACCGATCGCGATCGCCGCCGCAGCCGAAGACCGTAATCAGCCGCGCCGCAGTCAGCGGCCGCGCCGTCTCCAGCAGGTTGCGCAGGGCGTCGTCGGTGTGGGCGTAGTCGACGACGACGGTCGCCTCGTCGGTTGGCGACGAGACCACTTCGAAACGGCCCGGCACGCCCTCGAGGCCTTCGACGCCGCGCTCAATCGCGTCGATCGGCGCGCCGAGCGACAACGCGGTCGCCGTCGCCGCCAGGATGTTGTAAACATTCGGACGGCCGGCCAGGCGGCTCTGTATGAGCGGCCCACCGTACGGGCTGCGAATCTCGAAGCTCAATCCCGACAGGGTGAACGTGAGCGGGCCCGCAGTGACGTCGGCCGGACTGTTGACAGCGTAAGTGACCGGGCGCGAGCAGATCTCCACCAGCGACGCGCCGCGTGGGTCGTCCAGGTTGATCACGCCGGGAGCATTCGCAGGCAGCATCTCGAACAGCCGGCGCTTCGCCGCAAAATACGCTTCCATGTCCTCGTGAAAGTCCAAGTGATCGCGTGTCAGGTTGGTGAACACGCCGGCGGAAAAGCGCATCGCATCGACGCGTTTCAACGAGAGCGCGTGCGAGGACACTTCCATGACCGCCGACCGGCAACCCTGCTCGAGCATGTCGGTCAGCAAGCGCTGCACGTCGGGTGCTTCAGGTGTGGTTCGCGCAGCTTCTCGATCTTCGCCACCGACGCGATAGGCGACGGTACCGAGCATCCCCGCCTTAAGGCCGGCGGCGTCGAGAATCGCGGCGAGGAGATAGGACGTCGTCGTTTTTCCGTTCGTGCCGGTCACTCCAACGACGGGGAACTGATGACTGGGATGTTCGTAGAAGCGGTCGGCCAGTCGCGCCAACGCCAGCCTGGCGTCGTGCACTTCGATCCACGGAGTCGACAGCCCTGTCGGACGCGGGACCTCGGCGACGACCAGCTGCGTTCCTCTCGCCGCCGCCTGCGACGCGAAGGTCGCGCCGTCAGCCTTCAGTCCTTTGAGTGCAACGAATACGGAGCCAGGGACAGCTCGACGTGAGTCGTAAACGATGTCGGTGATCGCGCGGCCGCCTTCGACCTCCGCCGCGCTCGCGCGGTCGGCGAGAAGGTCGCCAAGCACGTCCACCACGTCGCCAGTCATCACGGCTGTGCTCCAGAGTCGACGTTGAGGCGCGGGGAGGGCGTGCGCGTCAGGATGAGCAGGCAGCTCGCTCCGGGTTCGAGCGGCGACCCACCGGGCGGGTGCTGATCGACGACGACGCCGGTTCCCTGGACTCGTGCCCTGAGTCCCACCTGCGCCAGCGCGCGCAGCGCATCCCGTCCGCTCATACCTCTGAGATCGGGCACGACGTTGGGATCCCGCTCGGCCGGCATCAGCGGAACGATCGCAGGCGTGCTCACGAGAGCCGCCGTTTCGCCCTGGCTGGCCTCAACGCGCTGAACCAGAATTGGCGTCTCGGGATTGATCGTCGGCGGAATGCCCAGGTACCTGAGCGAGGACTCGGCGATGCGCCGGAACACTGGCGCCGCGGCCACGCCGCCGACATGACCTTTGGCATGCGGCGAATCGATCACCACGATGATCGTCAGCGCCGGTTGACGCGACGGCACGAAGCCGACGAACGACGCGTTGTAGTCGGTCGTGGAATATCGGCCACCAACCACCTTGGCGGCCGTTCCGGTCTTTCCGGCCACCGTAAAACCGGACATCTTTGCCAACGTCGCGGTGCCGCGATCGACGACTTCCTCCAGGATCGTCGTCAACGACTCCGCCGTTTCTGGTTTGATGGTCTGACGAACGGCCTTTGCCGGAGTCGCTGTGCGCACGCCGTCGCGGACAACGGCGCGCAAGACTCTCGGTTCGTACAGCGTGCCGCCGTTGGCGACGGAACTAACGGCAGCAGCCATCTGCAGCGGGGTCACACCCACCTGATAGCCCATGGAGACAGACGCCAAGGCACTGCTGTCGAGCTTGGCGGGATTCCAGACGATTCCAGGATTCTCGCCAGGAAAGTCCGCAGAGGTTCGACGGCCGAACCCGAATCGATTGATGTAGACGCCGAGCCGCTCGGGGCCGATCTTCAGCGCAACCTTCGCCGCGCCCACGTTGCTCGACTTGACGAGGACGTCGGTAAACGAAAGGACGCCATAGTCGTGCGTGTCGAAGATCACACGCGAATCGAATCGAATGGATCCCCCGCGCGCGTCGATCATGTCGCTCGGGGAGATCACGTGTTCTTCCAGGGCCGCCGACGCGGTCACGATCTTGAACGTCGAACCCGGCTCATACAGGTCCTGCACGGCACGGTTGCGACGATGGTCTTCGTCGACAACCGTGTAGAGATTGGGATTGAATGTCGGCCAGCTTGTCATCGCCAGGATCTCGCCTGAATGCGGATCCATAATCAGTGCCGATCCACCGTCGGCGTGATTCTCGGCGACTCCCGCCGCCAGCTCGCGCTCGAGAATGAACTGGAGCTGCTCGTCGATCGTGAGCTCGATCGTGGCGCCGGTTGTGGGCGATCGCTCGAGACGCCCGAACGCGTGGCGGCGCGCATCCGCCTGCACCAGCAACGAACCGGCACGTCCCCGGACAGTGGAGTCGTAGGTGGCCTCGATGCCGTGCAACCCCACGTTATCGACGCCAACGTAGCCTAGCAAGTGCGCCGCCAGTTCGCGGTTCGGATAGAAGCGCCGGCTCTCCTTCATGAAGCCGACGGCTTCAAGTCCAAGGGCCGCAACGCGTTTGGCCTCCAACGGCGTAGCCCGGCGTTTCACGAATACGAAGGCCTTCCGGAGTCCGAGCCGCTCGGCGAGCTGCGCCTCGTCTTTCTTCGAGCAGTCGTCGAGCGCTCGACACAGCGTGTCGGCCGTCTTTTTGGCGTCCCCGATGTCGGTTGGAACCGCGTAAATCGTGTCGGCGTCGACGCTATAAGCGAGCAGCCGTCCACGCCGATCGAAGATTTCACCACGTTTGGCCGGGGCATCGAGGCGGCTCATCTGCTGCTTCTCGGCCCGGGCAACGAGGCTGTCGTGTTTGACCACCTGGAGCATCACCAGACGACCTTCGAGCACCGCCGCCCACGTCGCCAGAATCGCCGCACCAATGGCGAGGCGACGTCTCATGACGGGGCGCCAAGTGGGATCGGACGACGCAGCCACGGCAGACCTCAACTATCGGACGGCAACCAGCGACCTGGCCGGTGGCGGCGTGGGCGTGACTCGCTCGAGAATGACGGCTTCCGCCGGACCCGGCGCGATCATGCCGAGCCGCTCGGTGGCGAGCTTCTCGATCCGCTGCGGCGCACGCAGGGTTTCGAGCTCCAGCCGGAGATGACGGTTGATGTCATCCTCGTCGGCCCGGTCGCGTTGGACTTGCTCGATGCGATAGCCGTGCCGAAGCAGCTCGAAGTGCTGCCACGCTGAAAAGAGCAGCACAGAGACGAGCAGACTGAAGATGCCCAGCGACGTCCACAACTCGCGCTGGCGTTGCTCGTCGACCTCACGAACGATCTGATTGTTGCGAACGTCCTTCCGGATCTCGTATTCGAACGTGCCTGCTTGACCCATCCGTCCTCCTATGCTCCGCCTTCGCTCGCCGGCGAGCTCTGGCGGGACAAGCGCACCGCCGCCCGCAGCTTCGCGCTGCGAGCTCGCGGGTTGAGCGCAACCTCGGCGTCAGTCGCCACGACCGGATGCTTCGTCAGAATCGTGACGAGCGCATCCTGTCCCTGGGCCAGATCGCGAAGCGTGTGCTTGACGATGCGATCCTCGAGGGAGTGGAAGGCGATGATCGCCAGCCGCCCGGCCGGCAAAAGCCGCCTCGCCGCCGAGCCGATGAATCCGGCCAACCCATCGAGCTCGCCGTTGACCCAAATCCGTATCGCTTGGAACGTCCGTGTCGCCGGATCGATCCGCTGCCACGTCCGAGCCCTGACCGCCTTGCGAACGATCTCCGCCAACCGCCCGGTTGTGCGGATCGGCGCCGCCTGGCGAGCCGTCACGATCGCGCGCGCCACCTGTCGAGACCGGCGCTCTTCGCCAAAGCGGAAGATCAGATCCGCCAACTCGGTTTCCTCCACGCGATCGAGCAGCTCGGCCGCTGTCGCTCCCGTCGTCCGGTCCATGCGCATGTCCAGCGGTTCGTCGCGCCGAAAGCTGAAGCCCCGCCCGTGCGCGTCCAACTGCATCGACGAAACCCCGAGATCCGCCAGCACGCCGCTCACACGATCGACTCCAAGCCTGTCGAGCGCGCCGTCGAGCTGTCGATAGTCCCCGTGAACGACCGTGAGGCGGTCGCTCCACGGTTCGAGCGCCCCGCGCGCGACGTCGATGGCGTCAACGTCGCGATCGATGCCGATGACCCTGGTCGCGCCATGCTCGAGGAGCATGCGTGTGTGACCTCCCAGGCCGAGCGTGCAATCCACGAAGAGGCCGCCTCGCTCCGGCTGTAAGAGCGATCGCACGTGGTCAACGAGAACCGGAACATGCACTCAGATCCCAAATGCAGCCAGCGCCTTGGCGTCTTCGTCGGTGAAGGGCTCGGTCAGAAGGCGAGCCGCAAATCGATCGTGATTCCAGACCTCGAGAAACGTATGCTGGCCGAGGACATCGACTTCGCCTGACATCAGCGCGCTCTCTCGCAGGCGTGGCTGAATAAGGACGCGTCCTTGCGGATCCAACTCGGAGGCGAGGCCGTAGAAATTGACGCGGTCGAGAAACTTCTGCCGCGCCGGATGCGTTGATGGCATCGCGCCCAGCCGACGCTCGAGCTCGAGCCACACCGGCATGGGATAGATGCGAACGGAGAGACCCGAGAGGCTTGTGACAAAGAGCTCCGCGCCGTGCTCCTTCTGAATCGAGGCGCGGAAGGCGTTGGGGACTTTGAGCCGTCCCTTGTCGTCGATTTTTGCCGGCGAATTGCCCCGAAGCACCTCTTCACTCCACTGTGGTCCACAAAAGACCACGGGGATAGTAGAGGAGGCCCCCACCTTTGTCAACGCTGAACTGAGACAAATGACTATCTGTCTATCGTTTACGTCTTTGTTTCGCCATCAATGCGAAGGTGCGTCAAGAGATTGACTACAACAGGCTGGAGTCGGGCTGTGAGGGGTCGAGCGCGTGCTAGCATGTCCCTTTTCACCTGCGAGGATTTTTTCCTTCATGCTGCATGCAGCGCTCATCGGCCTGCCGGCGACCGGCAAATCCACATTGTTCCAGTTGATGACGAGCGCCAGGGATGGGGCCCGCGGCCATGGCAAGGCGGAGACCCAAGTCGGCGTTTCGAAGGTACCCGACGCGAGACTCGACCGACTGACCGCCATCTTCAATCCTCGAAAGCACATACCGGCCACCATCGAGTTCACCGACGTCGTAGCGCCGGGCCGCACTGGAGCGACCGCGCTCATTGATCTGGCCGGCTACAAGACGGCCGACGCGCTGGTCCACGTGGTGCGATCCTTTACCGACCAGTCCGTTGCTCACCCTTCTGGACGCGTCGATCCGGTCCGCGATGCCCAGGCGATGGAAGACGAGCTGATCCTCGCCGACCTAGGAGTGGTCGAACGACGGTTCGAGCGCATTGACAAAGATCTGAAGAAGAACAAGTCGGCAGAGTTGAACGCCGAGCTCGAGTTGCTCCTTCGGTGTCGCGCGGCTCTTGAAAACGGCCAGCCTCTGCGAGCCCTGGGACTGGCCGGCGCCGAGTTGCGCCGGCTGCGAGGTTTCCAGCTGCTGTCGGCCAAGCCGCAGTTGATCGTCATCAACCTCGATGAAGCCGATGCATCGGCGGCTGCCAATGTCGATCAGGCAGCCGCACGCACAGGTCTGGCGCCGTTTCTCTCGAGGGCTGAAACCCGGGCCGTGCCCGTGTGTGCGCGGATCGAGCTCGAGATTGCCGCGCTCGACCCCGCCGACGCTCAGGCGTTCCTGGCCGACCTGGGACTGCAAGAATCAGGGCTCGATCGAGTGATCCACGCGACCTACGAGCTGCTGGGCTATATCTCGTTCTTCACCGTGGGCGACGACGAGTGTCGCGCCTGGTCGATTCCGCGAGGCACGGTCGCGCTCGACGCGGCCGCCGAGATCCACAGCGACATCTCCCGCGGGTTCATACGTGCGGAGGTCGTCGGCTACGATGCATTCATCGCGCGCGGAAGCCTGCAGGCGTCTCGCGACCATGGAGAACTCCGCCTCGAGGGCAAAGAGTACGTGGTGCAGGACGGCGATATCATCAATTTTCGTCACGCCACGTAGCCACAGATGTTGCAGTTGACACAGACACGCACGTAGGGGCTGATTACAATGTGCTCTTCGAAACAACGATGAAGACACTCGTCTTGGTCCCGACCTACAACGAGCGAGAGAACATTCCCATCCTGGTGCGGGAGATCCTGGCGTTTCCAGGAACGGAAGTAATGGTCCTCGACGATCAATCACCAGACGGCACGGGCCAGGTGGCCGAGGCGCTCGCCACCGAATTCCCAGGTCGTGTTCACGTCGTGCACCGAACGGGACCTCGCGGGCTTGGCCGGTCGTACCTCGAGGGGTTTCGGCGCGCGCTCCAGACCGACGTGGATTTCGTCTGTCAGATGGACGCCGACCTGTCGCACGATCCGAAGTATCTGCCGAATCTGGTCGCCCTGGCCCAGGCAGGCGCCGACATGGTGATCGGGTCCCGGTATCTCAGCGGCATCAGCGTCGTGAATTGGCCGTTGAGGCGGATCATCCTGAGCACGTACGCCAACAAATACATTCGCTCGGTGACAGGGGCCGCTGTGACCGACATCACCGCCGGCTATCGATGCTGGCGGCGGACTGCGCTCGCTAAGCTCCCGCTGGATCGGATCATCTCGGAAGGATACTCGTTCATCGTCGAAGTGACGTTCCACGCCGCGCATGCCGGTCTCCGGATCGAGGAGTCGCCAATCATCTTCGTGGAGCGCCGGCAGGGCGCCTCCAAGCTCTCGCCTCGTGTCCTGGTCGAGTCTCTGATTACGCCGTGGAGGCTCGTCCTGGGTCACGGCCGGATTCGGTCGCACGCCAATCAGGATGGTGGCTACAATCCGTCGAACCCGAAGCGATGACACAACCGACGACGCCCGGATTGAGCGTCTTCTTCCCTGCTTATAACGACAGTGGCACGATTGCCAGCCTGGTGATCAAAGCCGTGGCCGTTGCCGGCGAGATCACGCCGGACTTCGAAGTGATCGTCGTGAACGACGGGAGCGCCGACGACACCGCGCACATTCTCGACGAGCTGGCTCGCGTCTACCCGGAGCGAGTCCGCATCGTCCATCACGCGAAGAACCGCGGATATGGTGGCGCGCTGCGATCGGGATTTGCCGCGGCAATCAAAGACTTCATCTTCTACACCGACGGTGACGCGCAATACGATCCCGGGGAAATGCGCGTGCTCTGGGAACAGATGCGCGACGACGTGGACTGGGTGAACGGTTGGAAGATCAGCCGTGCCGATCCGCTCCATCGCATCGTCATCGGTCGCATTTATCACCACACCGTTAAATTGCTGTTTGGCTTGAAAGTTCGCGACGTCGATTGTGACTTCCGACTGATGCGCCGCAGAATCTTCGACATCGTTCAGTTGGAGAAGAACAGCGGAGTCATCTGCCTCGAGATGATGAAAAAGTTTCAGGATGCCGGCTTCCGGGTCGCCGAGACGCCTGTGCATCACTATCACCGGGCACACGGCAGATCGCAGTTCTTCAACTTCCCGCGCATCGTCCGGACTGCCATTGACGTGTTCAAGCTGTGGTGGACGCTGGTCATCCGGCGCGAGCACCTGAAAGCCCGCCCGGCCGCCGGCACGCAGGGCGCAGCGAAACGGCCGTGGGCGTAACCGACGCAAGCCAGAAACCCCAGCCGGCGACGACGGACTTCTATCGTGGCCGTCGCGTGATGGTCACCGGAGGGCTGGGGTTCATCGGCAGCAACCTCGCGCATCGGCTCGTTGCGCTCGGCGCCGATGTGTTGCTCGTCGATTCGCTGATTCCCGACTACGGCGGGAACCTCTTCAACATCGACGGGATTCAGGCACGCGTTCGCGTCAACGTCGCCGACGTGCGACAGGCGAGCACCATGAACTATTTGGTGCAGGATCGAGAGGTGATCTTCAACCTCGCGGGCCAGGTGAGCCACATCGACAGCTTGCGCGACCCGCACACAGACCTGGAGATCAACTGCCGCAGTCAGTTGACGCTGCTCGAAGCCTGTCGCCATCACAACCCGACCACGAAGGTCGTGTACGCGAGCACGCGTCAGATCTACGGAAAGGCCGAGCACCTGCCGGTCACAGAGCAGCACCTGGTCCGGCCGACTGACGTCAACGGTATCAACAAGGCCGCGGGCGAGTACTACCATCTCGTCTACAACAATGTGTTCGGCGTTCGTGCCTGCGCGCTTCGGCTCACAAACGTCTACGGTCCGAGGCAGTTGTTGCGGCACAACCGGCAAGGGTTCATCGGCTGGTTTATCCGGCTCGTGCTCGAGGACAACGAAATCCAGGTCTTCGGCGACGGATCGCAAATTCGGGACTTCGTGTACGTGGACGACGCCGTCGAGGCGTTTCTCGCCGCAGGCGCCGACGATGCGGTGAACGGTGAGGCGTTCAACGTCGGCGGCGAGGAGCACATCGCCCATCGCGACCTGGTCAACGTGCTGGTGGAGCTCGCCGGAAGCGGGCGGTATCGATTCGTGGAGTGGCCCCCCGACAAGAAAGCCATCGATATCGGCAGCTTCTATGCGGACTCCAGCCTGTTCAAGCGGCGCACCGGTTGGGCGCCGATCGTGTCGCTTCGCGCGGGGTTGAAGCGCACGCTCGACTATTACCGTCAGCACCTCGATCGTTACGTCGGCCCAGCCCAAGGAGCGCCGTCTTGAAACACGCCGGGACCGACCGCGTCGCCTTCAATCGGTTGAGCCCCGGGGAAGATGCCAACGCCGTTAGCGAGGCGATCGATCGAGTCGTCGCGAGCGGTTGGTACATTCTGGGACCCGAAGTCGAGCGGCTTGAAGCGGAGTTTGCCGCAGCCAGCCACGCTGCCAACGCTGTGGCGGTCGGCACCGGGACCGACGCCATCGCCTTGATGCTCCGAGCGCTCGATGTCGGACCCGGCGATGAGGTGATTACGACGCCCCTGTCAGCGGCCTTTTCCGCTCTGGCCGTGATCATGACCGGGGCGAGACCTGTTTTCGTGGACATCGATCCCGAGCGCCTCACGCTCGATCCTGCGCGGGTGGAATCGGCCATCGGTCCGCGCACACGAGCCATCATGCCGGTGCACCTCTACGGGCAGCCGGCCGACATGCACTCGCTCGAGGCGATCGCGAGGAAGCACGAGCTGCTCCTCGTGGAGGATGCCGCGCAAGCGCATCTGGCAACGAGTGATGGACGGCCAGTTGGCAGCATCGGGAGGGCCGGCGCCTTCAGTTTCTACCCGACCAAGAATCTTGGCGCCCTTGGAGACGGCGGGGCGGTGGTTACCAATGATCCTCACGTGGCCGCAAGGATCAAGCGCCTGCGCAATGGCGGTCAGACGTCGCGATATCACCATGCCGAAAGCGGGGTCAACAGTCGGCTGGACGAAATGCAAGCGGCGATCCTAAGGGTGCGGCTGACCTTCCTGCCGAAGTGGACCGCTCGGCGGCGGGCGATCGCGCAACGGTACCGGGAAGAATTGGCCAATTCACTGGTGCACGTTCCGCATGAGCTCGACCCAGGGCACGTCTATCACTTGTTCCCGGTGCTGACAGAGAGGCGCGAGGCACTCCAGGCCCATCTCGCCTCCCGCTCGGTCGAGACGCTGGTTCACTACCCCGTGCCGATTACACGCCAACCCGCGCTTGCGGCACTCGATCCCGCTCCGTGCCCAGTCGCCGACCGAGTCTGCAACGAAGTGGTCTCGCTGCCGATGTACCCCGGGCTGTCGGATCAGGAGGTCGAAACGGTGATCGACGGCATCCGTTCGTTTGCACAATAAGGCCAAGGCCGCCCGACTTCTGCGGGCGTCAAAACACCAGCACTGGGCGTATACTGGCTTTCTGAAGTTCATGCGTCGCTCCCTGCTCACCCTTGCACTCGCGCTCGTTGCGGCGCCCGTTTGGGCGCAGCAGGTGAAGATTGCCTTCAATGACGGGCAGGTCAGCGTCGAGACGAATGGGGCGCCGCCGCGGGTGGTGCTCGCCGAGTGGAGCAAGGTCGGCGGAACCACCATCGTCAACGCGGAGCGCGTCGCTGGCGCACCTCTCACGCTCAGGCTCGTGGACGTTCCGGAGGCGCACGCGCTGGAAATCATTCTGCGTAGCGTGGCCGGGTACATGGCGGCGCCGCGGGGCAAAACGCCGGGGGCCTCACGTTACGATCGCATTCTGGTGATGCCGACGAGCGCTCCTGTGGCCAGCTCGGCAGCAGCGGCTCGTCCAACTCCGGCTGGCCAGCCATTCGGCCCAGCGATGGGAACTCAGCGCTTCATCCCTCCTCGGCCAGCGGCCCAGCCCGTTGAAGAAGCGCCGGAGGTTGAGGAGCCCGAACCGCAGCAGGAACCGGCGTTCACCTTCCCGCAGCCGAATCAGCCAGGCTATCGGGCCGCTCCGGTGCAGCCCGTCCAACAGCCGACGATGGTCAGCCCGGACGCGCCGAGCCCGACGCCGGTGTTTGGCGTCGTCGGAGCGCCGATGCCCGGGATGATTCAAGTGCCACAGCAGCAGCAGCAGCCGGTGACCCTGCCTCGTCCGCCGCGTCCTCCCGGACAGTAGCCAGTCGCGTCCGTCATACAATGTCGTGATGTGAATCGCGTCCGCGATTCGCTCGCCTTCCCGCATGGCGGATATCGAACGCTACACGCCTGACGACCGACGCGGCATCGAGCAGCTTTATCGACGAACATTCGGGATTGAAGCCGCTGAGCGTGTGCGCTTGCGTTGGGACTGGGCACGTCGCAATCCGGCCAGCGGCGTCGAACCTCCGTACTGGGTCGTTCGGGAGGGTCCGACGTTGATTGCCGCCTGTTCGCTGACACCGGTGCGGGTCGTTGTTGCCGGCACCGAGGTCGCCGGGGCGTGGGGAGCCGATCCGCTGGTCGTTCCCGAGAGGCAGCGACAGGGACTGGGCGGTGCACTGCTGCGAGCATGGGATCGCGGAACCGGCGTGGCGCTTGGCGCGGGGCTGTCGACGGCCACGCGCGCGCGGCTCGACGAGATGCGATGGCCCAAGGCTGTCGCGATGCCCTGCCTGGTGAAACCGATTAGCCGACGCGCGTTGCGCCGGCCCACGTGGCCCGTGCCGATCAATCGATTGGTGTCGGCCTTGGCATTGCCCGTCGTTCGGGTGGTGTCACGCGCGCGACCACTGCGAGAGGAGGTCGAGCTCATCAGGCGATTCGACTCAGGCGTCGACGAATTGTGGGAGCGCGTGTCCTCACGGCTGGGCCTCGCCGTTCGACGCGACGCTCGATATCTCAACTGGAAATTTCTCGAGCCGCCGCACGTTCGATATACGGCGGCCATCCTGAAGCGCGGACCCGACGTTCAGGGGTATGCCATCTATCGGCATCTTCGCGAGCCGCAGGGACGCGTCACACAGATTGTCGATCTCTTAGCCGATCCGGCAGACGAACGCGGATTGAAGACGCTCGTCAGGTGGGTCGATCGAGAAGCCCAATCCGCCGACTCGGACAAGATTCGCTGCTATGCCACGCACGAGTCGTTTCGACGAGTGCTGCGGCGATCGGGGTATTTCGCGGTGAAGTCGAATATCGACCTGACGATGAAGGTCAACGCAATAGAGGTCCCTCGCGGATTCTTCGAGTCGAGCGACCGCTGGCACTTCACGCTGGGAGACGGGGATCTCGACCACTAGAGAGTTCAAAGTTATGAAGTTGACAGTTGACAGTTAAAGTTAGAAGTTTCAGTTCAGTTCAAAGTTTCAGTTCGAAGTTTCAGTTGAAAGTTCACTCATGTCTCTCGAGCAGAAGCTGACGGCCGACATCGCGGTTGCGATGAAGGCCAAGGACGCGACGCGACTCATCGCGTTAAGAATGTTGAAAACCGCGCTGACCAACCGCAGCATCGAGCGGGGACGCGCGCTTGACCCGGCCGAAGAACTGCAAGTGGTGGGGATGCTCGTCAGGCAACGGCGGGATTCCATCGAGCAATTCACGGCCGGCAATCGGCCCGACCTCGCTGAAAAAGAACGCGCCGAAATCGCAGTGCTTGATACCTACCTGCCGCCGGCGGCTTCAGAAACCGAGATTGCCGAGGCTGTCGACGCGGTGGTTGTCGAGACGGGAGCCAGTAGCCCCAAGGACATCGGCCGGGTGATGAAGGCCGCCATGGCCAGGCTCGCTGGGAAGACCGCGGACGGCAAGAAGGTCAACGAAGCGGTGCGGGCGCGGCTGGCAAACTGATTCACGTTATCCGTCCCGGGTAATTGCAAAGATGGTGTGAAATTCTCGGGGAGGCTGCAAACATTTCTCCCGAAGGAGCCGTCTATATCCTTTGAAAGGCCTAGTCAGCCTCTCACCATCCTCCTGAGGGCTCCGACGAGACAGTCGGAGCCCTATTTTTTTGGGATCGCGTGTCCGTTCCCGACACAGCGTCCGAAGTCGCGCAGCAACCCCCCGTGCTACGCTGAATCCACCTGATGCTCGAGTCTCAGCAACGGCTGGCCCGATCGGCCGGGGTTTTCGGCCTCGCCACGATCGCCAGCCGGATTCTGGGACTCGTCAGAGATCAGGTGCTCGCCTTCTACTTCGGCGCTGGCGACGCGATGGATGCGTTCCGTGTCGCCTTTCGCGTCCCGAATCTGGTGCGCGATCTCTTCGCCGAAGGCGCGATGAGCGCCGCTTTCGTCCCCACCTTCACTCGACTCCTCACGCTACACGGCCGGGACCGCGCCTGGCGTCTTGCCAGCTCGGCGATCAATGCGCTCCTCGTGGTGACGGCGGTCGTTGTCCTCATCGCCCTGCTCTTGGTCGAGCCGCTCGTGCGGCTGTTCGCCGCTGAATTCGCCGCGGTACCGGGGAAGATCGAGCTCACGGTGCATCTGGCCCGTATCGTCTTACCGTTCCTGACGCTTGTGGCCGTGGCGGCCGCCCTCATGGGGATGGCAAACTCGCTTGGACATTTCTTTGTCCCGGCGCTGTCGCCGGCGATGTTCAACCTCTCGAGCATCGTTGTGGCCGTCGCGTTCATTCCGTTCGCCGCCACGCTGGGTGTGGAACCGATCACGATCGTCGCGATCGGCACCATCGTTGGGGGCATTGCTCAGGTCGCCATTCAATGGCCCCCGCTTCGTCAGGAGGGCTTTCGGTATCAAGCCGTCCTCGATGTGCGCGACGAAGGGCTTCGCCACGTGCTCTTGTTGATGGGACCGGGAACCATCGGCATGGCGGCCACGCAGATCAACGTCTTCGTCAATACGATGCTCGCCACTCGCGAAGGCACGGGAGCCGTGTCGTGGCTCGACTTCGCATTTCGGCTGATGTACCTCCCGATCGGATTGTTCGGCGTGTCGATTGCGACGGCCGCGATGCCGGCCGTGTCGCGACTGGCCGCCGAGGCCGACTTCACCCGAATCCGTTCGACGATCGCACACGCGATCGGGTTGATGCTGCTGCTCAGCCTTCCGGCAACGTTGGGACTCATGGTGCTCGCGCATCCAATCGTGTCAGTGGTGTTCGAGCGCGGACGATTCACAGCGGCGGACACCGCCGCGACGGCGGCCGCTTTGCAGTTCTACGCAGTTGGGCTCGTCGGCTACTCCATCGTTCGCATTGTCTCTCCGACCTTCTATGCCCTGCGGCGAAGCCGGCTGCCGGTCTATGCGAGCGTTGGATCCGTGATCGCCAACGTCATCCTGAACGTGTGGCTGGCGGGGGTGCTCGGCTTTCGGGGTCTGGCGCTGGGAACGTCGCTGACGGCACTCCTCAACGCTGCCACGCAGCTGTGGATGCTGCGACGTGAGATTCAGGGCATCGAGGGCCGGCGGCTCCTCCGCTCTCTCGTCAGAGTCGCGGCGGCGTCAGTCCCGATGGCGGTGGCGGCGTGGGTGACGGTGGAAGGTCTGACGCAGTGGTGGCCGAGCCCCGCGTTCAGCGCGCAGCTCGCGCGTTTGACGCTCGCGATCGGAGTGGGCCTGCTGACGTTGGCCGTGTCTGCTCACGTTCTCCGCGTTCCGGAGTTCGGCGAGGCACGCGGTTTCGTTTGGTCGCGGGTGAAGAGGATGGCCGGGTGAAGGGTCGCCCATGGTTGGGGCTGCATCCCTCGATTTGGAAGATTGCGTCTACCCACGTCGTCGTTGATGCGTACAGCAACATCTACGCCCCGCTGCTCCCGCTGCTGATTCCGCGACTGAACCTCTCGCTCGCCACCGCCGGCACGATCGCCATGTGTTTTCAGTTGGCAAGCTCCGTCTCTCAACTTGGGTTTGGGACCCTCGCCGATCGCTGGCAGCCGCGAGGGCTGGTGATTTACGGACCGCTGTTGGCGGTGATCGCGCTCAGCCTCGTTGGGCTCGCTACGACCCCGCTCATCCTCGGCGTGATTCTGGTAGCGGGCGGTCTTGGTGGGGCGGCATTTCACCCGCCGGCCGCTGCTCTGGTCTACCGGCTTGCGGACCATCGAAAGGGCCTTGCCATGTCCGCGCACCTTTCCGGTGGTTCCCTGGGATTCTCCGCCGCGCCGGTCGTGTTTGTACCCTTCATTGCCGCGGTCGGCATGATGTGGTCGCCACTCGTCATGGTTCCTGGCCTGTTGGCGCTGTCCTGGACACTGCGACAGGTTCCACCGATGACGCTGCCCGAGGCGCACGAGCGGTCGACGTGGGCCACGCTGCGTCCGGCAGCCGTTCCGTTGGCGCTCTTGTACTTCACGATCGTTCTTCGAACCGCGACTACGTATGGCTTCATGACTTTTGCCCCCACGCTGCTCACGCAGCAGGGCTTCACGATTGGCGAAGCGAGCACCGCGGTGTCGCTGTATCTCTTTGCCAGCGGCGTCGGAGGGTTCCTGGGCGGTCCGCTTTCGGATCGAGTGGGACCTCGACCCGTGATCGTCTGCACGCTCGTCGGCGCGGTGCCTTTCATGGCGGTTGCGCCGCAGCTCCCTCCAGTTGGCTTTACGGCGATGCTGGCCATTGGTGGCCTGCTGCTCCAATCGACGCTGCCAATCAGCGTGACGTTCGCGCAGACGTTCGTCAAAGGCGGCGCCGCAACGGTGTCGTCATTGATGATGGGCTTCGCGTGGGGCATGGGCAGCCTGGCGGTGCCGCTCATCGGCGCGGCCGCGGACCGTTTTGGCATCCAGACCACGTTGGTGGTCCTCGCGTTCGTGCCGCTTCTGGCGGCAGCGCTTGCGTCGCAGTTGCCGAACACGGGGTCTGCCGGTTCTGCAAGTTCGGCAGGCTCCGCCTCTGCGTCCATGCCAGTCGATGCCGCGTCGAACCTGTAGCACGACGAACGCGTCGAACCTGTAGAGCCTGTAGAGCCTGTAGAACCCGCAGAACCTGCTACGATCCCACCAAGTGCCGCGTTATCCATCGTCCTCTACGTCGTTCCCGTTCGGGCCCGGGCCGATGACACCGGCCGTCAAGATGTTGATCGGCATCAACGTCGCGATGTTCGTCCTCAACATCATCGTGCCCGACATGACGCTTCGTCTCGGGCTCGTGCCTGGAGTCGTGCTTCGCGATCTGGCGTTGTGGCAGCCGGTAACCTACATGTTCCTCCACGACACTGGAGGCCTTGGCCACCTCCTGATCAACATGATTGCGTTGTGGATGTTCGGGACCGACCTCGAACGCACCTGGGGCACTCGCTTCTTTGTGAAGTACTACTTCGTCTGCGGCGTTGGTGCGGCGGTGACAACGATGATGCTGTCGATCCTGCCGATTTCGATTGCCGACAGCATGTACTACACGGTCACCGTCGGCGCGTCGGGTGCCATCTACGGATTACTGCTCGCCTACGGTCTCTACTTTCCCAACCGGCCGATCTTTCTCTATTTCATCTTTCCGATACCGGCGAAGTACTTCGTGATGATCGTGGGCGCCATCGCCTTCCTGTCGTCGCTTGGCGGGCCGGGTGGCGGTGTGGCTCACTCCGCTCACCTTGGAGGATTGGTCGTCGGTTATCTCTACCTCAAGGGTCTGCGCGCCCGGCCCTTCGACGGGCTGAAGTACTGGTGGCTCCGTTGGCGTATGAGTCGCGCGCGAAACCGGTTCGACGTGTACTCTGGTGGACGATCGGATGACGACGACTGGAAGGGAGACTGGAAGAAGCACGTGCACTAGCGTTCAAGGTTCAACCTTCGAGGTTCAAAAGACCTCGGCGCGGTGGAAGCTCGTCATGCCTGCGATGAGATTCCCCGGCAGCACGCCGATGGCGCGGTTGTAGTTGGCGGCGTGACCGTTGTACGTGTCCCGAGCCTGGACGACAGCGTGTGTGACCGGGCTGACGTCTTCGGCGATGGCGCGAAGCGCGCCACCGGCGCCGGGATGCTGACCCATGAACGAGATCAGCTCATTCAGTGCGTGATCGAGTTCGGCGTACCGTTGCCCAGCCTCTGATGGCCCGCGATACGGTGTCGATCGCGCGTGTGCCCGGGCGACGCGGTCGAGCTCGGCGCCCTCGATCCCCGCGTTCCGTGCGAGCTCGAGTGTCTTCCCGATGATCTCGATGCGGCGCTTCACGTGCTCGTCGAGCCGCTTCCACGCGTGGCTCACCAGGATGCGGAGACGAAGGATCCGTCGATAGCTCGCGCCGAGCCAGAAGACGAGAAGCGCACTGAGGGCCACCGTGAAGAGCACGCTGATCATCGCGCGCGTCTCTCTCCTGCCGACTGAGTGATTACGTGTCGGTGTTGACCTTGTCGTGGAAATACGTGTCCGTGCCGTCGAGCCAGTCCTGACGAATCGGGCTGAAGATGTCCATCTCGAACGTATCGTCGATCGCTTCGGCCTGGTGCGGCACCCACGACGGAATGTGGAGCACGTCGCCTTCGCGGACCGTGATCTCCTCGCCATTGACGAGAAACCGCAGGCCCCCCTGCAACACGTAGGTGATCTGCTCGCTCTCGTGCGAGTGCATTGGCACGATCGCGCCCCGCTTGAGATAGATCTGGGCGACCATTTCCCGTTCACCCGTGATGATCTTCCGCGAGATCATCTCGGTGACTTTCTCGAGTGCGATCTCGTCCCAACGGAAGAGGCGAACCGGGCGTGAATGCGTGTGCATGGCTGTGATTCGCGCGGATTATAGCATCGAGGCGGATGCTATACTTTTTGCGACATGAGAGCGTCGACGCTGGCGACGAGACCGGCTCCCGGCGGCGAATCAAGCGCGAACTGGAACGGGCTCACGTGTGACGACCTGGTGCAGGCCTACCGCACCATGTTGCTGTCGCGGCGGCTCGACGACAAAGAGATTCAACTCAAAAACCAGAGCCTCATCTTCTTCCAGATCAGCGGCGCGGGCCACGAAGCCGTGCTCGTTGCCGCGGGCATGCACCTGCGCGCCGGCTACGATTGGTTTTACCCGTACTATCGCGATCGCGCGCTCAACCTCACGCTCGGTGTGACGCCGCTCGAGATGCTGCTCTCGGCGGTCGGCGCGAAAGACGACCCCAGCTCGGGTGGCCGGCAGATGCCCTCGCACTGGGGCAACGTGCGGCTCAATATTCCCTCGCAGGGGAGCCCGACCGGCACACAGTGCCTCCATGCGGTCGGCTGCGGCGAGGCGGGCTTGATCTTCGAGCGCGTCACGTCGATCGCGAATCGTCAGGAGCACTTCTATCCGGATGAGGTCACGTATCTCTCCGTCGGCGAAGGCGCGACGAGCGAGGGAGAGTTCTGGGAGTCGTTGAACACGGCGTGCACGCGCAGCGTGCCGATTCTCTATCTCATCGAAGACAACGGCTACGCGATCTCAGTGCCCGTCGAAGTCCAGACACCGGGTGGCGACGTGTCCAGGCTCGTCGAGTCGTTTCCAAACCTGAGAGTGTGGCGCTGCGACGGCACCGATTTTCTGGCGAGCCATCGCACGCTCGGCGACGCCATCTCCTACATCCGGCGCGAGCGCAAGCCCGCGTTCGTCCACGCCAAAGTCATACGCCCGTACTCGCATTCGTTGTCCGATGACGAGCGGCTGTACAAGACGCCGGAAGAGCGAAAAGCGGAAGCGCAGCGGGACCCCATCACGAAGATGCGCGCGTTTCTCCTCAACGAGCAGGCGGCGACGGCTGCCGAGCTCGATCAGATCGCCGTCGACGTGGACAAGCTGATCGCCGACGCGACAGCGGCGGCGCTCAAAGCGCCCAAGCCGCCGGTCGAGACCGCCGACTCGTACGTCTTCTCGCCGACGGTCGATCCGCGATCGAGCGCGTTCGAGACGCTCGAGACGCCGGATGGAAAGCCGGACACGATGGTGGCCGCCATCAATCGGACGCTGAAGGACGAGATGCGGCGCAATCCGAAGATTGTCGTCTTCGGTGAGGATGTCGCCGACGCCAGCCGGACAAGCGCCCTTGGCCACGTCCCGGGGAAGGGCGGCGTCTTCAAGGTGACGCACGGTCTGCAGAAAGCCTACGGCAGCGACCGAGTCTTCAACTCGCCGCTCGCCGAAGCCAACATCGTCGGCCGGGCCGTTGGCATGGCCACTCGCGGCCTCAAGCCCGTCGTCGAGATTCAGTTCTTCGATTACATCTGGCCGGCGATGATGCAGCTCAAAGACGAAATGTCGATGCTGCGGTATCGGTCCAGCAACAACTGGTCGTGCCCGATGGTGGTGCGGGTGCCGATCGGCGGCTATCTCCGTGGCGGCGCGCCGTATCACAGCCAATCCGGGGTCAGCATCTTCGCGCACTGTCCAGGCATTCGCATCGCGTTTCCTTCGAACGCCGTGGATGCCGCTGGCCTCCTGCGAACGGCGATTCGCTGCGACGACCCCGTGCTGTATCTCGAGCACAAGCATCTCTACCGCCAGACCTACAACAAAGGCGTGTATCCGGGCGCGGAGTTCATGATCCCGTTTGGCAAAGGCGCGCTTCGCCGCGAGGGCAACGATGTCGTCGTGCTCACCTGGGGCGCGCTCGTGCAACGCTCGCTCCTCGCCGCTCAGCAGGCTGAGAAGGAAGGGATCAGCGCCGCGATCTTCGATTTGCGGACCATCATTCCCTACGATTGGGCGGGCATTGCCGCGCTGGTGAAGAAGACCAATCGCGTGGTCATCGCACACGAGGATCAACTGACCTGTGGGTTTGGCGCGGAGATCGGCGCCCGCATCAGCGACGAGCTCTTCGACCACCTCGATGCGCCAGTCAGACGAGTGGCCGCGATGGACTGCCCCGTCGCCTACTGTCCTGATCTAGAGGAAGTGATTCTCCCGCAGTCGGCCGACGTCCTCGCGGCGATTAAGGAGATCGCCGCGTACTGACGGCGGCGAAGCAAGAAGCCAGAATGGCGCCCCTTTCTTGCTTCTTGTTTCTGGCTTCTGTCTTTCTGGAGTTCCAACGTCCTGCGCCCTCCCCAGGCCGCGTCGAAATCCTCCAATCCATCGGCGGCCTGTCTCCAGCCATCGTGGGCCAGTTCCGCGATCCGATTGGCTTCGAGCGCGCGGCCGACGGCCGGTCGTTTGTGTTCGATCGCCGGGGGCACTCCGTCTACCGGATCGACGCCGATGGCGTCTTCAACCGCAAGATCGTCGCGATCGGTGGTGAGGAAGGACGCGTCATCGAGCCCAGCGCGTTCGACGTGGCCGACGATGGATCGTTCATCGTGGCCGACGCGCCCAATGGCCGTGAGCGCATTCAGGCCTTCAACGCGAACGGCACGCGCATGAGCGGGTTCCTGCTGCCGGGCCGGGCCGCGCCCCGTGTCGTGCTCGGCACCTTGTCGCTCAGCGGAGTGGGCACCATCGCCTACACCGGCAGCACCATCGTGATGAGTCAGCCTGAATCGGGGTGGCTCATGACCGAGTACGGGCTCACCGGTTTCCCCCTCAAGAGCGTAGGACACTTGCGACCGACCCGCCATGAGAACGATCGCGCGCTGCACGTCGCGTTGAATGCGGGGATTGCGCTGCCGGCACCCGGAGGAGGCTTCTACTTCGTGTTCATGGCGGGCCCGCCTGCGTTCCGCAAGTACGATGCAGAGGGTCAGCTGCTGTTCGAACGCGCCATCCAAGGGCGGGAGATCGATCCAATCGTCGCCGCGATTCCGGACAGGTGGCCCCGGCGCGCCGTCGATGGTACGGAGATCCCGCTCGTGGCGCCGACGGTGCGAACCGCCGCCGTTGATCCCGGAGGCCGCCTGTGGGTCTCTTTCGTTGTCCCGTTCACCTACGTCTACGACCGCGAGGGAGAAAAGACTCGAACCGTGCAGTTCCGCGCAGGCGCGATCATTGCCCCGTCGAGTTTGTCCTTTCCTGGGCAGCATCTCCTCGTGACGCCGGGCTGCTACGAATTCGCGCCGGAATAAATCTAAATGGACGAGCTGGAATTATCTCGAAATAAATGGAGGACCGGACCCGGACCCAATAAGTAAGGCGGGTGCCTCGCTGGGTTCTCCCAGGCCTTGTGATCGGCGCGTTGGGCGTCGCGTGTACAGAAACGCCAACTCGACCCACGGATTCGCCGCGGCTGTCGAGCACGCGGTTCATGGCGTTTGGCGACAGCATCACCGCGGGCGAAGTCACGGTGCCCGTCAGCCGTGCGGACGATGACCATCGAGTGGGATCGATGGTGGTGGTGCCATCGGCCTCATACCCCGCCGTACTTGCCGACCTGCTGAGAAGCGGGTATCCCACGCAGGCCGACTCGATACAGGTTGTCAACGAAGGAAAGCCAGCAGAAGCTGCAGCCGTGGCGATGCCGCGATTCCTTGCTGCGCTCGAAACGCATCGGCCAGAAGCCGTGCTTCTGATGGAAGGCTACAACGACGTGTGCTGTGGAGGGATGACCGTTGGCCGCAACGTCGCGGCGGCTGTGGGCGCCCTGGCGGCTGAGGCCAGGCGTCGCGGTGCGCGCGTGTTCGTCGCGACCCTAGCACCATCCAAGCCGGGATTTCGCGCGGGGTCGCCTGAAGCGCTCGCGGGATTCAACGAGGCGATTCCGATATATGTCGCGATGGGACACGACGTGCTCGTCGATGTCTTCTGGTCGCTCCAACAGGACATCGACGCGAATATCGGTGTGGACGGACTACACCCTACAGAAGTCGGCTATCGGAGGATTGCGCAAGCGTTCTACGTGGCGATCCGCGCGACCCTCGAGGTCCCCCGCTAAGCCGACGTCGTTGTACAATGAGCGGCTCTATATGCCGCGCCGGAGTTCGTGGAGGCGACCCGTCCGAGCAGCGGTCGGCGTGCTCGGCCGGTCACTGGTTGCTCTGCTCTTCGTGGTTGGCGCGTGCAGTTCTCCAACGGCGCCGACACCTGTCACGCCGCCGACCCCCATTCCACCACCACCGATCGTTGCCGATCCCCCGAGCATCACCTGCTCTCCGTCCGTCGGGGATACCGCGACATCTGATACCGGCGGGCCCATCGTCTTCACCGCGCCACGTGTTGAGGCGGGAGCCGCGCCAGTGACGGTCGCCTGCACTCATACAAGTGGGAGCACCTTTCCGATCGGCTCGACGACCGTCGAGTGCACAGCGACCGACGCAATGAATCGCACTGCGACATGTTCGTTTCAAGTCACGGTGACGCCCTCGCCAAAGATCGCGCTGACCAGGTTCATGGCATTTGGCGACAGCATCACCGCCGGAGAGGTCACGGCGCCGATCGGCGGCGTGGGGCCGGCTGGAGAGTTTCCGCTCTTCCGTCAGATCGTCGTACCGTCCGCGTCGTACCCGACAGTACTGCAACGG
>JBOGIV010000370.1:0-16613 GCA_050747925.1 Vicinamibacterales bacterium
TGATTCAGCCGGAGTGTCCTGCTTCCCGTACTTCACGAGAATCTCGCGACGCTGCTTCGCCTTCCGTCGTTCGTCTCGTGCCGCGCGATAGCGAGCGAGCCCCTGATTGGCGCCGCCTCGAAGCAGCGAGAAGATGAGCTTGGCAAGCCTGCCGAAGGAGAACTGCGTCGCCAGGATCATCGCCGCGGCCATGAGCGCGACAATCACGATGATCGAGCCGGTGCGGCTCAGGTACTCCGACATCCAGCCGCCGAGCCATTCGCCCAGGTATCCACCGGCGCGGAACGCGCGACGCCCAAAGTCGACCCGGCCCAGCGTTAGCGCCAGGAAGGCGCCGCTGCAACTGGCGAGGAGTGCGGCGCCCGTCAGCTTCGTGTACACAGCGTCCGCGGTACGGCACCAGAAGTAGTGCCAACCTGCGACCGCGATAAACGCCGGAATCAGGTACGAGGCGTAGCCGAGAATCTGGAATGAGATCTCGGCGAGGAACGAGCCCGCGCGACCGGCGAAGTTGGCCGATGTCTCCCGGGCGCCGGTGCTGAAGAACCAGACGGGATCGTTTGGTTCGTAGCTGGCGAGCGCGATGAGCCAGATGAGCGACACCGCAAACAACGCGACGCCGACGATCTCGCTGACCCGCCGCGACCACGCAGAACTCGATGACGCCACTCGCGCTCTCCTCAAATCTCCATGACGACGGGAAGGACCATCGGCCTGCGTCCCGTCCGTTTCCGCAGGTAGCGGCGAACGTCGGTGCGGATCCGCTCCTTCATCAGGCCCGGATCCGTCCGCTCTTCCGCGCTACAGGCATTGATGACGGTCGCCAAGACCTTGGCGCCTTCCGTCAACACATTTTCAGTCTCGCTATCGGTGACAAACCCTCGCGCCACGAGCTCGGGAAGACCTTCGATCACACCGGTCCGGCTGTTGATGGCGACGACGGGTACGATCAGACCGTCGATGCCGAGATGCCGGCGATCTCGCAACACTTCGTCGTCCACTTCTCCGACTCGCGTCCCGTCAATCAGCACTCGGCCGGTGGGTGTTTTGTCCGCTATTCGCGCGTCGTCGCCGTCGAAGCGAACGACGTCACCGTTTTCAGCGAGCAGCACGCGGACGCGAGAGGGAAGCCCACCGGTCACAAGCCGGGCCACCCTCGCATGCCGCGACAATTGGCGATACTCGCCGTGAATGGGGACGAAGTACTTGGGTCGCGCCAGCGAGAGCACGAGCTTCAGTTCCTCCTCTGAGCCATGGCCCGAGACGTGGACGTGTTTGGATGCTTCGGTTGTGACGTCAACCTCGCGGCGCGACAGGTGGTTCACGACCCGTCCGACGGCTTTCTCGTTGCCGGGAATCACGCGAGCCGAGATCACGACATGGTCGCCTTCCACAAGCTTGACGAAGCGATGGTCGTCGATGGCGATCCGCGACAGGGCCGCATTGGCCTCGCCCTGTGAGCCGGTCACGAGGCACACGACGTCACGTGCCCTGAATCTCGGAACCTCCGAGTCCTTGATCACAACACCCGTTGGAAGGTGGAGATGACCGAGCCGCTGGGCGATCGTGGAGTTCTCGGTCATGCCTCGCCCGACGAACGCCACCTTGCGATCGAACTGTGCCGCCAAATCGACGAGAATCTGCGCCCGGTAAAGACTCGACGAAAACGTCGCGACGACAATCTTGCCCTTCGTGCTGGTGAAGATTTCCTCGAAGGCGTCGACGACTTCTTGTTCGGAGCCGGTGTAGCCACGCCGATCGATGTTCGTGCTGTCACAGAAGAGGGCGAGCACTCCGTCGGCGCCAAGCTGCGCGAGGCGGTGCAGATCGAATGCCTCACCGTCGAGCGGCGTCTGATCGATCTTGAAGTCGCCGGTGTGCAACAAGACTCCCTGGGGCGTGCGAATCGCGACCGCAAGGCAGTCGGGCATGCTGTGCGTGACGCGGAGGAACTCCAAGGTGAAGGGGCCGATCGTCACCTGGTCGCGCGGCTTGACGGCCACCGTTCCGTGCGCCGCCTTTACGCCGTGCTCCTCGAGCTTGGACTCGACCAGGGCCAGCGCGAGTGGCGGGCCGTAGAGCGGGCCATCGACATGCGGCAGCACGTACGGGACCGCGCCAATGTGATCTTCGTGACCGTGCGTGAGGACGAGCCCCTTGACGTGCCCCTTGCGATTCTCGAGGTAGTCCAGGTCCGGCACGATGAGATCGACGCCCGGCAGATCGACCTCTGGAAACATCGAGCCGGCGTCAATCACGATGGTCGTATCCCCACACGAGATGGCCAGCATGTTGAGGCCGAACTCGCCGAGGCCGCCCAGGGGCACGACATCAACGGGCAGCGCGCCAGCTTCGGCGCGCGCGGACACACTCATACGAAGTCCCAGCCGGGGCGTGACTCACGCCCTGGGAAATCTTCCAAGCGGGTGGCCGGATCCGGGCGGATCGCCGACACTACCCTCGTTCAGGCAGCTGGGAGCGCCTGGTCGTACGGGCGGGTTTTTCGTCGGAAACTATAGCACAGCTTCAACTTCCGGCCGTTTCGAACGCGCGGCCCAGCGCCGCGAACTCAGCGAGAGTCAGCGTTTCCGGCCGTCGTCGACCGTCGACCCCGGCTCGTGCAAGGGCTTCGGCGGCGGCGACCTGGCGTTGATCTGCGAACGGCGTCAAGGCGTTCAGCAGTGTCTTCCGACGCTGCGTGAACACGCCGCGAACCATCCGGACGAGAAGCGCTTGGTCGCTGACGGCGAGAGGTGTGGGCCGAAAGGCCAGCCGGACGACGGCGGAGTGGACTTTGGGCGCCGGACGAAAGGCGCCCGGCGGCAGCGAGAGCACTCGCGTCACGTCGGCGCGAAGCGACGTGATGATGGTCAGCACACCATACTCGCCGGTTCCAACGCGGGCCACGAGACGATCCGCCACCTCCTTCTGCAGCATCAACGTCGCATCGCGAAAGCCAATTGTGGGTGCGAGATCGAGCAGCCGGAAGAGGATCGGCGACGAAACGTTGTACGGAAGGTTGCCGACCACGCGAACTCGGCTCGCCGAACCGGCGGCGTCTCGGAGCCAGTTTTGGATCGCGGCTGCGAGGTCGATCGTGAGAACGTCGCCGGTGAGCACAGTGACGTTCGGGAGCCGTTCCCGGTCGAGTGCGGTGGCGAGATCGCGATCAATCTCCACGCCAAGCAGTCGAGCGGCTCGGCTTGCGAGGGGACGCGTGAGGGCGCCGCGGCCAGGGCCAATCTCGAGAACCCAATCGTCTGAGTGTAGATCTATGGCGGCGACGAGCTTTTCCACCCACGCGGCTTCGAGGAAGTGCTGCGCGAAGCGCCTTCGCGCTTTCACCCGCGCGGCTCCCGGTCAGGGCCCCGAGCTCGGTCGGCGTCATCGTCCGGATCTGGTTCGCCGCGCCAATAGCGCTCTTCGATCGCCATGATCTCGTCTTCTTCCATGCCGAAGTAGTGCCCGAGCTCGTGGATGAGGGTTTCACCAATCGTGGTGACGAGGAGATCTTCGTCTCCGTCGGCCTCATCTTCGATGGGTCCTTGAAACAGCGTGATGCGATCGGGAAGCTGATTGCCGTACCCCCATCCGCGTTCTGGAAGCGGCGTTCCCTGGTACAACCCAAGCAAGGTGTCGGGCGGTTCGATCTCGACATCCCGAAGGAGTTCCTCGGACGGCTCGTCTTCGATGACCACGGCCAGATTCCGGACGTGCGTAGCGAATCGCCGAGGGATGGTGTCGATGGCTTCCTCGACGAGCGCCTTGAAGAGGTCGCGGGTCATCGCCGAACCTTCTTCTTCGCATGCGTCGCGCGCCGCGGCGCGGCGGCCAACCGTCGACCCTTGGCAAGCTTCGTGGGCGCGCCAGACAGCGCGTAGTCACAATCTCTCCGCGCATTGCACCGCGGACACAAGGGCGTCGGCCGACAGATTCGTCGACCGTGAAGGATGAAGGTGTCAGACGTCTTGGTCCATCGTTCCGGCGGCACCATCTTCGTCAACGCCGCCTCGACCTTGACCGGATCGTCCGATCGCACGAGGCCCAGCCGGTTGGCCACGCGCAACACGTGTCGATCGACAGGAAGGCCAGGGACGCCCAACGCGTGTCCGAGCACGACGTTCGCGGTCTTCCGGCCGACGCCCGGCAGTTTCGTGAGGGCGTCCATCGAGGCGGGGACCGATCCGCCATGCTCATTGACGAGCACTGTGGACATGCCGATCAACGCGCGGGACTTCTGTCTGAAAAACCCAGTCGCCCGAATCAGCGTCTCGAGCTCGGCCGTGTCGGCTTTGGAGAGTGATGACGCGTCGGGGAATCGCGCGAACAACCCGGGCGTCACGAGATTGACCCTTACGTCGGTGGATTGCGCCGACAAGATCGTCGCGACGAGCAGCTCGAACGGATTCCGGTAGTCGAGCTCCGTGTCAGCGTCGGGATAATGCCGCGCGATGGCGTCGATGATCCTCCGCGCGACCGCAGGCGATTTCATCGCGCTGCTCCAGCTAGCAGAGTGTCAGTGTCATCTGCGTCATCTGTGGCCTAGACATCTTCTGAGGCCACTATCGTAACGCTTGAAGCAAGTTGTCGGCGGGCCTTAGAACATGTCTCGCCCCGCGTCCCTCGACGATGCTCGGGACGGCCTGAGCGCGAGTCGTAGGCCGGAGCGGGGCAAAGCGACACTGCCCCTAGGGTAGCGGTGCCGACGCGTTCTTCTGGGCGGTTTGAGGCGAAGCTTCGCTAGTGAACCGGCTCATTCCCTTGCGGCACTGGCGGGTGCGGCGAATGCGACTCGGAAAAGACTCGCAGGTTCTCTTGGAGAGCGGCGATGAGGGTCGGGATGAACTGCACCGGGAGCACGAGTCTCGCTCGCACCGGCGCTCGCACGACGTGGTCAGCCTCGGCGTCGCGAATCTCTTTTTCCGACAACGGCTGCACCTCGCAGAAGCTCAGCGTGAAGTCGAACGGCGTGTGATTGACGGCGCAGAAGTTGGCGTAGGTCCGCGGCGCCGCAGTGGCTTCGTCGGGAACAATCGTGAAGTTGATTTGTTTTCGGTCGGTCATAAGGGGCCTTGGCTCGCTCTAGGCTATCAGAGCAGGGCAGGCCCCCTGCCGCTTTCAATACTTGCGCATGACGGCGACAACGACACCCTGAATCTGCACGCCGTCGGGATCCACGTAGATGGGCTGCATCGTCGGATTGGCCGGTTGGAGGCGGATGCGTCCGCTCTCCCGGTAGAACTTCTTCAACGTGACATCGTGACCGCCGACCAGGGCGATGACCATCTCGCCGTTGTCAGCGGTCTTCCGATCCTCGACCACGACCCAGTCGCCGTCGCGAATCTGCTCGTCGATCATCGATTCGCCGCGGACCCGGAGCACGTAAGTATCCCGCTTGCCGCCAGTGAGCGATTCGGGAACGCTGATGGCCTCGGCCGATGCCACGGCTTCGATCGGCATGCCTGCCGCCACGTAGCCCAGCATGGGGAGCTCGATCGCGCGGCCGCCGCTTCGGCTGGGCAGCAGCTCCACCGACCGGCTCCGGTTCCAAGCCCGGCGAATGAAGCCCTTCTCCTGGAGGTTCGTGAGATGCTTGTGCACCGTGGCCAGCGACGAGAGATTGAAGCGCCGCCCGATCTCTTCAAGGCTCGGTGCGTAACCGTGCTGCTGGATGAATTCGTTCAGGTAATCGAGGATCTCGCGCTGACGTTTGGTGAGTGGCTGCACGGGGTTCCTCCGTTTGTTCGCCCTGAACAGGAAGCGTAAACAAACAAAAGGCGAAAGTCAAACGTCAAACGTTTGTGACTCGCTGCGGTCTAATTCATCAGAGGCTCGTCAATGACACATGAGTCGGCCATCCACGCGTGGTCGCCGGCGGTCCGAACGGAGTGGAAGGTGAGGGTCGCCGACCCACGAGAGCAGCCGCAGGTCGAGGCAACGCTGCTCGAGACGATGGACGACGCCGCGCTGGTGGCGCTGTCAGCATCAGGACGGCGCGAGGCTTTTGACGTGATTGTCGAGCGTCATCGCCGGACCGTGTACCAAGTGTGTTATCGCTTCGTGAACAACCACGAAGACGCCAGCGACCTGTCTCAGGAAGCGTTCGTCCGCGCCTGGCGCGGTCTCAAGAACTTTCACGGCCAGGCGGCGCTCTCGACGTGGCTCTATCGGATTGCGGTCAATCTGTGCCTGAACCGGCTGAGCCTCAAAGCCCCACGAACCGAACCGATCGAATCGACCGAACGCTTTGCGGACACGCGGAGCGACGATCCGCAGACGCGCCTGCTCCGAGAGGAGCGCGCGGCCATGGTGCGCAACGCGATCGCGGCCCTTCCAAAACGACAACGGGCCACGTTGATTCTTCGGGCCTACCACGACCTGCCTCACCAACAGATCGCCGAGATCCTTGGAAGCTCGGTGGGGGCCGTCAAAGCTAACTTCTTCCACGCGCTGGCGAATCTGAGGAAGCGATTGGACGAAGAGCCGTGAAGCATCTCGCCTCCGACCAGTTGATCGACGCGGTTGATGACACGCTGAGCCTCGACGCCCGGCGACACCTCGAGACATGCGCGAGGTGTCGAGCCCAACGCGAGGAGCTGTCGCTCGCATTGCGCGCCACGCAGCACACCGACGTGCCCGAGCCATCGCCGCTCTTCTGGGAACTCTTCTCCGGTCGTGTCCGATCGGCCATTGCTGCCGAAAACGCTCCTGCCCAAGAATGGTCGCACTGGTTGCGGCTGCCGGTCCTGGCTCCGCTTGCTGGATTGGCGATTGTGATCGGGGCCCTCGTCGTGACATTGCCGAACGGCACCGGCACGTTGCCGGTTGATGTGGCGCAAACGCAGACCGACGTGTTGCTCAATGACGATGGGTGGATGCTCGTGGCCGACGCCGTTGGCGACATCGATTGGGATACGGCAACCGCCGCGGGCCTGACGGTAGCGCCCGGCGCCGCCGATCAAGTCGTGATGGAGCTGACCGCAGACGAGCGGCGTGAGCTGACGTCAATCCTTCAGGCCGAGCTGTTGCGGGCCAAATCATGAGACGGCGAAGACGCCTTTGGGTTGCCGTTGTGCTCGTGTTGCTGTGCGCGAACGTCGGCGCGCAGGAGCCGGTTCAGCCTGCTCCGACGCCTCCGCAGCGGCCGCTTGCCGGGCTCAGCGACGACATGACGCCGCCTGAGATTCAGCGGCTCTTCGACGCGTACTTGATCATGGAGGCGCAACAAGCGCTAACGCTGACCGATCAGCAGTATCCGCAGTTTCTCACCCGGCTCAAGACGCTGCAGGAGACACGCCGCCGCAGCCAGCAGCAGCGGAATCAGCTGATGAACGAGCTGCAGCGCCTGACGAGCCCGCGCGCCGCCGTACGCGCGGAAGAGGCGCTGCTGAAGGAGCGGCTCAACGCGCTGCAAGAGCTCGAGTCACGCAGCGCCGCCGAGTTGAGACGGGCGTACAACGCGCTGGATGAGATTCTGGACGTGCGACAGCAGGCGAGATTCCGGGTGTTCGAAGAACAGATCGAGCGGCGTAAGCTCGAGCTCCTGATGCGCGCCCGCCAGAACCGGCCGCTGCCAAAACGCAACCAACAGTAGCGTAAAATAACGGGATGCTTCGAACCGCGTCGCTCGTCATTGGGAGCGTGCTCGGCGCCGGTGCCATCCTGGGTGCTGTGGATGAGCTCACGCCGCAGCTCTCGGCCGCGTTCCAGGAGAAAGTCCTGGTGATCGTGCAGAACGGCGCCGACGACAAGCCAGCCCCGCGGACGACGCCGTTCGTAGAAAACGAGCTCAATTCCTATCTCCGTTTTGGCGTCACCGAGTTGCTTCCGGTCGGGCTGACCGAGCCCTCGGCGAAGCTGATGGGGCAGGGGCGCGCCACGCTTCGAGCGATCGTGAACCTCGACATGGTTCGGAAGGCGCAGGGTAAGAAGAGTTGGTACGATCCGACGGCATACTTGACGGGACGCATTCCCATCATGACCACCGGCGTGCTGCAAGCGGCCGAAGGCAAGGGCCGATTCGCGGTCGAACGCATCGAGGTCAAAGGCGTGCCGATGCCGAAGCGACTCCTGCAGGAGATCCTCAGCTACTACACGAAGTCGGCCGAGTATCCGAACGGTGTCAATCTCGACGATCCGTTCACCCTGCCTGCTCAGATTCGACGAGTGGACGTCGAAGTCGGACGGGCGATCATTACCCAGTAGGTGACTCGAGCGCCGCGAACCACCGACGACCGACAACCGACTGCCGATCCCCGGGAACCGTGATGGCGGACGACGTCCTCCAGATGCCTTTGCAGTATCTGAAGGGCGTTGGTCCCCGCAAAGCCGCAGACCTCAAGAAGGTCAGCCTTCATACCGTCGAGGACCTGCTCTTCCGTTTTCCGCGCCGCTACGAGGACCGCAGCCGCCTTCAATCGATCGTGTCCCTGAGAGCCGGGCAGACCGCGGCGATCGCGGGCATCGTTCTCCAGGCAGGCCTGTCGTCGACGCGCCGGCCCGGCTTCCGATTGTTCTCGGCGCTGGTGCAGGACGACAGTGGGCAGGTGCAGGCGGTCTGGCCGAACCAGGCGTTTCTCAAAGACGTGATCCGTCCGCGGCAACGCATCGTGCTGTTCGGCAGGGTCGAGTACTGGGGATCTCGCGGCCTCCAGTTGACCGACCCGGAGTACGAAATCATCAAGGAAGAGGCCGGGCGCGCCCACGGTGACGACGAAGCTGCGGGGACGGGCGATGGCGAGACCACTCTGCACACGGGACGCATCGTCCCCATTTACGAGCGAACCGGCAGCGTCACGACGAACATGCAGCGGCGGTTCGTGTGGCAGGCGCTCGAGCAGTTGCCGGCTGGACTCTTCGATCCCGTGCCCGCGGATGTGCTCGAGACCGAACGCTGGCCGCCTCGCCGCGAGGCGCTCAACCTGACGCACTTTCCAGCCAATGATGAGCCGATCGAGCGATTGAATGCCTTCGCGACGGCGGCACAGCGCCGGTTGATCTTCGAGGACTTCTTCGTGTTCCAGGCCGGGCTCGCGCTCCGGCGGAAGGAGAACGCGCAGGTCAAGAAGCGCCTTGTCTCCCGCGTAGACGATCGCATTCGACAGGCAGCCCGAGCGGTCTTGCCGTTCAGGCTCACGACAGGACAACGTGATGCGCTCGCGGAGATCGTCGCCGACATGCAGAAGACCTGGCCGATGCAGCGGCTCCTCCAAGGCGACGTCGGCGCCGGCAAGACGATCGTGGCGTTGGTTGCCGCCGTGGTCGCGATGGAAAACAGATTCCAGGTCGCGCTGATGGCGCCGACCGAAATCCTGGCCGAACAGCACTATCGGACGCTGGCGAAGTGCCTCGACGGCACGCGCTACCGATTGGCGATTCTGAGTGGGCGCGTGACCGCCGCTCTGCGACGCGATCTACTTCCCGCAATCGAGCGAGGCGAGATCGATCTTCTCGTCGGCACGCACGCCCTCGTGCAAGACCCCGTGCGCTTCAAATCACTGTCCCTGGTTGTGATCGACGAGCAGCACCGCTTCGGCGTACTCCAGAGAGGTACATTGGCCGCAAAGGGCCTGAACCCCGATGTGCTCGTCATGACCGCGACGCCGATCCCGCGGACGCTGGCCCTGACAGAGTGTGGCGACATGGAGGTTTCCGTCATTCGCGGCCTGCCGCCCGGACGGAAGCCGGTGAAGACCCTCATCAAATCGGACGCCCGCCGCGATGAGGTCTATGCACTGCTTCACGACGAGATCTCTCGTGGCCGCCAGGCCTACGTCGTGTATCCACTCGTTGAAGAGTCCGAAAAAGTCGATCTCAAAGCGGCGACGGCGATGGCGCAGGAGCTCGCGCGCGTGTTTCCCCGCCATTCGGTGGCGCTGCTGCACGGACGCATGAAGGGCGACGACAAGGAGCGCGTCATGCGGGCGTTTGTCGAGGGCACGCTGCAGTTGTTGGTGTCGACCACGGTGGTCGAAGTCGGGGTGGACGTGCCCAACGCGACGGTCATGGTCGTCGAGCATGCCGAGCGGTTCGGTCTGTCGCAGCTCCATCAGCTCCGCGGCCGAATCGGGCGAGGTGAGCATCCCTCGACGTGCGTGTTGTTGTACCAGGCGCCGTGGTCAGAGGATGCGAAGGCGCGATTGAAGGCCCTGGCGGACACCAATGACGGGTTCGTGATCGCCGAGCGCGATCTCGAGCTCCGCGGGCCGGGCGATTTCTTCGGCACGCGTCAGTCTGGGTTGCCGCAGCTGCGAGCCGGCGATCTCACCCGAGACGGCGACCTGCTCGAGCGTGCCTATGTCGAGGCTCGCGCGCGCGTGGACGAGGGTCGGCTGAGCGCCGACACTCAAGCGTACGTGCGGCAGGTCTGGCAGCGGCAGTTTGGTTTGATCACCGTCGGGTAGGCCGCAGATGACGCGAATCGACTTCCGAGTACAGGCCGCGGATGACGCAGATTAGACAGAGGGACTCCGGGCCCGACAGACGACAAGCGACTCAACATGCGGATTATTGCTGGCGCCAATAAGGGCCGGGCATTGAAGGCGCCCTCGTGGAAGAGGCTGCGGCCCACTTCGGATAAGCTGCGAGAGACGTTGTTCAACATCGTGGCTCCGCGGATCGAAAAGGCTCGGGTGTTGGATTGTTTCGCCGGCACCGGCGCGATCGCACTCGAGGCGCTCAGTCGAGGCGCGGCCGCGGCGACGTGCATCGAGACCGATCGACGCGCGGTGCGATTGATTGAAGAGAATCGCGCGCGCTGCGGCGAAACGGATCGCTGTGTTATCATCCGCGACGCCGTCGAGCAGGCGTTGGACGGACCGCTGCCCGGCGGGCCATTCGATCTCATCGTGCTCGATCCACCGTACGACTTCGCCCAAATGGAGCATGCGTTGACCGCCGCCGCGGCACAACGAGCGCCCAACGCCATTTTCGTGCTCGAGCATGCCTCGCGCGTGGCGCCGCCTCGACCCGCTGGTCTCTCAATCGACCGGACGGTGCGATCGGGCGACAGCTCCCTGACGTTCTATCGATGAGCCCCACACCTCGATCGGCGCCCAAGCTGGCGGTGTATCCCGGATCGTTCGACCCGCTGACCAACGGCCACGTCGACATCATCGAGCGCGGCTCGCGCATCTTCGACTCCATCATCGTCGCCGTGCTCGGCAACAACGAGAAAACGCCGCTGTTCTCGGTGGACGAGCGCGTGTCGATCATCAAGACCGTGTTCAGGAAGTCGGACAACGTGCAGGTGGACACGTTCGATGGGCTCCTGGTCGAATATGCGCGACGGAAAAACGCGTCCGTTCTGGTCCGCGGCCTTCGCGCGGTATCGGACTTCGAGTACGAGTTTCAGATGGCGCTCATGAATCGGCATCTGGCGCCCGGGCTCGAGACCGTCTTCATGATGCCGGCGGAGCAATACACGTACATCAGCTCGCGGCTGATCAAAGAAGTGTTCATGCTCGGGGGCGCCATCGACGGTTTGGTTCCCCCGCTGGTCGAGGAACGGCTTCGAGCCAAGAGAGGGACAAAGGATCGCCCATGAGCTTCGCGCGTCGCATGAACCGGGTCGTGGCATCGCCGACGCTTCGCGTCACAGCCGAAGCGGATCGACTCCGCCGGCAGGGCGTCGACGTCGTCGACCTCGGCGCCGGCGAGCCGGATTTCGCGACGCCCGACCATGTGAAGGCGGCGGCGCACGCGGCCCTCGACAGCAACTTCACCAAGTACACACCGTCGGCCGGCATTCACGAGCTTCGTGAAGCGGTCTGCGCCCGCTATCGCGTGGACTACGGCGTGTCATTGACGCCGGAGCAGACGATCATCACGGCGGGTGGCAAGCAGGCGCTCTACAACACCGCGGTAGTCCTCTTCGAGGAGGGCGACGAGGTCATCACGCACGGTCCGTTCTGGCCCTCAATCGTCGATCAGGTCAAGCTCGCCGGCGCCGATCCCGTGGTGGTTCAGACGCACATGGAAGTCGGCTTTGCGATCCACGCCGAGGCGATCATCGATGCGATGTCGCCGCGGACCAAGGCCGTGATCATCAATTCACCGTGCAATCCGACCGGTGCGCTGATCGCTGAAGGCGAGCTCGCGGCGATCGCCCAGGCCGCGGCCCGTCGTGGCGTCTGGGTGATCGCGGATCTGACCTACGAGAAACTCATCTACGAGCCGGTCCCGCACAACCTGCCGAAGGTGCTGCTCGATCGGATGGCGGATCGAACGGTCATTTGCGGAGCGGCGTCGAAAGCGTACGCCATGACGGGATGGCGCTGCGGCTGGGCCATCGGCCCCGCTGCCTTCATCAGTCAATGCAACGTCGTCCAAGGCCACTCGACCTCGAACGTGTCATCGATCACGCAGAAGGCCGCGCTGGCGGCGCTGACGGGTCCTCAGGACAGCGTTACCGTCATGTTGAATGCGTACCGAGAGCGACGCGATCGGGTGCACGAGTGGCTCACGGCCGATCCACGATTTGTCTGCGTCAAGCCGTCCGGCGCGTTCTATCTCTTCCCCTACGTCGCCGAGCTGTTGTCGCCCGCCGGGATCGCGTCGACAGGAGAGCTGGCGGAAGCGCTCCTGCGCGACGTACAGGTGGCGATCACGCCCGGTGAGGGGTTCGACGCGCCGGGATATTTCCGCCTGTCGTACGCCACGTCGATTGAGCGATTACGCGAAGGGGTCGATCGGATCTTCGAGTTCGTAAAGACACTCGAGCGTTCGGGCCGGCTTACTGCTGCTTCGTAGACCGCAGTTCATTGTGTTGAAAAGAACGTCGCATCGGTCTCCGAGCGGGGAGTGGTGGCGACTGCTCGTTGGAACCGCGACACATTCGAGTCCGTGAAATGGCTGATCTCCTCTATTGCGGCACCAATCCGGTTGGCGCCGACGATACTCAAGCCATGCTTGCCGGAAAGCTTCGAGCCCTATGGGCTCCGCCCGTGCATCGGCATGCCACCGTGAAAGCAGGCGACCGGATCTGGCTTCTATGGCGCGCTGCCAACCGCGAGTCTCCACTGCTGCTCGGGGGAGAGCTGATAGAGGCCACACCAGAAGGGAGAATTGACTGGACCAACAGGACAGCGCCAGGAATAGTAGCGGCTGCGCGGGCGCGCGGATACCCTGGGCCGACTAACATGGCCTTCCTTCGGCTCGACCACGTCCGTCTCCCCGATCGCCACATCGCCGTCTCTGCGCTTCGTTCGATTCCGATCGGGCTGAGTGCGGCGTCGTTGGAACACGCTGCGGAGCTGCAAGCGATCCTCCCGATCGGCTCGGGGCGTGAAGGCATCCAGGGGAAGCCCCAGCACCCGGGTGCGCCGTTGCGCGGCCCAACTCGGCGTGCAGCCGAAGCCAGCCGAGGCAATCATGAGGCCGGCGCCGCTGAAAATCCGGAGTTAAGCGCGCGCGCTGATAGCGATATGTCTCTCCCATATGACATGGGAAACGCCGGCGATTTGGTCAAGCATGGACTTCTGGCAGAGTTCACTCAATGGTGGTGCGAGTACATGTCCAAGCCGTTGTGTTTTCTGGACCCGTTTGCCGGCCGGCCGTGGGTGAGTCCACCGAACCCAGAGGTAAGCCGCCGAGTCAAGGCTCTGCCGTCAGGAGTGTCAGGCGCGATTCAGAGGGCTCAGCCAGATCCCGACAATCGCTACTACGGAAGCTGCTACGTGGTCCTGAACGTCGCTCATGCTTTGGGATGCGCTGCTGAAGTGTTGTTTTCTGACTCTGACCCCAACGCTCGGCAGACCTTCGAAGGTCATGACGGGTTCCGAGAGCTGGAGTGCAATGGATTTTCGAAGTCAGATGGATTCTCGATTCTTGATTCCGATTGTAGAGGCGACCTACTCCTATTGGATCCCTTCGGTAACTTTCTTCGCGATCGTGCCTCCGACGTGATTCCAAAGGTCGGCAAAGCGAGTGCACGATTCGCGTGCGTCCTCTTCGTCCTGAATCTCAACCCCAAGAACCCTGTCGGACAGCGCTACGGCAGACTCCGGGCGGACTATCTCTCGGCAGCGTGGTCGCTGCTGTGTCCAAACTTCCTAATCGTGGAGTGGCTGGCGAGTCCCGATACGAGGTGGAGGTGCTCCTCGCTTGGCAACAGTTACGTGATCATCCAAAGCGCAATCAGCTTCGGGAGCGCCTCAATGGTGTAGCTAACGGCCTATCGAAGGTTCTAGATACTCAGATCGTCTTCTCACCCACGTAACACTGAGTAGTTACCGAAGTCGCGATTGTTTGGCTCGCGAAGACGCGACCAGACCAAGATTGATGACGATGCTGAGCTCTGTTGATGTCTACCGACGAGCTGCTCGCCGAGGCGCTGCGACTCTCTCGGGATCAGCGGGGCTCGAATCGCTTCGGAATTGCTGTCCGGCCTTGAAGAGCCTGACGACGAAGGGGCCGCAGCGTGTTCGGACGAACCGCTTCGGGGGTCGCCGAGAAATCGCGGAAGCCCGCGTCCAGACGGTCCCACGGGAGACGGCACGCGCGGAGATTCTGAGCGAGCTCGAGAGAGTCGTAGGTGGCGGGTGCACGAGGGTCCCCATGGAACGGGCGAAGGTTCTGAGTTAGCGCGCGGAGCGTTATCTCGCCTTTAGCAACGGCGAATGGCCAAAAGCGAATGGCGAGGTGCAACTGAAGCTGAAACCCGATAGCCGAAGCTGAGCTAGCGATTCGACACCAATACCACGCGCGTGATGTCTCGATTGGGGTCTGGCTGCAGCAGCGAGCCCACGCGAAGAGCGGCCTGGTTGAAATAAGGAAGCTCAGCGAGGCGACGCACGCTCACGCCTCGTTCTCGTTCCAGACGCTCCACAACTCCAGCCGGTGCGACCATCAGCGTGCGATCGGTGTGCTCGAGAAACTGCTCCGCCTGGTCGTCGGTGATGATGTCCACCGTCTGGACGCGCGCGTAGAAAATGAGATTCCTCACGAGCACGCCGTAGGTCCCCACCGCCTCGCCATCGGCGCGATGCTCTGCCACCAACCGCGCCATCTGCCTGACGCTGTCGTCGCCGCCACTGGAGAGCGCGCCGTACTGCAACGCCGCAAACGTGATCGCGGCGCTCAGGGCGAGCACGTCGGGAGCCGATCGCCAGGCGCGCGATCCTGCCGTCCACATGACGGCGATTCCGGCGACGGCGATCACACCGGCAGCCATCATGGTGTAGGCGGGCGCGAGTGTCGTTACCAGTGGTTGCGCCCGATACAGCAGGACCGCGAGCGCGACGAGGCACAGCCCGCAGAGTGCGGCGCCGACGACCAGAGCCGTCGAGCGATTCGCGCGCGTCCGCGTGCCATCCACCCCTCGCCAATCGCGTGTGCGCTCGATGATGGACGACGCCAACAGGATGGCGAGAGGTGGGAGAACCGGCAGAACGTATCGCGGCTGCTTCCCAACCGACAAGGTGAAAAAGACGAGCGGTATGAGCGCCCAGAAAAGCAGTCGGACTTCGAGCACCCCGGCGCCGCCGCGTCGAGTCACAAAGTCTTTGATCGGGCGGAGCCACACGAGGCACAGCGGCGTCCACGGCAGCAGGCCCCCGCCCACGACGGGCAGGTAGAACCACCACGGCCGCGGGTCGTTGAAGCGATCGGTTGTGAAGCGCTCGACGTTGTCGCCAACGAAGAACCCCTGAAGGTAGTCGGTGCCATGTGACATCCACATCGCGACATACCAGGGAGCGCCGACGATCAACAACAGCAGCGAGCCGGCGAGCAGATGTCGCGCTTGAAGGTTGAGGGATCGCCGTTCGATCAGCAGAATCGGGATGATGACGATCGCCGGAATCACGAGCCCGACCGGACCCTTCATCATGAACCCCAATCCCAGCGCGATTGCGCAGACGGCGACCCAGCGCATGGGAAGCCGCCCGGTCTCGAGCGCGCAGGTGAGCCCGGTCCAGATCGCGACGGTCACCAGAAATGTCAGAGGGAGATCGGGCAGGGCCATTCGCGCCAGCGAGAAGTACCCGAAGTTGGTGGCCACGATGGCCCCGGCGAGCCAGCCGGTGTCCTCGTCGTACCAACGTCGCGCGCACGCCGCCGTCACCAGCACCAGTCCCAGTCCGGCCATCGCCGCCCACCAGCGAGCCGCCGTCTCACCAACACCCGCGATGCGATAGGTGACCGCCGTCAGCCAGTAATAGAGCACCGGCTTTTGAAAGCGCTCCTCGTAGTTGTAGTGCGGGGTCAACCAGTCGCCGGACTCGACCATTTCAAAGGCCGATTCCGCGTAGAACGCTTCGTCGGCATCGGTGATGGCGCCACGTCCGAGGCCGACAAAGAAGGTCGACGCGGCCAGAACCCATAACATGGCGCGGGAGCGTGGCACGAGGACGGTATTGTAGCCCTCCCTTCGAAGCCGCTCCGGTCATCGGCCGGCCTGACCCAGGAGTTCTGCTATACTGACCGTCGCATCTAGCGACTGCCCTCATCGAAGTCCGCGCGGATTAGCACCGCACGTTTCACAAGAGCCCGACAACCTATGCTCCGAATCTTTCTGGATTAGCCTGCATGCCGAGTCACAAGCGTCATGGATCCCATCGCGGCGGCCACCCTCACATGCCGCCGCAACCTGATGTCGCCGCCGAGGCCGCCGA
>JBOGIV010000371.1:0-15248 GCA_050747925.1 Vicinamibacterales bacterium
ATGACCCTCGAACGACGGGTCAATGTCGGGGAGCTGGGCGGCAACACCGGCGCGTTCGTCAACTATGCCGTGGCGTACTACGACGCACGCGGGGCAAGAACCTACGCCCGCGTCTGGTCAACGGCAACGCCTGGGACCGATGCGCCGAACGTCGGGCAGATGCGGATCACCGCCGGCGGGATGGTCTTCAAGTTGCTCTTCAGCGCCGCCAAGCCATCGGATTTTCCACTGGATCTCCTCGCCGGTTCCTTGAGCGCTAACGTTCTGCCGAATGGTGGCGGTCCACCAGTCACCGTGCGTCTGCTGCAGATCGACATCGCAGTGAAAGACGACCTGGCAGGTCCGACCGGATGGTACTTTGCGACCTACGCGTTCGATCGAAACGTGGCCGGCAGCTCCCCGTGGCTGAAGATGGCCCCCGTCGGCCTCATGTGGGGTAACGATCCGTCGGGCCCGCCGCTGCTGGAATCCTGGATCAATCCGTCGGCAGCGGCTTACGCCAAGAATCACTTGGGAGTGGACGGTCGTTTGAACGGCCCAGTCGACAACCCTGTGTCAGCCTGCATGAGCTGCCATGGCACAGCGCAGGCGCCAACACTCGCCAACATGATTCCCCCGGCAAGCGGCACGTGTGCCCCGGAACGCCCCAAGTGGTTCCGCAACCTCCCGGGGACGCAAGCCTTCGGACGATTCGAGCCTGGACCGTCGTCGTGCCTGACATCACTGAACGGCACGACCTTGACCGCCGCAGACTACTCGCTCCAGTTGGCGTCGACCGTGACGCGCACGCTCCGCGCACCGGCGACGTTCAATCCATGCACGTGGGATGCAGCGAAGCCGCCAAGCGTCGTGGCACCAGCCGCAGCGACGGCCGCTGGAGGACAGAAACCGCCACGGATCTTCGAAGTCACGCGGGATCCATAGACCTTGAAGAGTGAGTCGGCGTGGCGGAACTGCTCGCGACGGCGTCGCGTATTTCCACGAAAGCCCTAATCGACGGCACAATAACGGCTGCCTCAGAGGATGACACGTATGCGCACACACAAATCTCTCCGTCTTGGCATCGTCTTCTCGTCGCTGGTCCTCTCAGCCATGTCGCTGATTGGCGCACAGGAGCCGACGATCAACAAGCGCCTCGAAGGCTTCGAGGCGTACATGGGGCAAGTTCTCAAAGACTGGAACGTCCCCGGCATTGGCGTCGGCATCGTCGTCAAAGACGAGCTGGTCTTTGCCAAGGGCTATGGGTATCGGGACTATGGCAAGAAGATCCCGTACACGCCCGCGACGACGCAGCCGATCGCCTCGAACACGAAGCTCGTGACCGCGATCGCCGCGGGCCTGCTCGTCGACGAAGGCAAGCTCGATTGGGACAAGCCCGTACGGCAGTACGTGCCGAGCATCAAGTTCTACAACGACGATCTCGATCGCACGATTACCGTTCGCGACATGCTCGCGCACCGAACGGGGATCACGCGCCACGATCTCATCTGGTACAAGTCGGACTTCACACAGAAAGATCTCTTCGAGCGCCTCAAGTACCTGGAGCCATCGCAGGCGCCACGCTCTGTTTTTCTCTACAACAACATGATGTACGCCGGCACCGGCTACGCCATCGAGCTGCTGTCCGGCAAGACCTGGGAGAGCTTTGTCCGCGATCGCATCCTCACGCCGCTCGGGATGACGAGCACGACGTTCACCATTGCCGACATGATCAAGACGGCGGAGCCCGGTGTTCCTTATACGGAGCGGCGCGACTCGACCGAGCTCTATCAGATTCCGTACTACAGCGACGCGATCGGGGTCGCACCCGCGGGCGCGATCAATTCGAACATCGTCGACATGTCCAAATGGCTGATAGCGCTGATGAATGACGGCAAGCTCAACGGCAAGCAGATTCTGTCTCGGTCGGCGATCCGCCAGACCCTCGCACCCGCCATCGCGCTCCCGAACACGGGCCTCGAAGTGCGCGGGTGGGGCGAGATCCTGAACGTCGCGTATGGGATGGGCCGCAATACCGCATCGTACCGTGGCCATCTCATCGTGTATCACGGAGGCGATCTCCCCGGATTCCACTCGCAGGTGTCGACGATGCCGTACGACGGAATCGGCGTGATCGTGTTCGTCATCGGCGACCACGCCGCGCCGCTCTACAACATCGTGTCCTACAACGTCTACGAGCGGCTGCTCGGTCTCTCGCTCACGCCGTGGTCGGAGCGCCAGAACGCCATTCGCCTCAAGAACAAGGAGGCGGGAAAGCTGGCGCGAACGAAAGCTGGCGGAGGACAGGTCACCGGCACCAGGCCGTCACACAGGATTGAAGAGTACGTTGGCGAATTCGAACATCCAGCCTACGGTGTGCTCGGCATCTCGAGAGACGGAGAGTCGCTGACGTTCGATTTTCACAAGATGCGAATGACGCTCGCGCACTTTCACTACGATCGCTTTGACACGCCCGATGACGAGCGGGACGGGAAGTGGTCCGTCAATTTCCTGACGAACCCGCAAGGGGAGATCGATCGGGCCGAGACGTCACTGGACCAGGCGGCGGTGATATTCACGCGCCGGGTCCCACCCGCGCTCTCCAACCTCACGACACTACGTCAATATCTCGGCACGTATGAGACACCTGCCGGCAACAAGTTCGATGTGGTGCTCCGTCCGGACAACTCACCGGCGATCCAGTACGCCGACGGAACGTTCCAGGCGCTCATCCCTTGGCAGCCTCACCGATTTCGCATCAAGGAGTTCCCGGACGTGGTCTACGAGTTCCTCGTGGTGAATGGACGGGCGACCGAGCTGAAGCAGGTGAATCCATCGGGCGAGTACAGGTCCATTCGCAAGTGAACATTAAAGCCGCCTACGCTGTTTCGAGCTCGTCAGCTCGCGTAGTGCATCCTTCCCGACCCATCGCGCCGAGCTGACGTCGGATTCAGCGAGTCGCCGAGCGACTGCGATCGCCTTCGCGTTGAGGACGTCATTGCGCTTGCCGATGCCTCGCAGGGCCCAGTTCACGCCCTTCTTCACGAAGTTCCGCTCGTCATTTGCGCCACGCTCGATCAGACGAAGGGCGCGGACGAACGGCGCATCAGGAGCCTCTTTGTCGTGGAGGGCGACCGAGGCCAGCAGCGCAAACGCCGCGCGCTTCACGAACTCTTCCCGTCGCGTGCTCCACTGTTCGATCTTCTTCCAGGCGTGCGGTGTTCGATCGAACAGCTTGAAGCACAAGGTGTCGCAGACCGCCCAGTTGTCGAAGTCACGCGCCCATCGGTCCATTTGTGCCGGGGTCACTCGAGCGGGATCGTCGACAAACGCCGTCAGCATGCGCGCCTCGTACCAGCCCGTCTCCCACAGCGCCGCCGCCAGCTCGTGGTCGCGTCCCAGCCGCTTGGCCAACTGTTGCAGCGTCGCCATCGATACGCCGAACACCTTTGGCGCCACGATGGCGTAGCGCGCCATGCCATCGCGATTTCGTTTGCTGCCTCGACGCTCCAACCAGGCCAGAATCTCACTGACCGTCGTCGTGTTCGCTTTGCTCGCGGTCTTCATATTTGTCGTCTCGGGAACCGGGATCGGGGATCGGGGATCGGGGATCGGGGATCAGGGATCAGGGATCGGTATTTGGTAGTCGGTGGTCGATAGTGGGTAGTCGGGTAGTCGGGTAGTCGGGTAGTCGGAAGTCAGGCTACTCGTGGTTCTTCCCGTTCGTGGTTCTTCCCGTTCGTGGTTGGTCGCTGTTCGTGGTTAATCCTTGTTCGTGCTCGATCGCTGTTCGTGGTTCTATTCTCTGTCGTATGACCCTTCAAGCGCTTCTCGGTGTTGAGCTCCCGATCATCCAGGCGCCAATGGCGGGTGTGCAAGGCAGCGCGCTAGCGATCGCCGTATCCAACGCCGGTGGACTGGGATCGCTCCCGTGTGCCGTGCTGAGTCCCGACGCCATCCGAAGCGAGCTCGAAACAATTCGCGCGCACGCCGGCCAGCCGTTCAATGTGAACTTCTTCGCCCACACACCGCCTGTGCCGGATCCTGAGCGCGAAGCCGCCTGGCGATCCGCGCTGGCTCCGCATTACCGGGAATTCGGCATCGACGCCGCCGAGGTTCCCGCCGGTTCTCTGCGTGCGTCGTTCGACGACGAGGCTGCTGAGCTGCTGGCGGAGTTCACACCTCCCGTCGTCAGCTTCCATTTTGGTCTCCCTTCGACGCTTCTCCTGGCCCGAGTGAAATCGTGGGGCGCCAAGATCCTCTCGTCGGCGACGACGGTCGCGGAGGCGCGCTGGCTCGAGCTGCGGGGAGTAGACGCCATCATCGCGCAAGGATTGGAAGCAGGCGGACATCGCGGAAGCTTTCTGTCGGAGGACATCAGCCTGCACTCCGGCACGTTTGCGCTGTTGCCGCAGATCGTTCGCGCGGTGGGCGTGCCCGTGATTGCCGCCGGGGGCATCGCCGACGCGAAGGGCGTGGCGGCGGCGTTGGCGATGGGCGCGTCCGGCGTGCAGATCGGCACGACGTACCTTCTCTGCCCCGAGGCGACAGCGAGTGCCGTGCATCGGGCCGCGCTCAAGAGCGACGCGGCACGTCACACCGCGCTCACGAATGTCTTTACCGGCCGACCCGCGCGAAGCATCGTCAATCGCGCGATCCGAGAGCTCGGCCCGATGAGCCCGGCGGCGCCGGCGTTTCCATTAGCCGCGTCAGCGATGGCGCCGTTGCGCGCGCACGCCGAACGTGAGGGGTCGGGAGACTATTCGCCGCTCTGGTGCGGACAGAACGCCAGCGGGTGCAAAGACATCCCGGCGGGTCAGCTCACTCGAGAGCTTGCCTCCGATCTGTGAGTTCGACGACGACTGAGCCTTTCCGTCCGGGGGCGCCTCGCCTCTGAACCGTGCGTCCCCAGCCCAGCCGGGCCGTCTAAACATCTGCCGCGGTCCTAGCGATTGGGCCGACGGATCGCTCGCAAACGGCTGATCGAATCCCGGAGCCCAAAATGCGAACCCCAGCTTACAACGGCGATCTCTCCCTGCACCTCATCAGCGGCCCGCACGTGGTCTTGCTCGGCATGAACTGGCCGGAAGCTCGCCGAGACGAGCTCATGGGGTTTGCCATTTATCGGACGAATCTCCTGACGGGAGCTGGCGACTGGATTTATGGCCAGAAAAATTTCCCCGGTGCGGTGAGCCCGAATCCCGGCGCCAAGTATTCGACTCGGCTCGCGCCGGTGCAGTCATTTTCGTGGGGCGACTACACACCTCGTCCGGGGGGACAGTACCGCTATCGCGTGCTCGCCCTGAGCGGCGCACCCGGTGCCTTAACCGAGCTCGCGTTCGTCGAAGCCGACATCGATTGTCCGACGACGACGCCAGGCGGTCACGCGATCAACTTCAACCGTGGCGCCGTGGCGGCACAGGAGTATGCCCGTCGATTCAACAATCAGCACCCACAGAACGTGGCGAACGGTGAGGCGTTGACATGGCTCACGCGCGGACTGTTCGAATCGGCTGTAGCGTTCGTCCGTCGAGCCACCGGTGCCGGCACGAGCCTGCATGTGGCCATTTACGAGGCCCGCTACGCGCCGATGCTCAACGAGCTGAAGGCCGCCCGCGATCGAGGCGCGGATGTTCACATCGTGTTCGACGCCAAGAACAACGGGAGTGGCGACGACGAAGCGTTTCCACGCGAAGAAAACCTCTCCCACCTCGACGACGCCGGACTGCTCGCGATCGGCTGCACCGAGCGCACGGCCAATCCGTCGTTCATCGCCCACAACAAGTTCATCGTCTTGTCGAACTACGGGACAGCGCAGGCGGTGTGGACCGGTTCGACCAACTGGTCGCTGAACGGCTTCATGGGTCAGTTGAACGCCGCACATGTGGTCGACAACCCCACGCTCGCCGCGAAGTACCTCGATTTCTGGACTCTGCTGGATGCGAATCCAAACGGGCAGCAGCTCCGACCGGACCTGACCGCACTGACTCCCGTGCCGGCGGTGGCCGTCAATCCGTCGCTGGTTCCAGTCTTCAGCCCACAAGCCGGGCGGGCCGCTCTGGATCACTACATCTCGCTGGCCACCGGAGCCAAGGCGGTGATGGTGACCTTCGCCTTCAGCATCGATCCGGCGTTTGCGAACGCGCTGAAGGTCGACGATGACGCGTTGCGCTACGTCTTGCTGGATGGAATCAAGGGCAACAACACGCAGAAAGCAAAGATTCGACAGGCCGTGAAAGAGATGCGTGCGTCACCGGCCACGCAGGTCGCGATCGGCGCCTACGTGCGTGAGAACGCGCTCGACAATTGGCTGGTCGAGACCAGCAACATGATGGCCGAGCATGTCCAGTTCGTTCACACCAAGTTCTTGATCGTCGATCCCCTTGGCGCCCAGCCGGTCGTGGTCACCGGTTCGGCCAACTTCAGCGAACCGTCCTGCAACCAAAACGACGAGAACATGTTGATCGTCGCAGGCGACCCCGATGTCGCCGACGTGTATCTCGGCGAGTTCATGCGCTCTTACGCGCATTACGCGTTCCGCGACGCCCGGGAAGCCGCCCGCCGGGCTGGACACGACTTCAAGGTGAAGCCGCTTGCGGAAACATCGGCATGGACGGAGCCGTACTACCAGGTCGGGAATTTCAAGCGGCGGCAGCGCGAGTACTTCGCCGCGCCGTAGCCGATTCACGTGAGCCGGTTTTGGCGCCGTTCGCACATTTCCAAGTGACGGTCACATCCCCCAAAGGAGGGGCCGATGTCTACTCACTTGGAATGGCGCATCCCCGTGCTCACGCTTCTCTTCGTGACGATGGCAAGCGTTGTTCAAGCGCGCCAGATCGCCAGCTCGTTCGACGAGCTGCGATTTCTCGTCAAGATCGGCGACACCGTGACGGTCACAGACAGCCTGGGCGGCCGCACGAAGGGACGCATCGCTCACCTCTCGCCATCCTCGCTGGCGCTCTCGACGCGACATGGCAAGCGCGGCGTCAACGAGTCCGAGGTCACACGGATCACACGACGCCGGCATGGCAATCTCGGACTGGGCGCGATCGCGGGCCTTGTCGCTGGCGCCGCGCTTGGGACGGCACTGGCCACCGGCGGCGAGTGCGATGAGTGCGGCCCGGCCGCCGTGCTGTGGGCGGCGGGACTCCTCGGCGGAGTCGGCAGCGGCGTGGGCGTGGCCGTCAGCGCGATGACGTCGAGAAACCGGGTCGTCTTCGATCGTCCTCGAGCGTCGACCGTGAGAGTGACTGTTTCGCCGATACTCGCGCGAGATCGGCAGGTGATTGGGCTCCTCATCCGGTTCTAATGTCTTCGAGATCGATCGTTTTCGTGGTCGATCCCCTCGTGGTTGGTCCGTGTTCGTGGTTCATCATTGTTCGTGGTCGATCCTTCTCGTGGTTGATTTTCCTCGTGGTTCATCATTGTTCGTGGTTGATCCCCCTCGTGGTTGATCCGTGTTCGTGGTTCATCATTGTTCGTGGTCGATCCCCCTCGTGGTTGATTTCCCTCGTGGTTCATCTTTGTTCGTGGTCCATCTTTGTTCGTGGTTGATCCCCCTCGTGGTTCATCTTTGTTCGTGGTTCATCATTGTTCGTGGTTGATCCCCCTCGTGGTTGATCCGTGTTCGTGGTTATACTCGTCGCGCCATGCTCGTCGCGCTCGGCGCCGATCACGCGGGCTTCCATCTGAAAGAAACATTGAAGCGCACGCTCGACGATCTGGGCGTGCCGTATCAGGATTTTGGCACCTCATCGGCCGCATCGGTTGATTACCCGGATTTTGCGCAAGCCGTGGCGAATGAGGTCGCCTCGGGCCGATTCGATCGCGGCATCCTCGTGTGCGGCAGCGGAATTGGGATGTCGATCGCCGCCAACAAGGTGACCGGCGTTCGCGCGGCGCCGATCGCCGATGTCGACTCGGCCCGCCTGTCGCGCGAACACAACGACCTCAATGTGCTGGCGCTGGGCGCACGCGTCATTCCCGAGTCGCGCGCCCGCGACATCGTTCGCACCTTCCTGCAGACACCGTTCGAGGCCGGGCGTCACGCCAAACGTGTGGAGAAGATCGAGCAGCGCTGAAAGCCGAAGTACAATTCGCCGGTATGTCGTCGACGACCCTCGCGATGATGCAGCAATCGCTCGCCGCGACGGACCCGGACATCTACGAGGCCATTCGCAACGAGACGCATCGTCAGGCGATGGGCATCGAGCTCATCGCGTCAGAAAACTTCGTGAGCTCAGCAGTACTCGAAGCGGTCGGCTCGGTGCTCACCAATAAGTACGCCGAAGGGTATCCGGGCAAGCGTTACTACGGCGGCTGCGAGTTCGTGGACGTGGCCGAGTCGCTCGCGATCGCCCGGGCGAAGGCGCTCTTCGGCGCCGAGCACGTGAACGTCCAGCCGCACTCAGGCGCCCAGGCGAACATGGCCGTGTATCTGACGCTGCTGAAGCCGGGCGACACCGTCCTCGGAATGAACCTCGCCCACGGTGGACATCTCACCCACGGGCATCCGCTCAATTTTTCCGGGAAGCTGTTCACGATTGTTCCGTACGGCGTGCGCAAAGACGACGAGCGGATTGACTACGACGAGTTCGAGCGTCTTGCCGAGGCGCATCGGCCCAAGATGATCATGGTTGGCGCCAGCGCCTACCCACGCGTGATCGACTTTGCGCGAATGGCCGCGGTGGCCCAGCGTATCGGCGCACCGATGGTCGTGGACATGGCGCACATCGCCGGCCTGGTCGCAGGCGGCGTACATCCCAGTCCGGTGCCGTACGCCGACTTCGTCACGACCACGACTCACAAAACGCTTCGTGGCCCGCGGGCTGGCATGGTCCTGTGTCGCGAGAAGTACGCGAAGGACCTCGACCGGACGGTGTTCCCCGGTGTTCAGGGCGGACCGCTCATGCACGCCATCGCGGCCAAGGCCGTGTGCCTGAAGGAGGCGGCGTCGCCGGAGTTTGCCGCGTATCAGCGCCAGGTCGCAGCGAACGCAAAGCGATTGGCATCGGTGTTGAGCCAGGCCGGCTTCCGAATCGTCAGCGGCGGGACCGACAACCACATCGTGCTCGTCGACGTGTTCTCCCAAGGCATCACCGGCAAGGCTGCCGAGGCCGCCCTGGGCCAGGCTGGCATCACCGTGAACAAGAACGCCATCCCCTTCGATCAAAACCCGCCGATGGTCGCAAGCGGCATCCGGCTCGGCACACCCGCCGTGACCACCCGCGGCATGGGTGAGCCAGAGATGGAACTGGTGGCAGGATTCATCTCGCGGGTGCTCGGGTCGCCTGAGGATGCCCAGACTCATCGCGCGATCAAGGCAGAGGTTGAAGAGCTGTGCCGGAAGTTCCCGCTCTATCCGGAACCACGGGCCTGAAAGCCGCGGTCGACGCCGCCTTTGCCGACGAAGGACCCCTGGCGCGCGCGGTCGATCAGTTCGAGCCGCGGACAGGCCAACGCACGATGGCATCCGCGGTTGCCGAGACGATCGCCCAAGGCGGAGTGCTCTTTGCTGAAGCCGGCACTGGAACCGGGAAGACGCTCGCGTACCTCGTCCCGGCGATCCTGAGCCGCCAGCGCGTGCTGGTCTCGACCGGCACGAAGAACCTTCAAGAGCAGATCTACTTCAAAGACCTTCCGGTGCTGCGTGAGGCTCTCGGCGTCGCCTTCAAGGCGACCTATATGAAGGGCCGGGCGAACTACCTCTGCCTGCATCGACTCGATCAACTTCGCAGCGGGGTGGCGGGCTATCGAGCTGCCAGCGACGTGTCGCCGGACTTCGTCTCGATGGTGGACGAGTGGCTGCGAACCAGTGAGACGGGAGATCGCGCGGAGCTCCGCGATCTGCCCGAAGAGTCGTCCGAGTGGCACGAAGTCTCCGCGACCGCTGAGACCTGTCTCGGCAGCGAGTGCCCGCGTTACGACGACTGCTTCGTCACGCGCATGCGGCAGCGTGCCGCCGAGTCAGACCTCGTGATCGTCAATCACCACCTGCTGTGCGCGGACGCATCGGTGCGCCAGAGCAGCTTCGGCGAAGTGATCCCGGCCTGCCGGTACGTCGTCCTGGACGAAGCGCATCAGCTCGAGGATGTCGCCACGCAGTACTTCGGCGTTTCGGTCAGCAACTATCGGCTCGATGAACTGGTCCGTGACGCCGAGCGTGCGCTCAACCTAGGCGAGATCGAAGACGACGAGGGCGACCTGCGGCGCGAGCTTCGTCGCGTCGACGATCACGCGCGCAGCTTCTTCGGCGGCCTCTCGCAGGCGCGGCAGGCGAGGGCAGCGCTTGACGGTCGCGCAGACGAGCGTATCCGCATCGGACCCGACTGGTTCGGCGACGTTGTGGACGAAGGGTTGGCGCTCGTCGGCGCGCTGGATCATGTGTCTGGTGTCATGGCTCGGCTCGGGGGAGATGAAGCAGGACCGCTCGCGAAGGCCAGCGAAGACGCCTCCGCGATCGCCCGGCGTGCGGCCGAGATCCGCGATCATCTCCGCTTCCTGCTCGCCGCGTCAGACTCGTCGTTCGTCTACTTTCTCGAAGCTCGCGGCCGCGGCGTGTTCCTGCGCGCGGCGCCGATCGACGTCTCACGCCTCGTGCGGGAGCTGCTGGTCGATCGCATGCACGCCACGGTCCTGACGTCGGCCACGCTCACCGTGGAAGGATCGTTCGACTATGTGAAGCGGCGGCTCGGGCTCGACGAAGCCTCAGAAGTGCGCGTGCCATCGGAGTTCGACTTCGCCGAGCAGGCCGTCTTGTATCTGCCAATGCGAATGCCGTCACCGAAGTCGCCGGAGTACGGACGGGCCGTGGCCCGAGAAGTGCTGGAGTTGCTCGTCTGCAGCCGCGGGCGCGCGTTCGTGTTGTTCACCAGCTACGCCATGCTCCGCACGGTCCGCGATCTCGTCGAGCTGGAGCTGCCCTACCCTCTCCTGGTTCAAGGCACCGCGCCCCGCAGCGTGTTGCTGAATGCGTTTCGGACGACGCCCAACGCCGTGCTGCTGGCCACCTCGTCGTTCTGGCAGGGCGTCGACGTGATCGGGGATCAACTGAGCTGCGTGATCATCGACAAGCTGCCGTTCGCCTCCCCCGGCGATCCGATTACGGCGGCGCGAATCGAGGCCATCGGGGCCGACGGCCGCGACGCGTTTCAGGAGTACCAAGTCCCGCTGGCGATCCTGTCGATGCTGCAGGGATTGGGCCGCCTGATCCGACATCGAAGCGATCGGGGCGTTCTCGCCGTCCTGGACCCGCGACTGCGGACCATGGCCTACGGTCAACGGTTCCTGGACTCGTTCCCGCCGGCGCCGATCACCCTCAAGCTGGACGAGGTGAGACGCTTTTTTGCAGACTAACGTATGCTTTTGAAACCGGAACTCACCTGAGTTGATGCGAGTTCCGGTGGGCTGGTGGGCCAGGTAGGCCTGGTTGGGCGGGTGGGAAGGGGCCCGGAGAGAACATCAACCCAAGACACAGAGACGGCCTAGGGTCGACAACACACTCTGTGTCTTTCTGCTTCTCTGGCCACGTACGCCAAGGGCGTTTGAAGACGGTGGGAGATCGACATGTCTATGAAGACACTTGTAGCGGCGCTCGTTTGCGGCCTCGTGCTCGCGATCGCGCCTGCGGCGACTGCGCAGTCCACGATGATCAAGGGGAGGGTCGTCGATGGCGAGGGCAAGCCCATGCCGGGCGTCGTCATCACGATCGAATTCCAGGGCGGCGTCGCCCGCAAGTTCCAGACCAAGACCGATCGTCGTGGTGAGTTCATCCAACTGCTCACCGAAAGCGGACCCTACAAAGTGACGGCGACCGCCGACAAGGTCGGATCGCAGTCCGCCGACGTTCGGGTGCGCATGGGATCCGCCGCCGAGGCGAATATCACGCTGGTGCCGTCGACGGCTGCGACCAACGCGGCCCTGGCCGCTGAGCTCAAGAAGACCTTCGACGAGGGCGTGCAGGCGTCGCGAAGCGGCAGTCACGACGCCGCAATCGAGAAATTCGAGGCCGCGGCCAAGATGTCGGGGGCGTGCTTCGACTGCTACTACAACGTCGGCGTGGCCTACGTGGCCAAGAAGGATGAAAAGCAGGCTGAGGCGTCGTGGCTCAAGGCGCTCGAGCTGAAGGCCGATTACGCTGAAGCCCTGAACGCGCTCGCGACGCTCTACAACAACCAGAAGCGCTTCGACGAGGCGACGGCCATGGGTGCCAAGGCCGCGCAGGCCGGCGGCGGCGCGGGCGGCAGCGCGGACGCGGTGTTCAACCAGGGCGTGATTCTGTGGAACCAGGGCAAGATCGCCGAGGCGAAGGTGAAGTTCGAAGAGAGCCTCAAGCTCAACCCCAACCTTCCCGAGGCCCACTATCAATTGGGGATGGCGCTCCTCAACGAAGGCAAGCTGACCGAGGCCGTCGCATCGTTTGAGACCTATGTGAAGCTTGCGCCTGAAGGGCAGTACGCGGCGCAGGCCAAGGGGATGATCGCGCAGCTCAAAAAGTGAGCGGCTGAAGAAAAGACAGAAGAAAGAAGCAAGAAAGCACGGTGGCGCAAAGCCCCGAGCCCCGAGTCCCGAGTCCCGAGTGTTCGAGCACATTCCAAAAGGTTTAGCAGAGGTCCGGGCGCGCATGCGCGATGCCGCCGCGCGCTCGGGCCGCCGGCCGGAAGACATCCGACTCATCGCCGTCTCGAAGACCCACACCATCGACGCCGTCCGGGCGGCGGCTGACGCCGGTCAGCACGACTTTGGCGAAAACAAAGTCCAGGAAGCGCTGGAGAAGATCGAGAAGGCGGCCGATTCAGGATTTCGGTGGCACCTCATCGGCCATCTGCAGTCGAACAAGGCCAAAAAGACGCCAGCGTTTGCCTGCGTGCATTCGATCGACAGCGTGGACCTGCTCCGGCGCGTCGACCAGGCGGCCTCGGTGGCCCGGCGCTCGATCGACGTTCTCGTCCAGGTGGATCTGGCCCTGGAGCCGACCAAGCACGGCGCGCCAATCGACGAGATTCCGAGTATCTTTCAAGCGGCGGCCGAGTGCCGGGCGGCTCAAACGGTCGGCCTGATGCTTTTGCCGCCAATGGCCGAAAATTCAGAGGAAGCCCGCCTGTGGTTTGCCCGCTTGCGACGGGTTCGTGACGAGTTGGCGGCGCAGGGAATCCCGGCGACGCATCTGCGCGAGTTGTCGATGGGCATGAGCCACGACTTCGAAGTGGCCATTGAGGAAGGGGCCACGATGATTCGCGTCGGCACCGCGATTTTTGGCCAGCGTCGGTAAGTGGACTGCCAGCGGTCATATATGTAGAGGCGGGTCTTCAGACCCGCCTGAAGGAGCTTGAAAGGTTCGATCGATGAAAGTCACCCCACTTGATCTGAGGCAACAGCGATTCCAGACCGTCATGCGCGGCTACGACCGTAGCGAGGTGCAGACGTTCCTGCTCGAGGTCGCCGACGACTACGAGAACGCGCTGCGCGAGAACGATCGGCTGCGTCAGGACATCAACAAGCTCGAAGGGATGTTGAGCGAGCATCGCATCCAGGAGCGCAATCTCCAGAGCACGCTCATGACCGCTCAGAAGATGGCCGACGACATCAGGGAGCACGCGAACCTGGAAGCCCAGCGCCTGATCCGCGAAGCCGAGGGGCGCGCCGACGTGCTCCTGCAGCGCAGCAACGCGCGCCTCGAAGATGTCCAACGCGAGATCGACGGGCTCCGCATGAAACGACGCGAAGTGGAAACCACCATCGAGTCGCTGGTGAGCACGCTGAACAACACGCTCGAGTTCATTCGCGAGCAGGACGCGCGCCAGCGCGACGAACGGATTCTGCTTCACCGCCCGCGCCCGAACGAACCGGCTGCACCCGCGCGGCCCGCGGATCCGTTCCGAGCCGAGGGACAGGGATAGGCACGCCCGAGACTGCAGGCGACGCTAGGCGACCCTAAAGGGTCGCCTCTACAGATCTGTGATCGCAGTTTGCGATTTGTAGAGGCGATTGCAGTTTGCGATTTGTAGAGGCGACCCTGTAGGGTCGCCTTCCGGCAATTGCAGATTTGTAGAAGCGACCCTGTAGGGTCGCCTTCCGGCAATTGCAGTAGATTCCTCCAGTGATCGAAGCGGATTGTCTGATCAGCAACGCCGATCTCGTCGCAACCTGCGCGGGTTCGGCGCCTCGAATCGGTGCTGCGCAGGCCGACATCGGCGCGATGGCTCGCGCCTCGGTCGCCGGCCTTCGCGGGCGCATCGTCTTTGTTGGACCCGCCGAAGAGTGCCAGCGTCAGGTTTCCCTCAGCTCCGACGCGTCGGTGATCGACGCCCGAGGGTGCGTCGTCGTCCCCGGCTTCGTCGATCCGCATACGCATCTGGTCTTCGCCGGCGATCGTCGAGACGAGCTTCGCCGGCGGCTCGCGGGCGCCACGTATGCACAGATCGCGGCGTCGGGCGGCGGCATCGTCGCCACCGTCGCGGCGACGCGAGCCGCGAGTGAAGACGAGCTGGTCGCCGCTGCCCTGCTCCGCCTGTCGCAGATGCTCGCGTCAGGCACGACGACGGCCGAGGCCAAGAGTGGATATGGGTTGGAGCTGGCGACGGAGCGGCGTCTGCTTCGCGCCATCCGCAGGCTCGGCGACGAGCAACCGATCGAGCTGACCGCGACGTTCATGGGCGCACACGAAGTGCCGCCGGAGTACCTCGGGCGGCGCTCCGAGTATGCGCATCTCGTCGTCGAGGAGATGCTGCCCGCCATTGCCCGCGAGGGTCTGGCTGAGTGGTGTGATGTGTTCTGTGAGCACGGCGTGTTCACGCCGAGCGAGTCACGCCAGATCCTGCAAGCCGGACAGCGTCACGGACTCAAGGCGCGGATTCATGCCGACGAGCTCGCCTTGAGTGGCGGCGCAGCTGTCGCCGCCGAGGTGGGCGCGCGATCGGCGGACCATTTGATCTTTGTGGATCCGCCCCATGCGCAGGCGATGGCCGATCGCCGGGTGATCGCGACGCTGTTGCCAGCTGCCGCGTTGTTTCTCAAGCTTGGGCGGTTCGCGCCCGCCCGCATGCTCATCGAGCAGGGCGTCGGCGTCGCACTCGCCACGGACTTGAACCCGGGCGGCGGCTTCACGACCTCGATGCCATTTGTCATGTCGCTGGCATGCTTTGGCATGAACCTGACGCTCGAAGAGGCACTGGTGGGCGCGACGATCAATGCGGCGGCGGCCATCGACCGCGCCGACCGCGTCGGCAGCCTCGAGACGGGCAAACAGCTCGATGCGGTCGTCATCAACG
>JBOGIV010000372.1:0-6270 GCA_050747925.1 Vicinamibacterales bacterium
GCGTGAACCCGGTGTTGTAGTACGCATACTTGCCGGTCACGAAGAGGGCGTTCGAGAACACCCGGTTGTCTTCCAACTTCCACAGACCATGCAGCGGATTGTCCGTGTAGTAGTTCCCCTGGTTGAAGCGCGCTGAGGTCGGCTCAAAGAGCGCGTTGCCGGGGGCACGGCCTTCCTTGATCTTGTCGCCGTTGAAGAACAGGAAATTCACCATGTCCTTCGACGTGGCCTGCCAATTGACCTTCGCGTTGTAGGTCTTGAGGACCGTCTTGTCGGTGCCGCGCGCCGACTGCCGATAGAGGCGGATGTCCTGGTTCGCGAACGATCCCCAGAAGAACAGCTTGTCCTTCATGATCGGGCCGCCCACGTCCACTCCGACTTCAGTGATCTGCTGGTTGTGGTCCGCGGTCGCCGGCGTCACGCCACGCGCAACGAGCTCGTCGGGAAGGTTGGTGGCTTCGATGTCCTCGCCGGTGTAGTACCCGCGAGCCGTCCCACGAATCTGGTTCGTCCCGCGCTTAACGACGAAGTTCAGTCCCACACCTCCCGTGGCCTGCTTGATGTCGTTGCCGCCGGTCGAGATCTGGATCTCATCGAACGCGTCGTAGTCGAAGTAGGTCGGTGAGGCGCCCGCGGTCGCCATATCGGTGATCGGCACGCCGTCCATCGTCCAGACGGCATCACCCTGCCGGCCGCCCTTCGATACGAACGCGGCCTGCTGGCCCGTCTCGTTGCCGGCGATGTTGACGCGGTCGAGTGTGACACCCGGGACGGTGCGAAGCAGCGCCCAGGGGTCGCGCGAGTTGGGCACTCGGCTCAGCTCGTCCTGAGTGAAGTTGGTCGCGGTGCCCATCGCCTTGGCATCGACCACCGGCGACTCACCGGTGACCGTGACCGACTCCGTGACGGTCGCAACGCCCAGCGCGATCGGAATCGCGACGCTCTGGCCAACCGCGACCACGATGCCGTCACGAATGAACGTCTGGAATCCCTGCATCGTCGCCGTCAGTTTGTACGTGCCCGGTGGGACGTTCAGAAACCGGTACTGACCGGTCTCATCCGACGTGAAGGTTCGCGTCGGCCCTTGCCCTTCAAGAGTCAGCAACACGCCCGGTAGGGCGGCACTCTGCTGATCTCGGACCGGTCCCGAGATACTTCCGCTTTGGACCTGTGCGAACGCCACGCCGCTGTATGCGATGCACATCAAAAGCGCCAGTAGCCAGTTTCGAGCTCTCATCTCAGTTGTCTCCTCCCAATACCCCCGGACGCCTCCGTACACACAGTTTGGCCCCGGATTCACGTGTTCCCGACCCAAGGAGCAGCAATTATGCCACTCATCACCGCCGTGGTACCTGTGCGATTGCTCAGGGATCTGGCGCGGGACGAGCGCCGGGATGGACTTGATCCAAAGGAGCGAATCAGGACGGAGTCTGGGATCCGGAAAACCGAACCCCGCAGGCTACCACGCGACGCGCAGCCCAAAGCGAACGATCCGTGGCGCGACGATCATGCTGATCCCGTTGGCGTTCGCGGCTTCCTGGTTACGTCGCCGCGCGAGGATGGTGTTGATGTTCCCGACATTGAAGACCTCGACACTCCCGACAAACTCCAGCGGACCAACTCTCCGCGCCTTGTCGACGCGAAGATCGACGTAGCGCAAGGGCCGCAGACGGACCTCGCCGACGGGATCGAGTAGCGCCTGAATCGTGCCGGCCGAATTTGACCGGTCGGGGCTCAGCACCGACTGTGGAAACGGGAAGCCCTGCCGGGTGTTGAACGTGCCTGAGACACTGATGTCGTACAGCGGAAGCGTATAGGCGCCGTAGCCTCTGAATACCCACTTGGCGTTCATGAACACGCCATCGAGGCCGGCGGCCGTTGATTCCGGCGCGTACTGAGCGCCGTCCAGCAACTCGATGTTGGTCGGATCTTCGTAGGAATGAATTGAGTCGTAATGCTGGACCGTGCTGTTGAACGCGTAACTGACGCCGCCGGTCCAGCGTTTCGAGTAGCGCTTGCGCAGCGTCAATTCCAGGCCCGAATACTTGCGGAAGAAGTCCGGCCGATTGGCTCGAACAAACGCCGGAGGCACGGCTTTGATCGGCTCGAAGTAGGTGATTGTTTCGCAACGCGCCCCCGACGGGCACACGGTAGGCGTGTAGCGGACCGCGCGATAATCTGCGCTCGTGAAGTTGACGCGATCGCGCCAGTTGAATCGGTCGTAGGCGCGCCAGACATAGCTGCCGCCGAGCGTGACGCCCTGTCGCAGCTCGCGATCGAAGCCGACGACGAACTCACGCGTGCGCTCGTTGTGAATTCCCGGATCGACAAGACCCGGTGATCGGAAATTCCCGGGGTTGTTCGGATCGTAGGCGGCGCTGCGATCCAGTGGCAGCCCGGTCGTGTTGACCTCGTTGAGCTGCACGAATCCGTCTCCGTTGAGATCCGCCCAGGGATACCGCACGAAGACGGCATCGGTGGTCGACAGCTCACCGGATAGCTGCCCGGCGGCCAGCTGACCGTAGTAAGTCGCAAACGACGCGTTCACCAGCGTGCGGCCCTGCCCGGAAAAGTCGTACGTGAGTCCGAGCCGCGGCGACACATCCTTCCACGTGACGCCGGCATCGGCGCCGGGAAAGTCGATCGCGGGCAGGAGCAGCGGCGCCAGCGGGCTGGCCGGCACTCTCGCCGCTCGCGCTTCGTCGGTCTGCGCATCGACGCGGAAGCCCGCCGAGACGGTCAACCCATGTGCAGCGTATGAGTCTTGGAGATAGACGGCGAGCGTATCCAAGTGCGTTACCGAACTCCCGTCGCGGTACAAATCCGCCGAGTTGGCCACGCCGTTCGAGTAGCGCGCGACGGCGTTGCCGCCCCAGTGCACGAGCGTCGTCGAATTGGCCGTCCTCCAGCGCACGCCGGCCTTCAGAGAGTGATCGCCGCCGAACATGCTCGGCTGGAAGTAGGTGGTCGTCAGATCGAGACTGTTCGTCGGCCTCAGGAAAATCGACTGCTGATACGAGCGTCCGTAGACGCCGGTCGTCGTCTCCAGCCGGGGCTGGATCGTCGAGAGATCGTCGGTGTGAAAGTCGAACGTGAAGTTGTTCCCCAGGTGCGACCACAGCACTTCCGCCAGCCATCGGTCGTTCAGCACGCGCTGATAGCTGGATTTCAAGAGCGGCTGCGGACCCGTGGACCATCCGTACGCGCCGTAGATGCTGTCCGCGGCTTTCTGCCGGTTGGTGGTTTCGAGCGGACGCGTATCGGAAGCATCACGTGCGTTTCGTACTTTCTCGCCCCAGGTGTTCTGGAGACCAACTTGACTGTTGGCCGTTAGCGCCCACTGAACCTTCCAGTTGTAGTTGTTGAGCTCGGTCAGATCGGTCTCGAGGCAGTCGCGCAGCGCCTGCGTGCCGGTCGGGGGTGTCGGACGGCAGTCTGGTGTGTTCTTGTAGAAGCCGACGACGCCGGCTTCCACCTGCTGCTTGCCGTAGCTGCCCCAGTACCAAGCCTTTCCAACTTTGATCGGGCCGCCGATCTCGAAGCCGAGATCTTTGATGTTCTGGATGGGCGCCCCAGAGCCCGCCCCGGCCCGGCGCATCTCATCGGTGACGTTGTCGGACTCGAAGCGCTCGTCGGTGGCATAGACGCGGCCCGATCCTTTGAACACGTCGGTGCCGCTGCGCGTCACCAGATTCACCATGACGCCACTGGTCTGCTGCGTCACGTCGGCCCCGCTGGTCGTCACCTGGATTTCCTGAAACATGTCGAAGTCGTAGTAGAGCGGCGAGGTGCCTGGCGCCGACATGTCGGTAATGTCTACTCCATCGATCGACCACTTGTTCGCCGCCGTCCCAGCGCCGCGTGACACGAACTCGGACTGCTCGCCGGACTGACTGCCGCCGACGTTGACGCGGTCCATCACGATGGCGGGTGTTTTTTCAAGCAGGGCCCACGGGTCTCGCGCCGACGGCAGCGTTTGCAGCGTCTCCAGATCGAAACTCGACTTGGTGCCGGTCGACTTGGTGTCGAGCAGTGGCGTCTCGCCTTCGACCGTGAGCGCCTCCGCCACCGGTGACAGCTCCATCGTCGCGTTGACCAGAGCGCGGAAGCCGATCGTGACTCGAACCTCGGGCCGTTCGACTGGGCGGAAGCCCGACAACTCGAACCTGACCAGATAGGTTCCGATCGGCAACTCTGGAACGCGGTAGGCGCCGTTTTCTGACGTGATGGCAAAGCGGGGCGTCAGGAGCGTCGGCCCTTCAATGGTCACCGTGACGCCGGCAAGCGCCGCACTCAACGTGTCGACCGCCCGCCCGAAGATCTCGCCAGACTGCTGCTGAGCGTAGCTTGTCGAGGTACTCAATGCGGCGATGAGCGCCGCGGACAAGAGGGCCGAACGAGAACGCATTCCTCTTTGTACCACTGCCAAAGAGGACGCCAAAAAAAGGCGAGCGGGGCGAGCCACCCGCCCCACCCGCCCCTACTGGCCGACCAGACTACCCGGCCGACCAGACCTACCCGGCCGACCAGGCCCAACTACCAGTCGAACTTCACACCGAACTTCGCGATGCGCGGTCCGAGAACCGTGGTGGCCTTCTCGAAAGCCGCGCCCGACCGCCAGTTGATGTTGATGGCGGTGTTCGAGTTCAGCGCGTTGAAGAGATCGAGGAACAGCCCGAGCCGCGCCCTCTGGGCGAAGCGCAGCTGCTTCTCGACTCGGAAGTCGAGCACGCTCACCGTGTCCTGACGCCGCGTCCCGATGGGCTCGGCGAGGATGATCTGCGTCCCGTAGTTGAGCTCGTTGGCGCGCGTGGAGAAGTAGCGGCCGTACGAAGCGCCCGACTGCAGCTTGAACACCGGCGTGACACGAACACCCCAGCCCGCGTCGACCGTGCCAGAGAGCTTCACGTTCCAGTCGGTGTAGTCATTGAAGGTCTTCTCGTTGGGGGTCGATGGGTAGCTGCCAAACAGCGAGAAGTTCGAGATCGCCGTCCCAAAGCGGTTGTTGAAGTACAGGTTGCCGAACTGGGACGTCCACGTGTACGAGAACGACGCGTTGGTCGACCAGCGCCGCGAGTAGCGCTTGTTGACCGCGAATTCGAGCGTCTTGAACGTGCCCTCGTAGCCGTCGATGTTCTGCGTCACGTTGTTCGAGGGCAGCGTGGTGTTGTTGAGATTGAACGCCGCGATCGCCGGGCCGTCGTCACCGTTGCCGTAGACGCCGTCCGGTCCCGGATCCGCCACCGTTGTCGGCACGTTGAACGCGCTCAGCGGACGGTTGGCATTCACCTGTTGCCAGCCCTGGTGGTCCTTCTTCCACACAAACCCGGCGCGAGCGCCAAGGTCGGTGATGATCTCACGCTCGATGAACACCGATGCCTCGTCCGTGTACGAGTTCTTGATGTTGGGATCGATCGAGGCATTCGCCACTCCGCCAAATCGGGTCTGCTCGACGCCCCGCTCACCAGGCTGGAAGACCCGATCGTTGTTCTGATCGTTCCACACGAAGTCGGCGTACTGGCTGGCGGTGTTCGGATTGACCGCATCGGCCAACGTGATGCCGGGATTGAAGTTGAAACGGCCCCAGTTCGCCTTGAGGACGGTCTTGCCATTGCCCTGCAGGTCGTAGGTCCCGCCGACGCGCGGCGCGATGTGGTTGAAGAGCACCACTTCGGGAACCTCCGCGAACGTCAGTGCGGCCGGAACGAACCGTCCGGCCGCGAGACTCTGCGCCGGCAGCCAGACGCGGTAGCGATCGAACCGCGCGCCGAGGTTGAGCGTCAGGCGATCGATCGTCCACGAGTCGGTCACGAAGATGCTCGTCGTCGCCAACGCGCTCCAGCTGTCGGAATTGTTCGTCAGGCGCACGGCTGCGGCGGTGGTTGACGAGAGCGGGCCGGTCAGCGCGCCATTGACGAAGTGGATCACGTTGTTGGTGTAGTACGCGTTCCACAGCGTCTCGCCTTTTTCATCGAGGTATTCGCCGCCGACTTTGAAGTTGTGCGAGCCGCCAGCGAAGTTGTCCTTGAAGTAGCTGAGGGCGCCCGTGTACTGATTGCGCCGCCGACGCAGCTCCCAGTCGCGGCCGCCGCCGAGAATCTGATTGGTGTCGAGCGACTCGTACCGAGTCGTGATGGTGTTGCTGTCGAGGCCGAAGTTGTAGCCGAACTGTCCCGCACGGATTTCGGCGAACATGTTCTGACCAATGGTGCCGTTCCACTCGCCCTTGAGGACCCAGCTTGGCGAGCCCTGAAACACCGTCGAATCGGC
>JBOGIV010000373.1:0-2243 GCA_050747925.1 Vicinamibacterales bacterium
ACGCGAGCCAGCGCGGTGCCAAGAGCGCTGCTGTCATTCGGCTCCACGAGCAAACCCGTCGCGTCGTCCTGAACGACCTCTGGGATTCCAGCGACCCGGGTCGCGACGACGGGCAAGCCAGCGCCCATCGCCAGGAGGAGCGACAACGGAACGCCTTCCCAGAGCGACGGCATGACGAACAAATCCCACGAGGCGAGCAGGTCGCCAAGGTCACGACGCGGTCCGACAAAGTGAACACGCGAGGCCAGACCGAGTTGACTTGCGTGTGCGCGCAACTCGGCTTCGAGCTCACCGCCGCCGACGACAACGAGATGCACATCGCCAAGCGCATGGTCGCGCGCCAACGCGTCGAAAAGGACCCGGTGACCCTTCTGCTCGGTGAGCCGCGCGATGATACCCGCGACGACCGCGTCCACCGGCACACCAATCGAGGCGCGTAACGCTTGGCGAGTGGTTGTCGCCTCCAGACGCGACCAATCGACGGCGTTGTAAATGACCTCCACCTGTTCCGGGTCTGCGCCGATTTGCCGGGTGTAGAACTGCTTCACCGACTCGGCTGAGGCCACGACCGCGTCGGTACCTGCCATCAGCATGCGCTCTGTCAGCGCGTGATGCACACGCTTCCGCTCGTACACATTCACCTCGGTCCCGACGACGATCGGCACCGACGCGATCACCGCCGCGGCGCGACCGTAGAGACTGGCGGTGAGCAGGAACGTGTGCACGATCGTCGGGCGGAGCTCGCGAAGGTGGCGCCGTAGGCGAAGCACATCGAGCGGCCGGCGAATCCCCGGTGTCAGGCGCAGCTCAGCAAAGGTGACGCCGGTCTTTCGAATCTCTTCGCCAATCGGTCCGGCGTTGCCGATGCTCGTCACCGCCGGCTCGAAGCGGGGCGGCAGGTGGCGCACCAGATTCAGCACCATCTCCTCGGCGCCGCCGACTGCAAACGTGTGCGACAGATACAACACGCGCGTCCGTCGGGCGCTCACGACTGCGCGTGGGCACGATAGAACGCCACGGTGTGGGTCAGGCCATCCTGAAGGCTAATCGACGGCTCCCACCCGAGCTCGCGCCTGATGCGGGAGATGTTCGCCACGAAGTCTCCTGTCTCAATCTGTTCGGCCAGCGCCGGCCAGCGCACGTGCTGAACGCGTCCGCTTCCAGCGATCTCGACAATGCGACTGGCGACATCGACCAGCCGGCTGCCCACCCCACTGCCGACGTTGAAGACGCCACCGTCCGCTCGTGGGGAGTCCGCCAGCGCCATCAACGCCACCACGACGTCTTCGACATGGACGTAGTCACGGCGCTGAGTGCCGTCGCCGTAGATCGTCAGGGGCTCGCCCTCGATCGCGAGCTGGATCAGGCGATTGATGACGCCGTACGACGTGCGCCCATGCGGCTGGCCGGGACCGTATGGATTCGTGATTCGCGCGATCGCAAACCGGATGCCGTAGAGCCGGCCGTAGAGCTGCAAGTACTGTTCGACCGTCTGCTTGTGAACCGCGTGCAGACAGAGCGCATTGGTTGGCGCATCCTCGTCGACCGGCACACTCAACGGTCGGCCGTACTGAAGCCGCGAGCCGGCAAATATCAGTTTCGCGCCCTGGCTCTTTTCGCGCATGGACTCCAGTACCACAAGGTTGCCTCGACAGTTCACGTCGAGATCGCTCCACGGGTCTTCCATGCTGCGGATGGCGCCTGACTGGCCCGAGAGATTGAAGATGGTGCGCTGATCGGCCACCAGCTGAAGCATCAGGCCTTGATCGCGAACGTCCCCCTCGACAACGCGCACCCCCTGACGCTCGAACGCCTTGGCCTGCTCGTCGTGACGCTCCCGCGAAGGCGTGAGCACGGTCACTCGGGCGCCGCGTGCGGCGAGCTTCGCGGTCAGATTCGTGCCGATAAACCCAAGCCCGCCGATGACGAGAACAGAGGCGTCGCGCATGGGTTCGGTCACGACGTCGCTACGAAGAGCCGCTCAGCGGCGACGAATTGCACTTCGGGCACGCGTGAGGCATGGTCGAGAAAGCGCCGCAGCACGTCTTTGAGCGTCGCGTCGATCTCCCAGTAGTGCGTCGCCAGACAGAAGTGGCCGCCGGCTCGGCGCGCGCGTTCAAATCCCTCGACGAGATGGTCGAGAGTGGTTCCAGGAATCAAGCCGTGACACCCGAACTCCGCATGCCGCCGATAGCGCAGCACGTGCGGATAGATGAAGCGATCGGACCTGGCGAGTCCAAGCG
>JBOGIV010000374.1:0-20302 GCA_050747925.1 Vicinamibacterales bacterium
CAGGGTTCCAGGGTTCCAGGGTTCCAGAGTTCCAAAGGTTCCACTGTTCCAAGGTTCAGCGAACATTGAACCCTGGAACTTTGGAACCGTGGAACGCTTGGAACTCTTAACCCCCGATCGACATGACATCGAACTGCTCGTGATGCAGATGCACGTCCGGTTTGACGATCACGTCTCTGTGGAGGAGATTCTTCAGATCGCGAAGCACTCCGCGCTCCTCTTCTTGCAGCGCGCGGGCGATGTCGGGGTTGACCCTCAACAGGACGCCGGGGCCGTCGAGCTCGGTGCCGACCTTCTTGACCTCGGAGAGAATCTCGTAGCACACCGTGGCGCTCGATTTGATCGTCCCCGCGCCTGAGCAGTACGGGCACGGCTCGGTCAGCACGCGCTCGAGGCTCTGCTTGACCCGTTTGCGCGTCACGATCACGAGGCCGAAGTCGGAGACCTGCAACGCCTTGGAGGGCGCGCGATCTTTGCGCAGCTCCTGCTCGACCGCCTGAAACACCTTCTGGCGGTTCTTCTTCTCCTCCATATCGATGAAGTCGCAGACGATAATCCCGCCAAGGTCGCGCAGTCGGATCTGGCGGACGATCTCCTTGGCGGCCTCGAGATTCGTCTTGATGATCGTGTCCTCGAGGCGGCCGGCGGTCTTCTTGCCGACGTATCGGCCCGTGTTGACGTCGATGGCCACGAGCGCTTCGGTCTGGTTGATGACAATCGAGCCGCCCGATTTGAGCCACACCTTGCTGCGCAGCGCTTTGTCGAGGTCGGCCTGGACGCCGTACTCCTCGAAGATCGAGAACGGCTTGTCGTAGAGCCTTACGCGCGACGCCAGGTTGGGCATGATGTGCTCGATGAACTCGAGCACGCGTGCGTGTTCCTGTGGCTGGTCGATCCGGATCGCGGAGTAGTCGTCGGTGAGCAGATCGCGCAGCAGCTTGGCGACAAGGCTGGGCTCCTGATACACCGCGACTGGAGCGCGGTTGGTCTCGCCCCGCTGCCGCATCTCCACCCAGATCTTGTAGAAGTAGTTCAGGTCCGCAAGGATGTCATCCTTCGAGCGCCCCTGCGCCGCGGTGCGGATGATCACGCCGCCCGAGAAGCTGTGCTGCTCGCGGAACGCTCGAACGATTCCGCGCAGCCGGCTGCGTTCGTCCCGGCTGTCAATCTTGCGAGAGATGCCGATGTGATCGACCGTCGGCATGAAGACGAGAAAGCGACCTGGGAGGGTGACGTGGCACGTCAGTCGGGCGCCCTTCGTGCCGAGCGGCTCCTTGGCGACCTGGACGATCACGTCCTGACCTTCCTTCAAGAGATCTTCGATCTTGGGCTCGGGCGCCCGCGGCTTCGCGTCATCGCGCTCGCTCCGCCGGTCCCGTCCGCGCGCGCGTCGATCGGGAGTCGTGTGCGCCGTGCCGACCGAGGCCGGTTCGGCCGCCGGCGCCGGCGACTCGTCGTCCTCTGCACTGAGATTGTCGAGCTCGTCGAGGTCGCTGATGACGTCGGAGACATAGAGGAATCCGTCGCGCTCGAGGCCGATGTCGACAAACGACGACTGCATGCCGGGCAAGACCTTCGAGACCCGGCCCTTGTAGACGTTGCCGACGACGCCGCGATTCTGTTCGCGCTCGACGAACATTTCGGCCAGCTGGTCGTCCTCGAGAATGGCCACACGCGTCTCGTGGCCGTTGGAAGAGATGATCATTTCTTTGTTCATGTTGGGCCTGGTAGGCCAGGTAAGAGCCAGGTGGGCCAGGTAGGAGGCCCAGTGGGATTGCGTCGAGCTTTCCCACCTGACCTACCCGGCCTACCCGGCTTACCCGGCTAGTTGGTGAAACGTCTCATTCTCACATTGAGGATGAGCCCGAAGCCGGCCAGCGTCGCAATCATCGACGACCCGCCGTAGCTCATGAGCGGGAGCGTCAGGCCTTTGACCGGCGCCAGACCCGCGGACATGGTGATGTTGTAGATCACTTGAAACGTGAATGAGGCGAGCACGCCCAACACCAGGTACGACCCCAGGCGATCCTTGGCCCCGCGCGCCGCTTCGAGCGATCGGACGATCACGAACAGGTACAAGCCGAGAGCGACCAGCACGCCAAGGAAGCCCTGCTCTTCAGCCAGCACCGAAAAAATGAAATCGTTGTGGGCAACCGGCAGGAAGCGCAGTTGGCCTTGCGTGCCCTCCATGAAGCCTTTGCCCCACGCGCCCCCAGAACCGACCGTGATCTTGGCTTGAATCTGTTGATAGCCGGCGCCGCGAGGATCCTGCGTGGGGTCGAGGAAGGTCGAAATGCGCTCACGCTGATAGTCTTCGAGCCCGAACTTGTACGCGAGCGGCGCCGCCAGCACCGCGATGAGCGCGAGGATCGCCAGCACTTTCATCGGATAGTCGGCCAGATACGCGGTGACGATCAAGATCGGAAGGAGCGTGACCGCGGTCCCCAGGTCGGGTTGTCTTGCGATGAGCACGAGCGGCAGCGCGGTGAATGCCGCGGCGATCACGAACTCCGAGTGCCCGATCGACGTGCGACGGCTTTCACCGAACAGCTTGGCCAGCACGAGCGCCAGCGCCGCCTTCGCGAATTCAGACGGCTGCAGATTCACCATGCCCAGGTCGATCCATCGGCGCGACCCGCCTCTGACGGCGCCAAAGACCAGGACGCCGATGAGCAAGCCGACCACCCCGATGTAGAACCAATGGGATTTGTCCGCCAGGGACCGGTAATCGAACATCAGGCAAATGCCCATCGCGACCAGCCCGAGGGCCACGGCATACATCTGCGTCAAGTAGACGCGGCTGGGCCCGCCCGTGGTGCTGTAAATCATCGTCAGGCCGATGGCACAGATGGCAAACACGGAGCCGATGAGCACCCAGTCGATGTGGTAGTAGAGACGCCGTTCGAACATCAGCGAGGCTCCGAGCGATCCTCGACGACTGGACCGGCGGTCGCGGCCGGGCGAGACGGCGGCACAGGTGGCCCGAGAGGCGGAGGGATGATCGTCGGCAACGGCCGCCCATCCTTCTGCGCGAAATAGGTCTCGATGATGTGGCGCGCAATCGTCGCGCCTTCATATCCGTGCTCGGCGTGCTCGGCGAACACAACGCCGGCGATCTCGGGGGTGTCCCGGGGCGCGAAGAACACAAACCAGCCGTGATCGCGCAAATCCCTTGTCGATCCCCGGGCGCGCTCCTTGCCCTGATTGGAAATGACTTGCGCCGTGCCCGTCTTACCTGAGACGTCACGCCCGGCGATCCTCGCGCGCTGCGCCGTGCCTCGACCATTCACCGCCAGCCAGAGGCCGTCGCGAACGGCTGACATCGTCTCCGGCTTCATGAAGAACCTGGGGGGTTGAGGGGCCGTCGGCGTGACCACGCGCCACCCGGCGCCTTCGTCGATTGCCTTGACCAGTCGCGGCACCACGCGCTGTGCGCCGTTGGCGAAGGTCGCCATCATCACGGCGAGCGACATCGGCGTCACCGATAACTGACCCTGGCCAATCGCGACCGAGATCGTCTCGCCCGCGTACCACTTCTCCTCAGAGGTGGGAAGGTTTCTCTCGCGCGCGCGCTGCTGCTTCCACGCGGTCGACGGCACGATGCTTTCGACCTCGTTTGGAAGATCGACACCGCTCTTGCCGGCCAGGCCGAGCCGGTCAGCCCACTTGTGGAGCCGATCGACGCCGAGCATATTGCCAACCGTGTAGAAGTAGACGTTGCACGACTGCTCGATGGCGCGCCGCAGATCGACGTAGCCGTGCCCGCCCGCCTGGTGGCACTTGAAGAACCGGCCATAGAACGTGGCGCCGCCCGGGCAGTAGACCTGGTGCTCCGGGGTCACGACGCCTTCTTCGAGCCCTGCGGTCGCCACGACGATCTTGAACGTGGACCCCGGTGAGTACCGGCCCTGAATCGCGCGATTCTGGAGCGGCCGCAGTCTGTCGGTGTTGAGCGCGCTCCACGTATTTCGATCGATCCCTGTGGCAAAGTCGTTGGGATCGTACGCCGGCAGGCTGGCGAGCGTGAGGACGTCGCCCGTGGACGGATCGAGCACGATTGCGGATCCCCAGTGGCCGGTAACGCGGAAGGCGTCCTCGGCCGCACGCTGCATCGCGTAATCGATCGCTAACTCCACACGCGTGCCTTCGACGGGTGGGACCTCTTCGATCGTGCGAATCTCGCGGCCGACGCTGTTGACGACGACCCGCCGCGCACCGTCAGCGCCCATGAGCACCTTGTTGTAGGTGCGCTCGATCCCCGACTGACCGACGATCGAGCCGGTCGCCACACCATCGGCCGTCGTCTGGTCTTCGGTGGCTTCGCCGACGTAGCCGATGAGATGCGCGGCCATCGCCTGATCTGGATACTGGCGGGTCGGCACCTCCTGGACCACTACGTCCGGCAGCTCGAAATCGAGCCGCCGCGCGGTCACGGCTGCGACTTGGGCGAGGCTGGCGTCCTGCACGACGACGATCGGCCGATACGTTGGCTCACGCCGTTGCCGATCGACGATCTCGGCGATGCGCCGCTCATCGAGTCCGGCGACCTCTGCCAGTACGCGAATGGTGCGGCTCAGGTCCTTGGTATGCTCCCGAACGATCGAGATGTTGAAGGAGTTTCGGTTTTCGACGAGGACCCGGCCCGTGCGATCGAAGATGACGCCCCGCGGCGCCCGAAGGCCGAGCGTGCGCTGGTGGTTGCTCTCGGCCATCTCCTGGTACTTCGCATGCTGAACCACCTGCAGGAACCAGAAGCCGCACGCGAGGAGCGCAAACCCAACCGTGACCGACACCTGCAGCACGCTCAGTCGTGAGGCGAGGCGGCGTCGATCTTCGGCGATGGCCATATCAGGTATAGGCTATGAGGTGTCGGCTATCGGCTATCAGAATTATCGACCGATCGGCGGGATTGGTGAGCTGAAAGCCAATGGCTGAAAGCTGGAAGCTAGGGTACTTCATCTACCTCCTGAGCGGCCTCGACGCGCGCCGGCGGGCGAGAAACCCGGGTAGCCAATCGACAATCTCGAAGCCGACGACGCCGACCACGCCATTGCCGATGGCCTGCGTGAGCACGGTTGACTCCGGCGAGGGAAACTGCCGCAGGTCGAGCACGACGTAGAGGCCCATGAAGATCACAGCGTGCGCGATGGTCGCGAGAAAAAACGTAAGGAACCGCTGCAGGGCACCCGTGAGGATGAACTGCGTGCCGGCGATTCCGGCAAGATAGGCCACGATCGTCTTGGCCAGAGCGCCGATGCCGAGAATGCCGCTCGAGAGTGAATCCTGTAAGAGCCCGGCGACGCTCGCCGCCATCAGCCCAGCCGCGGCGCCAGCCGTCAACGCCAGATAGAGAGGCAGAACGAGCACGAGATCGACGGCCGCGATCCCATTGAACTCCCACCCCGTCAACGTGGTTTGGAGGGCGAGCGCCACGAGAATGGCCAGCAGCGCGGCCGCAACTCTCACTTCGCGCCCTCGGGCGTTGCCCCCGTCGGCGCGGGTGTCCGCACCACCAGGACTTCTTCGAGTCGGCTTACGTCAACCGCGGGCTTGACGACGATATCGTGGTAAGAGCCTCGGCCTCGGTCGACGCTCTCAATCGTGCCGATCACGAAGCCCTTCGGGTAGATGCCGTCGATGCCGGACGTCACGACGAGATCGCCGGTCTTGACGTCGGCCAGACCGGGCACGTATTGCATGTGGAGCGAGCCGTCGCCGACGCCGGTCACGACACCCTGCACGCGCGTCCGCTCGATCAGCGCGCCCGCCGCGGCGTTGCGATCGATCAGCAGTTGCACTTTGGCGGCGTCGAGGCTTGGCAGGATGACCCGCCCGACGACCCCGGCTGAGGAAATCACGGCCATGTTCGCCTCCAAGCCGTCGGAGATCCCCTTATCGATCGTCATGGTTCGAAACTCAGGGCTCGCGGGGCCGCCAATGATCTCTGCCGCGACCGTCTGAAGCCCGGACCGTTCTCGCAGCTCGAGCAATTGACGCAGACTGTCGGTGCGTTGCGCGAGCGCGTGCTCCTGTTGAAGTCGAACCTGAAGCGCCTGCAGGGCCTGGCGAAGCGTGGCGTTCTCGGCCCGGACACGTCGAAGGTCCAGATATCCGGTCCACCCGTTTCTGACGCCGTCGATGACGGCGCTCGACAGGCGCTGCACTTCGGCGAAGGTTCCGAACGTGATCGCTTGAAGAAGCGGAGCCCCCGTTGTCGTATTGATCTGCGCGGAAATCAGAATCACGTGGAAGACGACGGCGATCCCGAGAAGAATTCCGGGACGACTTCGAATGTCTGACAGGGGCATGGGAGGGAATCGCTATTGGCCATTCGCCGTTCGCTTTTCGCAAATCTCTTGTGTTTGGGCGAAGAGCAAATAGCGAATCGCGAACCGCGCGCACCTAATCAATCGCAATCTTCCGAAGCAGATCGAAATCACCGAGCATCTTGCCGGCGCCGAGCACGACTGAGGACAGCGGATCCTCGGCATTCGACACCGGGAGCCCGGTCTCTTCGCGCAGGCGCTTGTCGAGGTTCTTGAGCATGGAGCCGCCGCCGGTGATCACCAGGCCGCGATCCACGATGTCGGCAGAGAGCTCAGGCGGCGTGCGTTCGAGCGCGACGCGCACGGCGTCCACGATCACGTTGACGGTCTCCGCAAGCGCCTCACGAACTTCTTCGTCCGTGATCGTGATGGTCTTTGGTACGCCCTCGATCAAGTGGCGACCCTTGATCTCCATGGTCCTGCGCTCGTCCAGCGGGAAGGCAGAGCCCAGCTCGATCTTGATCTGCTCGGCAGTGCGTTCACCGATCAGCAGGTTGTAGGACTTTTTGACGTACTGAATGATCGCCTCGTCCATTTCGTTGCCGGCGACGCGCACGGCCTTGCTGTACACGATGCCGGCCAGCGAGATGACCGCGATGTCGGTCGTACCGCCGCCAATGTCGACAATCATGTTCCCGGCCGGCTCGGTGATCGGCAGGCCCGCTCCAATGGCGGCAGCCATGGCCTCTTCGACCAGGTGCACTTCGCTCGCCTTGGCACGGTAAGCCGAGTCCTTCACCGCTCGCTTCTCCACCTGGGTAATCTCAGACGGCACGCCGATGATGATGCGCGGGCGCACCCAGACATTGCCGTTGTGCGCCTTCTTGATGAAGTACGTCAGCATCTTCTCGGTGATGTCAAAGTCGGCGATGACGCCGTCGCGCAGGGGCTTGATGGCGACGATGTTGCCGGGGGTGCGGCCCAACATCTCCTTGGCGCCGGTGCCGACGGCCTCGACTTTGCCGCTGACCTTGTTCACCGCGACCATCGAGGGTTCGTTGACCACGATGCCTCGGCCCTTGGCGTAGACGCAGGTGTTGGCGGTCCCGAGATCGATGGCCAGATCCGTGGAGAAGAACGAAAACAGCGAAGCCAGCGCCATGTTGTCGAATGGTCCTCAGCCGAGATCGTCGGGCCGAGCGACGCGCACTCCGTTTTTACCAGATCCCTTGACGCGGTACATCGCCATATCGGCCGCCTTCACGAGTTCTTCTGCAGATGCCGCCACGTCAGGCAACGTGGCCACTCCGATTGACACCGTCAACTGCACGTGTAGTCCCTCTCCTGTCAAAAAGTCGTGAGCCGCGACGCGCTCGCGCACGCGATGCCCGACGGCCGCCGCGCCCTCAGACCCCGTGTCGGGCAGGACGATCGCAAACTCGTCGCCGCCAAACCGCGCGACCAGGTCGGTCTCACGCGCGCACCCACGAATTACGCCAGCCGACTCGACCAGCGCACGACTCCCTGCCAGATGCCCATGACTGTCGTTGACGCGTTTGAAGCCATCGAGATCGAGAAACACCAACGACAGCGGCCGGCCCGACCGCGACGCGCGCTTCGACTCCCGCCGCAGCATCTGGTTGAGGTGGCGGGAGTTATACAGGTTCGTGAGGTCATCGGTCACCGACAGCGCTTCGGCGCGTCGCAACCGCAACGCGGTATCCAGCGCCTGCGCTGGTCCTTGAAGCGCGGCATCGACAAGCGCGCTGACGGCGGCGGTCAGCCGAGGCGTCTGCTTGGAGTTCTGCCGGTCGACGATCACGAGTGCGGCAACAGTCTGCGCCCGGCATTGCAGCGGCCACGCCCACACCGCGCCCGCCGATCCGGTGACGCGCGCGTCTCTCCGCAGGTTCGCGGTCGAAAACTCACGACCGTTTCGTATCACCCAGTTGGCGACGACCCGTGCGGCCGGTTCCAGCGTCCCGCTCAAGCCTTTCGACGCCAGCGTCGTCACCTGACCGTTCAGATCGGGCGCAAACACTCCGCACGATGGCGCGTTGAACCACTCATCGGCGCTATCGACCGTCAGCCCGCCGATCACCTCCGGCTCCAGCGTCTCGTGCGCCGCCCTGAGCAGGGCCAGCATGATTTCAGGCCGTCCGAGGCGTCGCTTGAGCACGCGCTCGCTCCCGCCGAGACGAGCGGCTAGATCCGAACGGCGAGAACCGCCGTAAGTCATTCAACGGGCTGAATATACCACACGGGTTTCGGCGGCGGCGGGTTGCCCGGCCTTCGTGCTACGATTCAAGTTTCACCACCGACGACACGAATGCCGCAGGGCCACAGAATGACGCGGGGCGACAAATGACGCCGATGACACAGACAGCGCCCGTGAGGCCAGAAATCCAATGACGATGCTCGATCGGATGCGGCGGCACAGAGGCTGGCTCAAGTGGAGCCTCGCGCTCGTCGTGCTCACCTTCGTCGTCTTCTACATCCCCGACTTCCTGGGAACGAGGGCCGGCGCGGCGCCGAGCGAAGTGTTGGCGGATGTCGAGGGCCATGAGATCACGGTTCGGCAGTTCCAGCGGCGCTACAACCAGCAGGTCGACGCGTACCGCAACGCCTACGGCGGACAACTGAACGAGCAGCTCCTGCGTCAGCTCGGGATCGATCGTCAGATCCTCCAACAACTGGTCGACGAAGAGGCGATGGCCGCCGAGGCCACCAAGCAAGGCATTTCGGTCGTCGATATCGAGATTCGCGAGCGCATCCTCTCGATGCCTGGCTTCCAGGAAAACGGGAAGTTCGTCGGCGAAGCGCGCTATCGACAGGTGCTGCAGTTTCAAAACCCACCACTCACCACGACCGAGTTCGAGCAGAACCTTCGACGAGCGGTCGCGATCGAAAAACTCCGTGCCGCGCTCACGGGATGGATGTCGGTGAGCGACGCCGAAGTGGCCGCGGAATACCGCAAGCGAAATGAGAAGGTGAAGCTCGACGTCGTGCCGGTCGCGCCCGACGCCTTCAAGAGTCAGGTGTCGGTGAACGACGCGGAGGTTGCCGCGTCCTTCGAAAAGAACAAGGAGACCTACCGCATCGGCGAGAAGCGCAAAATCAAGTACGCGCAGGTGATCGTCGATCAGGTGCGCGCGACCATCGAGGCGCCGGAAAACGAGATCGCCGCGTTCTATCAGCAGAATCTTCAGCAGTACCAGACCGCGGCTCAGGTACGAGCGAGTCACGTCCTGTTCAAGACCGAAGGCAAGGATGAGGCTGCCGTGAAGACCGCCGCCGAAGCCGTGCTGGCGAAGGCCAAGGCGCCGGGTGCGGACTTTGCCGCGCTTGCCAAGCAATATTCAGAGGACGACAGCAACAAGGACACGGGCGGCGACCTCGACTACTTCGGCCGCGGGCGCATGGTTCCCGAGTTCGAGACCGCGGCGTTCGCGATGAAGGCCGGCGAACTGAGCGATCTGGTCAAGAGCTCGTTCGGCTTCCACATCATCAAGGTGGTCGACAGCAAGCCCGAGACGACGCGCCCGCTCCTCGAGGTCCACTCGGAGATCGAGGAGCAGCTCAAGTGGCAGAAGGCGCAGGCAGAAGCCGAGCGCCTCGCCAAGGAGATCGAGACGACGCTCAAGACCCCGGCCGATCTCGAGCGGGTCGCGAAGGAGCGCTCGCTGACGGTCGTCGAGTCGGGACTCTTCGCTCGCGACGAACCGATCGAAACACTCGGCCCACAGCCCGAGCTGGCGGCGCGCGTCTTCGGCATGAAGGAAGGCGAAGTGACTCCGGCCATGCGGGTGAACACGGGCTGGGTGTTCGCGACGCTTACCGGCAAGGCCGATCCGCGACTGCCGGGGCTCGATGAGGTGAAGGCGAAGGTGCGTGAGAATCTGGTCACCGAAAAGGCGACTGCCCTGGCGACGGCTCGCGCGGCCGCCATTGCCGCCGGCCTGAAGTCCTCGAAGGATTTTGCCGGCGCGGTGAAAAAGGCGGGCCTGACCGTGAAGCCCACCGAGCTCATCGCTCGTGGCGCGCCGATTCCCGACCTGGGGGTCAGCGATGCCATCGACAAGGTGGCGTTCTCGCTGCCGCAAGGCGGCGTCAGCGATCCCATCGCCACGCCCAGCGGCACCGCGATCATCCGCGTCGTCGAACGGCAGAACGTCACCGACGCCGAGATCGAATCGGGTCGCGACGTGCTGCGGGACGAGATGGTCAATCAGCGGCGCGACCGGTTCTTCGGCGCCTACATGCAGAAGGCGAAGCAGGGCCTGAAGATCAACATCCGTCAGGACACGCTGGCGAGCATCACCGGGCAGTAGGAAGGCATCCGTCCGCTCGCTCTCTATCGTGCGAGCTACGGCGCGATGGCGCGCCGAACCCGCTAAGCTGCGAAGGCGGCCAGAACGTCAGCGCACGAAGACGTACGGCATGTGTGCGAGGATTTGGCCCGACTTGAAAATACGGGCCGGCGCCAGCATGGCCGCCAGCGCCTGGCGTTCCCGTGGTCCGAAGAGAGTGAGGAGCGCCTGGGCCGCAGAAGTCTCCTGCAGGCTGCCGACTGGGGATTGCAGCTCCTCGCTCAACAACTCCCACAGGCTGCGCCGGCGCGGGTAGACGATGAAGTTCACTTCCTCTTCGGCGGGAATGCGCGCTCGCTGCTTCGCCACCTCAATCGCCTTGTAGAGTCCACCGAGTTGATCCACCAGGCCCAGCGCGCGCGCCTGCTGGCCGGTCCAGACGCGTCCCTGCGCGACTGCATCGATCTTTTCCGGCGTGGTGTGACGTGCGTCGGCGGCGCGCTCGACGAATTGGTCGTACACCGCCTGCATGGAAGCTTGCACCTTTTCACGCTCCTCGGGCGTGAAACGGCGATCTGGTGAGTACATCTCAGCGTGCCGGCCGCGACTCGTGGCTTCGATATTGGCCCCGAGCTTGTCGAAGGTCCCGCCAGTCACGAACTTTCCCGTGTAGACGCCGATCGAACCGGTCAGCGTGCCCGGCTGCGCGACGATCACATCGCCTGCCAGCGAGATGTAGTACCCGCCCGACGCCGCCAGATCCGACATCGACACCACGATCGGCCGTGAGGACGAGCGTGAGATCAGCAGTTCGCGCCAGATGACGTCCGAGGCCACCGACGAGCCGCCTGGGCTGTCCACTCGCAGCACGATGGCCCTCACCGAACGATTGGCCCTCGCCTCTCGAATCGCGTCGACGATGGAGTCGGAGCCGATGAGTGGGCCGTTGACGGGATCGAAGCCGCTGTGCCCGGAGGTGATGACACCAGCCGCGTTGATGATGGCGATCGTGGATCGCCGACTGACACCGGCCGCTGACCACGACACGACCGCGTAATCAGCGGCCTCGATCGGGTGTTCGCCCGTCAAATCGTCGTCGAGATCATCCAACTCGTCTTCGTAAGCGAGATCGTCCACCAGTCCGGCCGTAAGGGCTTCCTCGGGTGGAAAGGGCCCGCGATCGATCAACGCGCGGACTTCGTCCTCCCGCTTCCGTCGTCCATCGGCGATGCCGGCGACGAGCTGATCGAACTGGTCGCGATTGAGCGACTCGCTCATCTCGCGATGGGCCGGCGTGTAGGTCTTCTCCAGGAATGTACTGACCGCCGTCTTGTAGTCGCCAACGGCCAGGAAATCGGGATAGGTGCCAATCCAATCGAAGCTGCCGCGAAGAAAGACCTCGTAGCTGGCGAGTCCAGTGAGATCCAACGTGGCTGATGGCACCAGGTAAATGCGATCGGCCGCAGATGACAGGTAGTACTCGCGATCCCCGCCGTACTCGAGCAGCGCGTGCACGTACTTACCGCTTCGCTTGAAGTCGACCAGCGCTTCTCGAAGCTCTTGCACCTTGGCCCAGAACGGCGAGGTGAGCCCTCCGGGCTTGAGCAGAATGCCCGCGATGCGCTTGTCCGATTTGGCTTTGCGGATGAGCTCGACATACGCGCGCACGGTGAGCTCGTCGCTGCCGCCGAAGACCACCTCGGGAAGAACTTCGGGCAAGTCTCCCGACGGTCGAAGGACGAGGGTGGAACCGGACGCCACCGATGGTTCTTCCCCGACCGAGACATAGAGGAGGAACATCGCGGCGAAGGACAGCAGCGTCGCAAAGACGAGGATGCCGATGACGAATCCGACGCCACGTTTCACATCGTTTAGTATAGACCTTCAGTGCGCGACATCCTCAGGTCGCTGCCGCGTGGCCCGGCCGTGGTGATCGCGTTTGCCGCGATCCTGCTCGTCGTCAACAACTGGCGATCCGAGACGAGCGCGTCCAGTACCTCGCTGCTCCTCTGCTTGGCGATCGCCCTCGTAGCGTTGCTTTCCGGCGCCGTTCCTCGCGCATCTCGACGCCGCTTCGCCGCCGTAACGGTGGCGATGGTCGTCTCGCTGAGCGTTGCCACCGTGGCGGCCGAGTACGCGACGCGATGGGTCTTTCGCGACGTCACGACGACGGCCGACGCACGCGGGTACTTCTCGAAGCGATGGTCGAGAAGCGGCAGCAATTCGTTCGGCTTTCGCGAGCGTGAGTTTGGCGAACGCAAAGAGCCGCACGTGTTTCGGATTGCCGTGATTGGTGATTCGTTCGCATACGGCAACGGACTGGCCGCCGAGCGAAGGTTTTCGAATCTGATGCAGGAGGCCCTACCCAAATCGTTCGAAGTGCTGAATTTCGGCGTGCCCGGCGACAACACGCCAGAGCACGCGACACTCCTCGAACGACGAATCCTGTCCTTCGAACCCGACTTCGTTCTGGTGCAATGGTTTGTCAACGACGCCGAAGGATCGAGCACCGAGGGACGCCCCGCGTATCTGCCACTGGTTCCCCTTCCGCAGCTTCACCTCTGGCTCTACGACCGCTCGGCTCTGTACACGCTGCTCAACACCTGGTGGTCGCGGTTGCAGGCGACGAGTCGAATGGCCGGGTCGTACCCCGACTACCTCCGGCGACGGCTCGGTGATCCCCAGAGCGAGGATTCACGGAAGGACCGCGCGGCGATGGAGCGGCTGATCGCGCTGTGTCGAGCGCGTGGCGTCGCCGTGGGATTCGTCTTGTTTCCCGACGCTGGCTATGAGCTGGGCTCGGACTACCCGTTTGGATATCTCCACGAGCGCGTGCTGGACGTGTGCCGATCGGAACGCCTCGAGTGCCTCGATCTGCGGGCGGAGTTCGCGAAGGTGAAGGATCGACGCGCGCTGTGGATCAACCCGCTCGACCATCATCCCAGCGCGCAGGCGAACATGATTGCGGCCGTGTCGATCCTTCATGCTTTCGGGGACATCTGGAGGCGATCGATTCCCACGACAAATTGAGGGTCGAGGCGGCGGTACCGCATAATACGCAGGCCATGACGACTACTCCTTCATCGTCTTCTCCCGTCAATAACCTGTTGATCGTCGTCATTCTGATTCTGCTCGGCCAGATCGTCTGGCAGCAGTCCAAAGTCTGGAGGCTCGAGGCGCAAGTGGCGCAGGCCACCCGAGACGTCGACGATCGCGCCGCCAGAATTGCGCTGGAGCGCATGCAAGGACGTCGTGAGGATCTCGTCCGGGCCGTCGACTGGCTGCAGCAGTTCTACAAGTCGGAGGAAGGGCTCCGGCGTCCGAATGGGTTGTGGATTGCCGAGCAGAACAAAGTGGATGCCGAAGCGATGGGCGCGTGGATTTTCGACTTCTACATGAACCGACGCGTCTCGGGTGCGACTGAGGAAGAAGCGCGCAAGGCGGTGATCGACGCCATTCGCGGCACCGACGAATGGCAGCGCGTGCACAAACTAAAACCCTAGCGGTCCCGTGCTCACCTCGCTTCGTGCACGTCTCGCCGCCAGCGTCGTCGTGTCCGCGGGCTTCGTGCTGCTGGGTCACGTGTTCGCTGGAAGGGCCACGGCGGAGCTCGGCTACGATTCCACGTTCTACGTCGCGATGGTCTCAGGCCGGGACGCCGCCGTCCCCGGCCCGTTCAAGTTTCGCGTCCTCGTTCCGTTTCTCGCGAGCCTGCTGCCCACTTCTCCCAGGAGTGCGCTGCTTCTCATTTCGTATCTCAGCCTCTTCGGCGTCTACCTGTTCGTGATCCGCGCGTGCCGCACGCTCGGTCTCGGCATCGCGGACGCTGCGTTTGGCGTTCTTGCGATTTGGGGGTCTACATGGCACCTCTACCACTACTACAACCCCTACATGACCGACGCGTTTGCGCTCCTCGCGCTGAGCGTGATGGTCGCCGCGCTTTTGACTGAGACGTTTTGGCCGTTTGTGATCGCCGGCGTCATCGGTGTCCTGGGACGGGAGACGACGGCGTTTCTGGCGCCGGCGTGGTTTGCGACCAGACAGGTCGGGCGAACGGTCGTGCTGATCGCGATGGCCAGCGTCCTGGTCTGGCTTCCCCGCTATTGGCTGGGCGACGGCGACCTGACGATCGCTTCGGCCTTCACTAGCAGCGGCACTTCCTTCATGCCGGCTGTCTTCATCAGACAGTTGGCGGCCTTCTGGGGGTTTGTTTGGTTTCTCGCGTTGGCGGGCGCCTGGTATCTCCCACGGCAGTACGTTGGACGGCTCGCCGCGGCTTTTTGCGCACTCTTACTCAGCGCGATCGCGGCATCGACGATCGCCACCGACGCTGGGCGGATGTTCGCATTCCTGGCGCCCGTCCTGGCCATCGGCGCGGCGCAGTTCTATGCCGTCGTCCGACGCCGAAGCTCAACGCTCGCGTGGGTCCTCGTTGGCCTGATCGCGTTGCAGGGGTTTTTCAACACTCCAGAGGCCATGTTCGACTCGCAGGCGTGGATCGTCGGCTGGCCACGAAGAGCGTTCCTCGTCGCGGAGCTCAGTCTGGGAATTCTGATCGTCGCGAAGCTTAGGGCTGGTGGGGCAGTCGACTCCTCAACCTCTTGATGCCGTCGGCGATCAGGACATCCGCCACCGCGTCAGGCGCCGGAATCCGATCGAGCGTGCGTCGCGCCTCCGCGGCGTTTCCACTGGCGGCTTGAATCTCTGCCGCGTGATACAGGATTCGCGCGTCGCGACTCCCCGTGCGCTGAGCAGAGGCTGATGCCTTCTTCGCGTCCTCGAGCCGGCCGCTCTTGAAGTACGCCCACGCCAGCGTGTCCATCGTGAAGATGTCTTTGCGCGTCCTGGCCGCTTCCTCGGCGAGCGTCACGGCCTCGGGCAGGTTGCGCTCGTGCTCAGCCAGAAACCGCGCGAGGACCTGCGGCTGACGGACGCCGTTTCCCCACGCGGCCCGCTCTATCTGTTCGGCCATCGAGAAGTAGCGTTCGGCCTGACTGGCATCGCCCAGGTCGAGCGAGAGGTCGCCAATCGTCGCCGCCAGATCCGGCGTGGGCACGCGGGCCAGCTGGCCCTGCAGCATCTGCCGCGCTGACGCGAGATCGCCTTCAGCGACTTTGATCTTTGCCAGTCCGTCGATCGCAGAGGGATGGCCTGGGAACGTCACGCTCGCGTGATCGAACTGCAGCTTCGCCTCCACCAGACGCCCCTTTTGGAGGGACAAGAGACCGATCTGCGCGAAGTGCCAGGCTTGTGACTCCAGATCGTTTGGCGTCGTGCCGTCCGACGCCGTTCGCATCTGCTCGAGCGCTCCATCAAGGTCGCCCTGCAGCTCGAGACCATATGCGGCGCGGGCATATGACGGTGGCCCGGGTTGGAGCTGGTCCATGCGATCGAAGGCTTCGAAGGCCTTCTCGTAGTCGCCGAGCTCCAGATACCCATCCCCCAGCGCACCGTAGTTCCACGCGTCACGCGGGTCGCGCGCCCGCACCGATTCGGCTTGGGCGATGGCGTCGCGAAACCGGTGTTGAGACAAGAGCACGGCAGCAAGCGTTCGCTGCGCTTCGTAGTGATCCGGCACGACCTCGAGGAACCGACGCAGATGCTCTTCGGCCGTGATCACGGCGCGTCCGTCGTTGTTCACACGCTGCAGGCGCATGAGCGCATCGGCCAGCCTGACAACCGCTCGACCATCATCCGGCTTCTTGGCCAAACGGGCCGTCATCACTTCGACGGTCTCAGTCAGTTCGGCTCGTGAGGTCCCTGGAACGGGCGAGCGCGGCGGCGCCGTCACCGCCGCGTTCGTGGTTTGCCGCGCGTCCCTGACCATCGCAACGACGACCAGCGTGGCCGTCATGAGCAGTGCCAGAGGAATCAGAGTTTTCTTCATAGGCAACCTAATCCCGAGCTCATTTGAGTTGAGTATTCACACGGAGTTCAGGGAGGCCAGGGAGCCAATGGAAGGCTCTGTGTCTCGGTGTCTCAGTGGCCAACGTTCGTCGACGTCTTGTGCCACGCAGTTACCGATTTCCTGCGTGCGGAATGCCGGCATACGGGAACACCGGCAGATACGGCACGTCGTTTCGGTTCACACCGTCGCCGAGCGCGTTGTTGGGCGAGCGCATGAAGCCCGGTGTGAGCGGAGTGGCGCCGGCGGCCGCCTGCAACACGATGTCGAGCACGTCGTCACCAAATCGACGGCCGTTCGGGAAGCCTGCGAGATCGCCACCAAGCACGCCCATGTTGCTCGGGCTGCTCGACGGCGGAATCGCCATGTTGAGCCGCAGCTGTTCAGAGGCGCGCACGTTCGCGGGCTGGTTCAGCCCGGGAATGCCGGTGAGGAAGATCGTGACCAGGTCACTGCGCGGCGCCGGAGGCGAATCGACGTTGAAGATGAGCTTCAGCAGCTTCGGCACTTCGGGATCGGTCACGCGATCCAGAGCGGCGGCGTCGCTGGTGGGCTCGATGGCATTGAACACGTCCTTGCGCGCCAGGTCGATTACGGCCTCGTTGACCAACGGATTGCCCAGTCGCGAGACCTGGATCAAGTTGCCGCTGTGGGTCTGCCCTCCGGGCGTCAGCGTCCGCGTGGCAAACCGGCTGGCGGTCGACCACACCCCGATAATGGCGTTTGGATCCGACGCGCTCGTCGGCGTGGCGCCGCCACGCGCAAGCGCCGACTTCGGAAGCTGGATAGCGAGCGAGCTCACGTTGAATCCCGCGGTGCTGTCCTCAACCACGCCGGACCCAACGCCGAGCAAGTCGAAGATGCCGAGGTCGACATAGAACCCCTCGTCACGCTGACCGGCGAACACGCGGATGTTGCCCACGAGCTGCTGCACGCCGCCAGCCAATGAGCCGTAGCTGGGCGTCGAACGCGGTCCGATGTTCGGCGGCGGAACCGGGAGCCGACCGGACAGCTCTCTGACCGTTCCGGTTCGGCGCGGACCGTCGGTGCGCGTCAGGCGATAGAACTGGCGCACGTTCAGATCCGGATCGTCGAGCGAGGTCACCGTTCCGGTGTTGTACAGGAACGTGGCCGCGTTGCGAACCTCGGTGGTGAACCGCCACGTAAAGGTGATGTCCTCGACGGCGTCGCCGTTGTTGTCGACGTGAATTTCGTAGACGACGTTCGGGTCGAACGAGAAGAAATTCGGTCCGCCGTCGGGCTTCTGGAACGGGATGAAGTTCGCGACGAGTGTGACCTTGTCGGGCTCATCCGGCGAGACAAAGGCGTAGACGTCGGTGTTGTCCGCGGTGGGATCCATCGCGGTGAGCGGGGCTTCGCGGTGACTGGAGGCCTGGCCCGGCATCATCGCAAGACCGATGACGAAGATGGCCGACAGGCCGACGATCTGTGCTCGCATAGTTGGCATCCTTGTTGGTTGATGGGCCGCTGGCCGGGTCGCGTCGATTCGCCTGGCCCTCGCGTGGTTCTACGGCTGTCGCCAGATTTCGGATTGCTCGAGTCGGCGCGTCTGGCTCATCGCCCCTTCAGAACCCCAACGACCACGCGGTTTATTCCTCACGTGCCTGGGACAGGGCTTCAGTGCTGCGTTGAAGGCAGCGCTAAAGCCGCGCCCGACGTTAAAACGCGAATTGAAGTGCGATGCGGATCGATCGAGGAAGGGCGGGATGGACGTGAAGGTCGTCGACGCCGTCGGCGGGCTCGCCTCGCAGGCGAGAGGTGTAGAAGTAGTCGATGTCGCTGGCTTGCGTATTGAAGAGATTGAACACGTCCACGACCACGCGCGTGGTCGGTGAGAGCCGCACTCCCGCCTGTCCGTTCACCAGCGTGGTCGGTTTGGATCGCACGCTCCCGTCTTCGATCAAGTCGCGCGAGCCAAAGTAACGCAGGCGCACGCTCCCAAAGACAGGCCCGGCATCTTCGACGGCAACACCTGCCGCGATCACGCGTTCGACTGCGCCAGGGATCCGATCGCCGGCCATATCCTCGTCGCGGAACCGCGCGTGCGAGAGCGCCACGTCGCCGTCGATGGTCAGCCAGGGCGTCGGCGCGTAGTACGCGCTCCATTCGATTCCATATCTGCGGCTCGGCCGGCCGGCCTCCGTTGTGCCCGCATCGCCGACAAACAGCAACTCAGAATCGAGGTCCAGCCGCCACAGCGCAAACGTCGTTTGCAGGCGACGGAAGGCCGTGGATCGCAATCCAATCTCCTCGCCGCGAGCTCGAACGAGGGGTGTGACGCGATCGGCGATCTCACCTGTGGCGGGATCAACGGTGATCGTGGTCCCACGTGCATCGTTGGAGTGAAAGCCGTAGCCCCAATTGGCGTACATCTCCGTGGACTTCCATGGGCCGAAGACGAGCGAGGCCTTTGGACTCACAAGCCCAGCCGAATCGCGACCTCCGTTCCGCCGATCCCCCGCGCCCACGCGAAAACGGTAGCGATCGGCACGCAGGCCGAGATTGCTCCGCAGCCATGCCGTCCATTGGAGCTCGTGCTGGGCGAACACGCCAACGGATCCTTGTCCGACCGCATCCTCGCGAATCGTTTCCCGTCGCGCTCGCTTGACCGTGTGGTAGAGACCCACCGTGGCAATGTCGTCGTATCGTGTCTCCCCACCCACGACAAGCTCTGAGGCCATCGTGGCGATGCGGCCAACCTGCCGATGAGAGATGCGGCCGCCGTATACCAGGCGTCGGTCTGCCTGCTCGAACTGATCGCCTTCCTCTGGATGGTCCAGGAAATAGGTGAAGTTCGAGAAGAGATTCAGGCGGTACCGGAGCCCATAGACAGTGGCTCGTGTCACACCTGAAGGCGCCGAGCGTTGCCAGTCGGACGAGAGGCTGAACCGTGCGGTTCGCCCGCCCGTCGTGTCGTCAACGCCGCCGACGCGCGACAACGCCCCGCTGGCGATCGCGCGATCGGGCGCTTGATCGGTCGCGTCCCATCGGGCGGTGTACGCCATGCCGGTAATCGAGAACGCGTTGCGGTTGTCGCCGCGGCTGTAGCGAATGATCGAGTTGGTTTTTCGATAGTCGTCCGGCCGCACCCATGGGCCATCGTTGTGAGCAAGCTCCAAGGCTGCCAACAGACGACCGCCGCCGATCGTCGGCGACGCCGCTCCCAGAATGCGACTCCAGCCATCGACGCCCGCGCCGGCCCGCACCATATTCCGATCGAGAACGTTGGCGTAGCGAACGTGTGACGCACCGGCTGTGGAGAAGTCACCTTCTTCGGCGGAATACGGCCCCTTGTTGAACTGCACGCCGGTCACGAGCTCGGGGATCAGGAAGTTCAGATCCGAGTAGCCATGACCGTGCGCATGGGTCGGCAGGTTGACCGGCACTCCCGCCACGGTCGTGGCGAAGTCGGTGCCGTGATCGAGGTTGAAGCCGCGCAGATAGTACTGATTCGCCTTCCCCTCGCCGCTGTGCTGACTGATGATCAGGCCGGGGACGGTTTCGAGAATCTCACCCGCTCGCATGAACGGCCTGGACTCAATCTGGTGCCCCGTTACGACACCTTGCGTCGCTGAGTCCGCAAACCCGATGAGATGTTCGCCGCTCGGCGCATCGGCTAGGTTGCCGAATGTTCGTCGACCGGTCACCAGTACATCAGCCGACAGACTCAGCGGCAGGACGACGTCGACAACTCGGGTTGTGCCGCTCTCAGCCATCACATCCGATCGGCGACATCGGGCGAAGTTTGGCAGCGCGACCTCGATCGCATACAGACCGTCCAAGAGCGTGTCGAATCGATA
>JBOGIV010000375.1:0-10535 GCA_050747925.1 Vicinamibacterales bacterium
GCCGGCTACCAGAATGCCAGCACGCAGGTCGGCATCGGAAAGGCGACATTGATGATCGAGGAGCAGCAGAACTGGGGAGCCCAACAATAGGCGGCGGGCAGCTTAGGACAATGCTGCCGAGACTCGCCAAACGATTGAAGGAGCCCCTAAACCGGAACTCACCTGAATCGATGAGAGTTCCGGTGATCAACCGAAGTGAGCTTTGGGGTTAACGAGCTCGTGTCCTGACTGCCGCACCCTATCGAAACACGATCGTGGACGGACTCCCGACCTTGATCACTTCACCAGTAGCCCGCAGCCGGCCAGTCGTCTGATTGACGCGGAAGATCACCACCGTGTCGCTGTTCTGCTTGGCGGCGTACAGATACGAGCCGGTGGGATCCGATCCGAAGAACCGCGGTGTCTGACCTTGCGTCGGTGCCCATGCGATGGCGGTCAGCTCACCCGTGTTCTGGCCAACCGCGAAGATGACGACGCTGTCGTGGCCGCGGTTCGAGCCATCGACGAAGCGACCCGATGGCGCGACGAAGACCTCGGCGCAGGTGTTGTTCCCCGTATAGCTCGGCGGAAGCGTCGTCAGAATCTGAATCGGTTTCAGCACGCCCTTGTCGTACGACCAGCGTCCCGCTTGCGTAATTGGCGACCGCGAGGAAGCGGCCGGTCGCATCGATATCGAGATGCGCGCCGTTCACGCCGCGCGTCGGTTGTCGATTCAATACTTTCAGCTGACCGGTGGTCTGATCGATGGCGTAGGCGGTGGCCTCAGTGCCGCCCTCATGCGCTGAGTACAAGAACCGGCGCTGCCGATCGATCTTGAGAAACGAGGGGTCTGCGATCTCCAGAAGCTGAATCCGCGTCCACGGGTCAGATTCGCTCTTGCGTTGGTACACGCTCAGGCCTTCACCGTGACCGCGTCCCTCGCCGGTGAAGCTGCCGATGTACATGAAGCGCGGCGGGATAGGATTCGCTCGCGGCTGCAGCGCGCCTCGTGCCTCTGGTGACGGAGGAGCGCTGGTCCGCGCTTGGGTGGAAGCCCCCGCGAGCGATGGCGTCGCGACGGCGGCCGAAAAACCAGCAAGCTGTGCGAGGAAGTCTCGGCGGGCGAAGGTGAGTGGAGTCAGTTTCTTAGACATCCTCGAGACCAAGCGCCAGAATCAGGGTGCGTCCAACGGTTCTCATCGTTCCGGGGTCGAGAGCGCCGACGTACTTCACCAGTCGGGTCTTGGACACCGTCTGAATATTGTCCAGCGTCACGAAGGATTCCTTCGAGAGGTTGGCCTTGTGGCCGATCGCGACTTCGGTGGGGTAGCCCTTGCCGACCGTGGTGATCTCCGCGACCGTGAGCTTGTTGACGTGGGGAATGACCGCCTGCCGGGTGACGATCACCGCAGGCCGTCGACCAGCCCGGCCACCCAGGTCGAGCAGCCAGACATCGCCACGATTCACTTGCCGCTCCACGTCTGGCTGAGCAACCAGTCGTCCGCGCGCTTCGCGTCATCGGGCTTCTTCTGCAGCGCCCCAATCCAGTCCTGCTCGAAGCGCTCGACCGAGCGTCGACGCAGCCACGCCCGAAGCGCTTGACGGACGATTTCGGAGCGTTTCAATCCGAGTGGTGCCGCCGCCCGGTCCAGCGCCGCCAGCGTGGCCTGATCAATTGTGATCTGGACGTTTTTCATACATGACACTGTACATAATCACATACAGTTTGGCCATGCGTGTGGTCGAACCGCGGTACCCGAGGCGACAACTGTCGTGCGCGACCAGCGGCTTCGTCGGGCACGCGAGCGAAGGGTCATGGAGGGACGGGCGATGTTGACACGACGAGAAATGATGGGAGCGCTGGGGGCGGGGGTTGTGCGTCCTCGTGGCGACAAGCCCTCTCGTGGCGAACGGCCAATTGGCGAACAGCCAGTTCGTGACGACAAACCTTCAGGTTTGTCGATCAGCACGGTCAACTTCGCCGTGCCCTCGGGCGCATGCGACTGCCATGTGCACGTCTTGGGCGACCCGACACAATTTCCGTTCTTCGCTGGGCGCGTCTACACGCCGGAGGTCGCCCTTCCCGAAGAGTTGGCCGCGTTGCATAAAGCACTCGGCATCCAGAGAGTGGTGATTATCACGCCGAGCGTGTACGGCGCCGACAACGCGGCAACCCTCTATGGCATGAAGGCGCGCGGCAAAGACGCGCGCGGCATCGCCGTGATCGATGGCAACACGACGGACCGCGATCTCGACGCCATGGGCGATGCCGGTATCCGTGGAATCCGGCTGAATCTTGCGACGGGCGGCGTCAACGATCCGGCCGTGGGTCGCCAGCGCTTCCAGGCGGCGTTGACGAGGGTGCAGCGTCGTCACTGGCACATTCAGATGAACACGACGCCCGTGATGATCGCCGCGATCAAAGATCTCGTGCTCGCGTCACCCGTGCCGGTTGTGCTCGACCACTTCGGGGGTGCCGCTGCGGCGCACGGCGCCCAACAGCCAGGCTTTGCCGATCTTGTCGAGCTGGTTCGGTCGGGTCGCGCTTACGTCAAAATCTCCGGCGCCTATCGTGCGTCGGCGCTTCCTGACTTCGCGGACGTCGTGCCGCTTGCGAAAGCGTTGATCGGCGCCAATCCGGATCGGATCCTGTGGGGCACCGACTGGCCGCATCCGGATTCGGCGACCGTGCCGGGCCGCAAGCCAACAGATCTCGCACCGCGACTGAAGGTCGATGATGGTCTCGTGATGAATCAGCTGCCGATCTGGGCGCCGGATACGAATGTTCGGCGGAAGATTCTCGTGGAGAACCCCGCGAAGCTCTATGGGTTTTGAGCCTCGCCTCGCCGGTCGGCGTCGTGGTATGTCGCTCCCGGTGCCATGAGTGCAGGCTGGATTTCACTTCCTGACCACGTACCAGTTGTTCTGGATGTCATGGGCTAGTTCATGTTTCTCCACCGATCGGAACCCCGCGCGCTGGAGATACTCCCGCGTCTTCTCTTCGCCCCACATCGCACCCAGGCCTTCGCCCCTTTGAGCCAGTGACACGGTCATACAGTGGAGGCACGACGCGGTGTAGAGGAATGTGCCAATCGGATGACCGATGTTGTTGTAGACGTGACTCGACCCCTTGATGTCTTGCATCAGGTAGACGCCATCGCGCTCGAGCGCCCGGTGAATGCCCTTCAAGAGGTTCAGGGGCTTGCCCTGATCGTGCACGGCATCGAACGTACTGATGAAGTCGAACGACTCGGGTTCGGCTGTCTGGTCGAAGTCGCTCAGGTCGACGGCTGCAAATTCGACATTCTTCAGTCCCTGAGCCGACGCCATCTCGCGCGCGGTGCGAATGGCGTCTCTCGAAAGATCCATTCCTACGAAGCGACTCTTCGGGAACAGTTCGGCCAAGCGGTTCAGCGTGCGACCGCCGCCGCATCCGGCGTCGAGTACTCGCACGCCGCGACCGAGTTGCTCGGCCAGCCCCGGGATGAGCGGAAGGATATGGGATTCAAGTGAAGAGAGAACCGACTGACCACTGTCTTCGGCCATCACCGCATGGAACCGAGGGAATTTCTCATAGGCCACACCGCCGCCGTTCTTGAAGCACTCGATAATCTCGTCCTCCACATTGCCGAGGAGGGGGACATACTGAGCAAAAACGGCCAGGTTGTCCGCCGCGGCCGTCCGCGTCAGGTATGCCGCGTGCTCTGGCGGCAGGTGGTAGTGGACGCTTTGTGGATCCACAGTGACGACGCCCGAGGTCACCATCGCCCCGAGCCATTCACGCACGTAACGCTCGTTGAGCCCGGCCCGCACGGCGATCTCGAGCGATGTCTGGGGTGCCTGATCGCGCATGGCGTCGAAGAGGCCGGTGCGATGGCCGATGGACGCCATGAGGCAAAGCGCGCCGTCGTTGAGTACGCTCAACAGGCGGCCTGCGAAGGCCTCCGCTTTCTTTGGATCAAACGCGGCGCCCGTGGCACTTGCACCCGTCGCAGACATTTCTGGTTCCTCCGCTCTTGCCCCGCCCAACGTTGCGGCTCACCCGCGGCGCTCGCGATTTCAGCTGGCCTCTTCTCGTCGCGATGTTTACCCGCGAGCCAGTGGATACGCGCGCGCCACGCGCGTCATTGAGCCGACCGCCCGCAGTGTGCGTGCAAGGGTTAATCGAAGTCGTGCCCTGCTGCACTACTTCCGGTGAATCCTCACGAAGTTCCGATTCAAGGCCTTCAGATTCGGTGTGCCGAGCGCGCCCATGTGTCGGCCCAGGTCGCTCTGCAACCTCTCGATCACGCTCTGAACACCAGCCGCGCCATATGCGGCCAGTCCCCACATGACGGGCCGCGCGATGAGCACCGCCTGTGCGCCGAGGATCAGCGCTTTCAGGATGTCGCTGCCCCGCCGGAAGCTGCCATCGACAAGCAGCGTGGCTTTGCCAGCCAACGCGTCTGCGATCGATGGAACGACTTCGATCGGCGCAACCGCGCTCGAGGCAGCGCCATGGTTCGACACGATCAGACCTTGCGCGCCCTGGTCGATGGCCCTCTTCGCATCCTCGACCGTCATCACTCCCTTGATGAGGAACGGCACGCTGACGGCTCGACGAATCTGATCGACCGCTTTCCAATCCCCTCCAGCGATAGGTCTGGCACGCGCCATCGGTCGATCGACAGATGACGTCGATCGCGCGCCAGCAGGCAAAGCGCCCACAGTCGCGCACACCGCCTTACAACCGGCGGCCACCGCCTGTTGAATCTGCTTCTGCGTTGCGGCCGTTCCGTCCGCGTAGACCGAGTACCACAGCGGTGTCTTGGCCTGCGCCGCGAGCTCGGCAATCGGCACGCTCGAGCCGCTGCTGACGATGGCTGCCGCCTTTCCTGCTGATGCGCCGCGCACCGTCGCCAGCTCGCCATCGGCGTGGTACCGCCGCTGGTCAGCGATCGGCCCCACGAAGATCGGCGCGATGTGCGTCTCGCCGAACAGATCGACACTCAAATCCAGATCGAGCGTCGGAATCAGCATGCGCGGACGAAGCGTGATCTGGTCGAACGCCGTGCGATCGCTGCCGGCAATCGTCGCAAGCCTAGCGGCAGGAAGCGTCTGCGCCGCGACCTCCTCGAACTCGAGCACATTGACGAGATCCTCGATGCGCGGCGGTTTGCGCCGAGGCTGGGGTCCTTGGAACGCGCCCCTCATGTGAAGTCCGTTTTCAGCGCGGTTCGATCGAGATCGGACAAGGACTTGCGTCCTGTGCTCGCCATCGCCTCTCGGAACTCGGTCTGAACAATCTCGAGCAGCCGCTGGACACCCTGCGGGCCGAACGCGCCAAGGCCCCATCGGGCCGCGCGTCCCAGGCACACGGCGGACGCGCCCAACGCCATCGCCTTGACGAGGTCGCTGCCGCGACGGAAGCCGCTATCGACGAGCACTGGGATCTTGCCGGCGACCGCCTCCACGATCTCGGGCAACACCTCGAGCGTGGAGGGACCGTAATCCATCGAGCGCCCTCCGTGGTTGGAGACGATGATGCCGTCGTAGCCGCGTTCGACGCAGATCTTGGCGTCCTCGGCCGTGAGGATGCCTTTGATGAGCATGGGGCCCTTGATGAACGGACGGATGTCGTCGAGATACTTCCACGAGTACCACATGCGACGGGGATCGACGCGGTACAACCCCGGGCCTTTCGTTGCCGGGGCTCTCGCCGCCGTAGATGCGGCACGGCGCAGCGTTCCGCCAAGGTTTCTGTCGTGTAAGTCGCGCTCGTAGACCGAGGTCTGCTGATCGACGGTGACGACGATCGCTCTGGCGCCATTCGCCTGAAACCGCGTGATTTGTTCGCGACTCGCCTCCAGATCGTTGATCGGATAGAACTGCGACCACCTCAGCCCGTTGGCCCCCGCGGCGATCTTTTCGATCGGGACACTCGAACCGCTCGCGACGATCATCGGCGTCTTGGTGGCCGTCGCCCCGACGTACATCCCCACGTCACCGTCAGGATGCAGGTCGCGTTGACGCGTGCTCGGCGCGACGAGAATGGGATGCTCCAGCTTGACGCCGAAGAGCTCAGACGAAGCGTCCACCGAGGAGGCCGTCGCGCCCGGGCGCTCCACGAGCTGCACCCAGTCGAAGGCGTCGCGGTTCCGGCGCAGCGTGAATTCCGAGTCGGCGCCGTGCGCCATGTAGTCGTAGGCGGCGAGCGTCATGTTCGCGAAGCAGACCGGCTCGAAATCGAACGCGGTCAGCATCTCGTCCAGGCCGAGCACGCGCTTGTGATCCGTGAGCGGGTGTGGGTCCCGTTGTGCGCGCAGGAGTGGCGAGCTGGCCAGGAACCCCGCGAGTCCCAGAAGCGCTTGGCGCCGGGTCAAACCATGACGCCATTGCTGGTCGATCATTCCCAACTGAGCCTCCTGCAAAGTTCCAGGGTTTCCGCCTGCGCGGCCGCAGGCCGCTACGGCGGACCTCGCCGGAGCTCGCTACGAGTCTATGCGAGCGAAGGCGGGTCAGAGTTCCAGGGTTCGGAGCTAAGAAATTGGGAACATTGGAACCGTGGAACTGTGGAACTGTGGACAGCGCGGATCGTAACGTACCGCCGGTCACTTTGCCGGTCACTTGTGTTAGTCTCCGGCCGATCCTCCCCGCCGGCACGGACATGCGGATGCGCCTGAAGCTGATCACCCTCCATGTCGGGTTCTGGTCTGTCCTGTGCGTCGCGCCACTCGCCGCGTTCGCTCAAGGAGCGGCCAAGCCCGGACCGCAGTGTTCGGCGGCTCGACTCGTCGGCACGTGGGAGCGCGTGTCGCTCCTCAGGAACGCACTGTCGGTGCAACCACCCGACGCTCCGCTCTTCGTCAAATTTGGCTCCGATGGTTACTGGTCGATGATGGAGATGCCAGACGATCGGCCGAAAGTGGACAAGCCGCTCGAACAGCTGACCACCAAGGAGCTGTTCGCGCGTTTCGACAAAGTCGAGGGAGGCCAGGGGACCTGGACGGTGAAGGCAGACGGCAGCGTCGTCACGAGGCGCCACGTCGTCAACATCGCCCCGGGTGGAGAAAACAGCAACCAGGATCGCTTGTGCTGGTTCGAAGACGAGATCCTGGCCCTCGTCGGCACCGGGTCGAACCGATCGCCGCAAGCCCGCTTTCGCCGGCTGCCGGATCAAAAGAACCCTGTGCACCCGCTCGTCGGAACGTGGGACCGAACGACGTTGGTTGCGGATTGCAGGGCCGTGCCGCAGGCGGCGCTCATTCTCATTCTTGGTGAGGACGGCTGGTTTTCACAGACGGAGCTGCCAACCGGGAGAAAGTCTCCTGGCAAACCGATTGAGCAATACGCTGTCGCCGATTACGTGAACAGCTTTGGCCGCCTGTCCGCGGCGCGCGGCACCTACACGGTCAACGGCAACACCCTTACCCGGAAGCAGGTCGCAAGCGTTGACCCCAACCAGGTCGGACGTGAGATCGCCGGCGAGTTCAGCGTGTCTGGCGACGCGATGACGCTTCGCGGGACGGCACGCACCGGGATGAAGTTCGAATCAGTGTTCAGAAAGCTGAAGCCGCAGGAGACAACTGCCAAGTGAAGCGCGTGGGCGATTGATCTGGCGATCTGCCGATCGGAGTTGCTGACATGAAGATCAGACGTCGAGAGTTCATCGGCGCCGCGTCCAGTCTGGTGGCCAGCGTGACGGCCACGTCACGACTTGTGTCGGCGCAGGAGGCGGCGCCCGCCTCGAAACCCGCGTCGATTCCCACGCGACAGGCACAGGTCGAGCGGCTGTTCAAGGCGCCTGACAAGCACCCGAATGCGCTCGAGGCTGCGCCCGACGGATTGTGGATAGGCGACCAGGTATCGGAACGCGTTCACAAGGTGGACTGGAAGACCGGCAGGGTTCTTCTGGAGATCCAAACCGAGTCTCACAACACGAGCGGTCTGGCCATAGGCGGCGGCTATTTGTGGCTCAACGCCAACGGTGGCGTCAGCGGCCGGCGGCCGCCACGTCCGACCGACAAGCCGTATGGCGAGATCATCCAAGCCGACTTGAAGACCGGCAAAACGATCAAGGTCTACGACCCGCCGTGGGGCGGCGTGCACGGTAACGTTTATGTCCCGGCGACTCAGACCTTGTGGACGACGGCTCTGAACATCAATGCGCTCGCCGAGCTCGATCCCAAAGACCACCTCCGGATTCTGCGCATCATCCCGGTGAAGGGTGACCGCCCACACGGGCTCGATTGGGCAGACGGCGTGATCTGGTGCCTGTTTGCCGGCGACCGGCTGCTGCAGAAGCTGGATCCCGACTCCGGAAAGGTCCTCGAGATCGTGAAGCTGTCGCCGACGAGCGATCCGGATCCGCACGGGATGTGCATTCACGACGGCTACATTTACTACTGCGATGCGGGCCTCACCGCGCCCGGACCCGGCAGTGAGCCGGCGGCCGTCTGTCGATTCAGGCTGGCGCACTCATGAAGACGCTCACCCGCGGACAACGAATCGCGATCACCGGGTTGGCGGGCATCATGATTGTGGCGCTGCTCGGGCTCGTGCGATCGGCCGCCTCGCAGACACCCGACCTCGATGTGCTCACGGTCATCCCCGAGAACTACAAGCTGATCATCGACAATCCGTTTGTGCGCGTCATCGAAGCGCGTGTGCCGGCGGGCACGGTCGAACCGCCGCATCGTCACATGCGGGGCGTCAGCGTCTGCATGACCGAATACACCATTGAGTCACGCGCCGTTCCCGACGGAGAGTGGGTCCGATCGGAGCGCAAGCTGGGCACGGTGTATTGGAGCGATGCGAGCCTGCATCAGCTCCGAAACGTTGGCAAGACCACGAGTCATACGATTCGGATCGAGCTCAAGTATTAAAGGGTTCCAAGGTTCCAGGGTTCCAGGGTTCGATGAACCTTGGAACCTTGGAACTCTGGAACCTTGGAACCTTGTCGGAAGGGGGCGGCGATGCGTGGACTGCGAATTGTTGTCGGGCTCGCGACACTCCTTTGCGCGTCCGTTGCACAGGCACAACAAGGTACCTCCGAGCTCGGAGGAAAGGTGACCGACGCGCAAGGCGGCGTCTTACCAGGCGTCGCCATCGTCGTCACCAACGAAGAGACGGGGCTCTTCCGAGAGGTCGTGACCGGCCCCGGCGGCAGCTACTTCGTTTCACAGATTGTTCCGGGGCCGTATCGCGTCTCGGCAAAACTGGAGGGCTTCAAGAGCCTCGACCGCCGCGGTATCGTGCTGCTGGTTGGACAGACAACGACACTCGACTTGACGCTCGAAGTGGGGACCGTCGCCGAGAGCGTGACGGTCACCGGCGAGTCGCCCATCATCGATTTGTCCACGACCGAGGTCGGCGGGCACATCTCGTCGGATGAGCTCCAGGAGCTGCCGGCCGCCAATCGCAACTACATGGCGTTTGTCGGCAACGTGCCGGGCACGGTCTTCGTCCCCAGCGGCGAGTTCCTCAACGACAGTTTCCAGGCGAACGGGCAGCCGACGGCCGCCAACGCCATCATCTTCGACGGCTCGAACAACACCGACGAGCAGCGCGGCTCGAACGTCGGCGGTCAGACTCGCGCGGCGAACGAGTCGATCCAGGAAGTCCAGGTGATGACCAATCAGTTCGACGCCGAGTATGGGCGCGCATCGGGCGCCGTCATCAACGCGGTCACCAAATCGGGCACGAACAAGTTCCGAGGATCAGCGTTTGGCTTCTTCACGGGCAAGACGCTGACGGCCCGCGACGTCTTTGCCGTCGCGAACAACAGCGAGAAGCTCGACGTCGGCAAGGAGGAATGGGGAGGCACGTTCGGCGGGCCGATCAAGCAAAACCGGTTGTTCTTCTTCGGCAGCGTCGAACGGCTGGTCGCCAAGAGGAATTGGTCCAGGACGTTCACGGCTCGCCCCGAGTTCAGCTACTCCGTCGCGAGCGAGGAATCGGCGTGGAACACGCTGTGGCGCGTCGATCACCAGATCAGCCAGAACCACACGTGGGCCTTCCGATGGCTTCGCGAGATCGCGCCGCAGTTCAACCGGCTCGACGGCGCCCAGGAAACCGAGTCGAGTTACGGCGACGAGACCGACCTCGATCAGACGCTGGTCGGGACTTTGACGTCGGTCCTGTCGAATACGAAGGTCAACACGGTCAGAGTGGGCGCGGTGACCGAAGACACCGTGCACGCGAACCCGGCATGGCGGGCGCTGCATCCGGCGTACGCGCGCTGCGTGCCGTGTCCCGCCGACGCGGGTCTGGGCATCATCAATGCCCCGCCGCGACTGGACTACGAGACGTTCGACATCCAGGCAGCGACGACGATGGATTACTCCATCCAGCGCTCTTACTCGTTTGAGAACACGTTCTCGTGGTTCATCCCCGACAAGAAAGGCCGTCACGATACCAAGGCTGGTGCCCGGTACTCACGGACGTGGTTGAGCAATCCGAACTGGGCGAACATGAACGGCAGCTATCAGTTCGCGAATTATCAGGATCGGCCGTTCGATCCCGCTGATCCGCGCAGCTATCCACAGCGGCTCACGATCCGCGTGCCGGGCCCGCTC
>JBOGIV010000376.1:0-10999 GCA_050747925.1 Vicinamibacterales bacterium
GAACATCTGCGAGCGATCGTTCGCGACTTCCGTCACGTAGAGGTTGCGCGCCGAATCGACGTGAATCTGGTGAACGCCGTCGAACTGACCAGGCAGGGCGCCGTGGCCGCCGATGTCGAGGATGTAGCGCCCTTCGAGGTCGTACTTCACGAGGCGGTCGGTGGTCCAGTCGGCGACCCAGACGAAATCGTCCTGCGTCACGAAGTGCGCGAGTACCGACGAGTTGTAGCCTGTGGGCCACATCGCCAGGAACTTTCCGTTCTCGTCGAATACCTGCATCCGGTGATGCTCGCGATCCGCGACGAAGAGTCGGCGGTCGCGGCTGATGCCGATGCTGTGCACGGACCAGAATTCGTTCGGCTTGGGATTGCCGGGATCAACCGGGGCCCGGCCCCAGTCCATCAGGAACTTTCCGTTGCGATCGAACTTCGCCACGCGCGTGCCCGCGTATCCGTCGGCCACGAAGAACGTGCCATCCGGGAGCCACGCGATATCCGTCGGGCGATTGAAGTTGTTCGGGCCACGTCCGGGCACACCGCGTTCGCCCATCGTCCTCACCAGCTTGCCGTCGTTGGTGAAGACGTTGATCTCGTGCATGTCATCGTCAACGATCCAGATGTGTTTCTGAGGATCGTAGGGATTCATCAGGATCTTGTGCGGGCCGCGGCCCATCTCGCCGAGACCCGTGCCTCGTGCCGGCGCAAGGTACTTGTCGTGCTGGAGCCACTCCACGACCGTCCTGCCGGTGCCGTCGACGGCGAAGACGAGATGGTGCCGCCGCATCTGATAGGGGTACGGCGTGCCTGAGTAGTCGCGTCTGCCGGTGTTGGTGCGCCGCGGGTTCAGCAGGCACGCACAAATCCATGGTTCGGCACCGGGCGGCAGCGAGATTTCGCCACGCTGCATCACCCAGACCCTGGTCGGACTCTCTGCCCACACACCGGCGCCAGACCCCCACGTCCACCCATTGTGGGAGAGATCGGTGTCGGGCAGCGGTTTCGGCCACGGGACCACGGGCTCGTAGTCGCCCATGTCGACTTTCTTGACGGTCTGCTGGGCGCGGAGCTGACCAACGTTCGAAAGGTCGCCGACAAGAGTCAGACCGGCAATAGCCAGCGATGCGGAGAGGACGATCGTTTGTGCGCGCATGGTCCGAACCACGAGAAAGATCAACCACGAGAAAGATTAACCACGAGAAAGATTAACCACGAGAAAGATTAACCACGAGAAAGATTAACCACGAGAAAGATCAACCACGAGAAAGATCAACCACGAGAAAGATCAGCCACGAAAGGGATTAACCACGAGAGGGATTAACCACGAGAAAGATCAACCACGAGAAAGATCAACCACGAGAGAGATTAACCACGGGAGAGATTAACCACGAGAAGGATCAACCACGAGAGAGATTGACCACGAGAAAGATCGGCCACGAGACGGATTAACCCGAGTACGGCCCAACGGCTGCGGTTCGTGGTTCGTCTAAGGCGACATGTCGATCCTTGCCTCACTCGCTCGCGATTTCAGGTTTGCGGTCCGTCAAATGCGCCAGACGCCGCTCGTCAGCGGGGTGGCGCTGGTTTCGCTGGCGCTTGGGATCGGCGCCAACGTCGCCATCTTCTCGCTGGTCAATGCCCTGCTGCTCAAGGCGCTGCCGGTGCACGAGCCCGAGCGCCTTGTCCAACTGCAGCTCGTCAACGCCAATCCGCTGGCCAACACATCGTCGTTCACCAACCCGCAGTGGGAATACCTGCGCGACCATCAGGACTTCTTTGCCGGGGCGTCAGCCGTTGGACAGGTTCGATTCAATCTGAGCGAGGGCGGCGAGGTGCGGCCCGTCGCCGGCATCTTCGTCGACGGCCGGTTCTTCAACACGCTCGGCGTCTCCCCGCTTCTTGGTCGGCTCTTCGCGGCCAATGACGACCGCCGTGGCGGTGGGCCCGACGGTCCGGTCGCCGTCCTCAGTTACGGTTTTCTGGCAACGGCAGTTCGGCGGCAATCCAGCAGCCATCGGCCAGCCGTTGATGCTCGACGGACTTCCATTCACCATCGTCGGCGTCACTCCTCGCGAGTTTTTCGGCTTCACGGTCGGTCGCGCATTTGATGTTGCCCTTCCCCTCAGCAATGAGGCCATCATCCGCGGCGCGGAAAGCTCGCTGGATCGCCGAAGCAGTTGGTGGCTCACGATGTTCGCCAGGCTGGCACCAGGTCAGACGGTGGCGCAAGCTGAATCACGCCTGCGTGGCCTCCAGCCGCAATTGCGCGAAGGCACAATGCCGTTAGACTGGCGGCCGCAGGACCAGGCGCAGTACATCAAGGATCCATTCGGACTGCTCCCCGCGTCGACCGGTATCTCCGCTCTACGAACCCGCTACAGCCAACCTCTCTACATCCTGCTCGGCATCGTCGGACTTGTACTCGCGATTGCCTGCGCCAACATGGCGAACCTGCTTCTGGCACAGTCGATGGCACGCCGGCGGGAATTGGCAGTTCGCCTCTCGCTCGGCGCTGGCCGCGCGCAACTGGTTCGTCAGCTTCTGGTCGAGAGCGTCGTCGTCTCGCTGCTGGGAGCCGGAGCCGGACTGCTCGTCGCCGGGTGGGGCAGCCGCGCGCTGGTGGCCATGCTCTCGACGCGCAACGTGCCGGTGATGCTCGATCTGGCCATGGACTGGCGAGTCTTCGGGTTCACCGCCGCTGTCGGTGTCCTCACAGGTGTGCTCTTTGGCGTTGCACCGGCCCTGCGAGGGACCTCGGTCACGCCCGCTGACGCCTTGCGCGACCACTCCCGCGGCGTCGTGACGGGCGGCGGCCGCTTCAGCCTCGGGTATGCCCTTGTCGCGCTGCAAGTGGCGCTGTCGTTCATGCTGGTCTTTGGATCGATTCTGTTCGTGCGCACGCTCGTCGGTCTTACGACACAGGGGATGGGGTTTGAGTCGAACCGCGTCCTCGTGGCCCTCGTCGACCTGCGACGCACGGGCGCCGACGCTAGGCAATCCTGGCCATACTTCCAACGCATTCGCGAGACGATCGCCGCCACCGCTGGCATCGACGCGGCCGCAGCCTCGTTTGTGACACCGGTCGGCGGCAGCTCATGGAACTACCGGATTCGCGTGCCCGGCTATGACGGCGGCGAGCGCGACCGGAGCTCGCTGTTCAACGGGATCACGAAGGATTACTTCCGCGTGCTCGGGACGTCCGTGCTCGCCGGCCGCGACATCACCGACGCCGATGTCGCCGGCCGCCCCGGCGTGGCGCTGGTGAACGAAGCCTTCGCGAAGAGGTTCTTCGGCGGCGAGAATCCCGTGGGACGCAGCTTCGCGATCGAGCGAGTGACCGTCGATCGCCAGGATCGCGAATTGGAGATTGTCGGCGTCGTGGCCGACGCCAAGTACCGCACGCTGCGCGAGACACCGCAGCCGACGATGTACGGCGCGATGGCACAGCACGATCAATTCGGTTTCGGAGTGCGGCTCGTTATCAAGACGTCGGGCCCGCCGATGCGCGCGCGCGAAGCAGTACTGGCGGCGATCGCGTCGGTCCATAAGGAGATCACCGTCGATCTGCGAACGCTGGACGAAGATCTCGGTGCGGCATTGTTACAGGAGCGGCTGGTAGCCACGTTGTCGGCGTTCTTCGGCGGCCTGGCGCTTCTGCTCGCGGCGCTTGGGCTGTACGGTGTGATGTCGTACTCGGTCACGCGCCGCGCCAACGAAATCGGCGTGCGCATGGCGCTCGGTGCGGAACCGAGCCGCGTGGTCGGGCTCGTACTCGGCAACGTGACCATCATCACCATCGTCGGCCTAATCGTCGGCGCGGTCGCATCGATCGGCAGCGGCCGGTTCATCAACGCGCTGCTGTTCAACGTCGCCGCCAGCGACATGACGATGATTGTCGTCACCGCGGTGACCTTGAGTCTGGCCGCAACGCTGGCCGGATACCTGCCCGCGCGCCGCGCCGCCCGCATCGATCCGATGAAAGCGCTTCGCGAGGAGTAAGGAAGCCAAGTGCCGAAAGTGCCTGAGGTGCCGAGGGTGCGTCACGTGGCTGGGGTGCCTTAGGCGCCTGGAGTTCCTGTCGAATTCGTGGGGGCCAGGAGCAGATTCCTCTCTTGTCCAGATAGCAGCGCACGACGTATAAATTCGACGGCCGGCCAACTGCCCGTCGATTTGCCGTTATCGCGCACCTCGCGATCCCTCTATCGGAGGACAACATGAAGAGAGCGGTACTTGCCTTATTGAGTGCGGCGATTCTTTTTCCAGCCTCCCTCGCCGCGCAAGCCGTGACGGGCACGATTCTGGGGACCGTCCACGACAACACGGGGGGCATCCTTCCCGGCGCGACCGTGACGCTGACGCACACCGAAACGGGTCGGGCGCGAACCATCGTTTCCGACAGCGCCGGTCAGTTCACCGTGCCATCGCTGCCGACGGGGACCTATACGTTGTCGGCAGAGCTCCCCGGATTCAAAGGTGTCTCGATTCCCGACATCCGTCTGGGCGTCGATCAGCGCCTGCGCTTTACTGTCACGCTCGAGGTCGGCGCCGTCGCCGAAACGATTACGGTCACCGGCATTTCGCCTCTCGTCCAAACCTCGTCATCGGAGTTGGGGACGACCGTCGACGAGCAGCAGATCCAGCAGCTGCCGCTCAACGGCCGCAATTTCGTGAGCCTCACTCGTACCGTGCCCGGTGTCGTGCGCGGTATTCCCGGCGCCAACATCGACGGCGCGGGCAGCCTGGCGTGGCGGGCGTCAGCGTCGTTCTCGGCCAACGGCCAGCGTCCGCGCGACAACAACTACATTCTGGACGGCGTCGACAACAACGAGACGTGGCTGCAGACGGTGGTCGTCTTCCCCGCGGTGGATTCGCTCGACGAGTTCAAGCTGCAAACGAGCACCTATTCGGCGGAGTTCGGACGATCGCTTGGCGGCGTCGTGAATCTGCAGATCAAATCGGGATCGAACAGCGTGAAAGGCAGCGGCTACGAGTTCCTGCGCAACGACGCATTCGACGCGAACAACTTCTTCAACAACCGGGCCGGGAGGGCGAAGCCTGACTTCAGCCAGCACCAGTTCGGTGGCACGCTGGGCGGACCCGTCTTGCGCTCGAAGACGTTCTTCTTCGCCAGCTATCAGGGCTACCGCGTGAGCCAGGGGCAGACGTTTCTGTCAACCGTCCCATCGGAGCGAATGCGGCGGGGGGATTTCGGCGAGGTCAATCGCGTCATTTACGACCCGCTCACCGGCCAGCCATTTCCAGGCAACCAGATTCCTCTGTCTCGTTGGGACCCCGCCGCTCGCAACATTATCGAGCAGCTCTATCCTCCTTCCAACATCGCTGGCGAGCGCGGCGCAACAGGACAGACCATCAACAACTATCTGATCAACCCGACGCTCGAGCGCGACGACAACCAGATCGATAGCAAAGTCGATCACAACCTGAGCGCCAACAACCGCTTCTTCGTCCGCTACAGCTATCAGAAGACGCACCGCTTCCTGCCTGCGACGCTGCCGCATGGCGATGCAGGCTTCACGTTTGGCGCGGGCGACGGCAACATCAAAGCGCAGGGGCTGGCGGTAAACGACACGCATACCTTCGGCACTGGCTGGCTCAACGAATTCCGCGTCGGCTGGACGTCGATCAAGTTCTTCATGACGCCGATCGACTACGGCCAGAATCTGGCGCAATCGGCCGGCATCCCCGGCATCAACCTGAATACTGCCACCTCGGCGCTGAGTCAGATCGTGTTCCAGAACGGCGGCGCGCGAAACCTCGGATCGAACGGCAATCAGCCGCTCATCACCAACCAGAACGATTACCAGATCTTCAACAACGTCACGCGTGTGGCGGGACGCCATGCCATCAAGGCCGGCGGCAGCGTGACGATGCGGTCGCGTGAGATCCTGAACGCGGATCTGATCGTCGGGCAGTTCGGATTCCATCAGAACGGCACGTCGAGCTGTGCCGGCATCACAGTGGGCTGCACGCCGCTCGCCAACACCGGCTTCGACGTGGCGAGCTTCGCCCTCGGGTACGCAGCCATCAAGGATCGGCGGCTGTTCGACGCGAACACCTACACCGAGACACGGCCCGAAATCGCGGTCTACGTTCAGGACGATATGCGAATCGGAGACAGGCTGACCGTGAACGCCGGCCTGCGCTGGGATCTCTTCGTGCCGTGGGTCGAAATCGACGATCGTCAGTCGAACTTCGACGAGTCAACCGGCAAGTTCGTCGTCGCGTCACCGGATGCCGTCATCAACGGCGTGAAGGTGGGACGACATCTGCAGACCTACTCGAAGCGGGACTTCGGGCCGCGGTTCGGGGCCGCCTACGATCTCATGGGCGACGGCCGCACGCTCATTCGCGGCGGCTACGGCATCTTCTGGAACTTCTCGCCCGGCGGTACCTCCTCGTCGAAGGCGCAGAACCCGCCATTCCTCCAGTCAACGACTCTGACGACGACATTCGGCACGAATTTGCGTCTGGCCGACGGGCTGCCGCCGCCACCGGGCGTCGATCCGAACCGCGAGCCGGCCGGCACCACGCGTTCGGTCTTCGACATCAACTTCCGCGACGCCTACGCGCATAACTTCAACCTCAACGTGCAGCGCCAACTGGGATCGCTGTACATGGTCGAGGTGGCGTACGCGGGCTCACGTGGCCGCCAGCTGCCGCTCAAAGGCGATCCGAACCAGCCGCGCGCCACGCTCGGCGTCACCGACAACAACGTGAACCGGCCGTACATTCGAGTGTCGCCGCAGCTGCGCACCGTCGGGCAGCTCCGCAGCGAGGGCTTTGTCGATTACAACGGGCTGCTCGTGAAGTTCCAGCGGCGCTATGCCAACAACTTCTCGACCCTGACGTCATACACGTTTGCAAGAGCCGAGGATTACAACTCCGACAATGACGGCACCGTCACGCTGGCCAACGTCTACGACAAGGAGTACGACCGTGCGCCGGCGCAGTACGACGTCACCCACACGCTGAGCTCCACCGTGATCTACGAGCTGCCGTGGGCGAAGGAAAAGATTTACGGTGGCTGGCAGGTGAACGGCGTCGTGTATCTTCGTTCCGGTCTGCCGCTCAATATCACCACCACACAGAACGTCTTGTCGACGACGGTCGGAACAACCGCGCGGCCGAATCAGACCTGTAGCGGCGAGCTCGCGAACCCGACGATCGACCGCTGGTTCGACACCTCCTGCTTCGTCAACGTGACCGAGAACACGGCGACGTACGGCAACGCGCGCCGGAACTCGGTGCGTGGACCGGGTCAGGTCAACATCGACGCCTCGCTCATCAAGAACACGCGTCTCGGCAGGTTCGACACCGAATTCCGTATCGAGGCGTTCAATCTCTTCAACCACGCGCAGTTCGCGCAGCCGAACGGGCAGCTTGGCAACCCGAGTTTCGGCGTGATCAACGCCATGCTGGCCAGCCCGTCGTGCGCCTTCTGCGGCACGATTGAGCGCCAGGTGCAGATTGCGGCCAAGGTCAAATTCTGATGTCGTGGCACGCAGCCCGGTGGCTGGCGGCGTTGACGCTCGGTGCTTGGTGCACCGCCGCGGCTTTGTCCGGGCAGTCCGCCCCCAACTACGTCGCCGCCGCGCTCGTGCGCCTGAACGACAACGGCGCCTGGTCGTGGTTCATGGATCCCCGCGTCATCGTGCACGACGGCAGGTTGATCGCTGGCTCGGTTCGCGCGATCGGGAACAACCAGGCGAACGTCAGCGATCCGCGGTGGGGCAACGTCGAGATCTCCGTTTACGAGATCGAGACCGGGAAGGTTGACACGGTCGTCCTGCACGCGCACTTGGAGCAGGACGACCACAACGCACCCGCGCTGTTCGTTCGGAACGACGGCCGGTATCTGGCCGTCTACAGCAAGCACGCGAAAGAGCGGCGGATGTATTCGCGAATCTCCGAACCCCACAATCCTCTCACCTGGGGACCGGCGTCGGCCTGGCAGACGCCGGGAGACGATGCGGCCGTGGCCGGGAACAACGCGACCTACGCCAACCTGTTCCGCATGCCGAACGGGCGCATCTACAACTTCATCCGCGCGTTCCACCACGATCCCAACTACATGTTTTCCGACGACGACGGCTCGACGTGGACCTACGGCGGCCGCTGGTTGCACGGGAAGGGCGGCTACAGCCCCTACCTGAAGTTCGCGTACGACGGCAAAGGCACGGTGCACTTCGTGGCCACCGAAGATCACCCACGCAATTTCGACAACAACCTGTATCACGGCTATCTGCGCGACGGAATGCTGTATCACTCGAACGGCACGAAGGTTGGCGCGCTCAGCACCTCCACCGAGGGGACGATCGCGACCTGGGATTTCACCAAGGTCTTCGAATCCGATCCAGATCACGTGGCCTGGATGGTGGATATCGAGCTGGATCGGGACGCGCGACCGTACGTCTTGTTCTCGACGCAGCGCGACGGCCGCGGCCTGCCTCGCGGCCAGGGCGGCATGGATCTGCGCTACCACTACGCGAGATGGAACGGCACAACGTGGCGGCACGAAGAGATCGCGCATGCAGGCCGTCGTCTCTATCCGGGCGAGGACGACTACGCGGGCCTCGGCGCACTCGACCCGAACAACCCTGACATCGTCTACATCTCGACCGATGCGGATCCGGTCACGGGCGCACCGCTCGTCAGCGCCGCGGATGGGAAGCGCCACTACGAATTGTTTCGCGGTCAGCGCGCGGCAGCCGGGAAATGGTCGTGGACTCCCTTCACTCGGAATTCCACGATGGACAATCTACGTCCCGTCATCCCGCACTGGAACGATCCGCGGACGGCCATCGTCTGGATGCGTGGCAGGTACGTCCACAATCAGGGCGAATGGTACAGCGCACTGGTGGCGGCGATCGTACCGCCCGCATCCTGAGGCGATCGACGAAGGACACCTACTCCCATAGCTCAGTTGAGTGGGGTTGGCCGAATGACCTTCGGAGCCGCGCCGCGTGGGTGGCCGACAACCGTTCCGCAAGCGGTGACACGCGCTGTTTGAGCCAAGCGCTGCCGGGCGAGTTCGCGCAGGCACTGGTGCGGGCTGGAGGAACGGTTGACCGGCGCGGCGACAGGAATGAGGACAACCCTACTCAACTGAGCTGTGGGAGTAGGGTAGAGCGCGATAGATGAAGTTCCGGAACCGAACCTCACCCGAACCGGCGGCGTAGAGAGCGGGCCGCAGACTCAGAAAGGCGTAGCCAACGTTGTGGTGATAGCCGGACACGTCCATCCCCCGGTCGTAGCGCTCCCACTTCTGGCCGTCGACGTTGAAGCGATCGTCACGATCTGGCGATCGTTGTGAAGACGAAGGTGCAGGGTCTGGCCGACATGGGTCGGCTTGGCTTGTAGCCGCTCCGTCCCATCGCTGTGCATGATGAAGTTCGTGGCCGAGTATCCAAGGCCGACGTACAGCTTCTGGTTGTAGAAGAGCAACAGTCCAGCGGTGGCGCCGGGAGTCGACTCGATCTCCACCTCCACTTCGGGATGATCACGGCTGTACCATTTCCGGTTCCCTGATCGGGCGGATAGTACGACAGTGTGGGCACGTGAACGTTCGACACCCGACCATCGACCCACTGTTCGCCTCGCGTATCGGGCTTGGCGTCGGGCACGCCCTCGGGCCACAGCACAATCTCCCGCGGCGGCACGGTCAGAAACTGTTCAGGGAGCAGCACCCGCGGCGTCACGCGAACCGTGTGAATGCGGCCCTTGAACCATGAGATCTGAGTTTGACGAACGCCGATCGACGTGCGCCCTCTCGTGAGCGGTCGAAAGGCTACCTCGCCAGCGAGCTCGCGCTTGCCATCGACGAAGTGGGCCATTGTCTTGCCGTCGAACGTCAACGTCGCGACATGCCAGTCACCTCCGGAATGTGTCAGTGCGCGATCCTGGAGAGTACTCTGCGCCTCGTTGTATCGAAGGTAGGTGTCGAGGAACCACCGGCCGTTCTTCTGCTGCCGCAGCTCGATCAGCGCGCGATTCTCCGACGTCGCTTCCTGAAAGTGCAGGAACCGCTGCTCTTCCGGGCCGTCGACATCCGGCGAGAAGAGCACCTCGATGGTGAACTGCGACAACCCTTGCAGCGGATTGATGTCGATGAACAGCCCGTCTGTCTCGCCGTTGAACCGAACCGCAGGCCCTCGATCGGTCTGGACGACCTGCGGCGATCCAAGACGCGTCACCGAGTGACCCGCAATGGTCGTCACGTTGTCCAGCCGCCACACGACGGGCACGACCGGCTCCCTGGCTTGATCGCTGAGAGCCCAGAGCGCGAGGAGCGCAACGGTGAAGCCGCGCATCGCCTACTTTGGAGCGCCGAGCGCGCGAATGAGAGCGCCCACGTTGCGGATGTAGGCATCGATGGAAATGCCCATGATCTTGTCATCCTGGTACGGCGAGGTATCGGTCTCGTCGCCGACATAGGTCTGCGAGAAGTCCCCCGGCGCCGGCGTGCTCGACCCGTCGCGCGTGTAGGGGTGGGTGTTGTTGAAGAGCGGAGCGAGCCAGTAGCCCTGAGGATTCAGATCGGCGATCACTTTCGCGGTGTTGCTCCCACTGCTCGCACTCACAGTGAAGTAACGCTCGGTCAGCACCAGCCCCGCTCCCAACTTCAGGGGTGAGGTCTTGACCACCTCTTCCGGTGGCGTCGCCTTCGCCTCTTCGTGCATCTTCCGAAGGCCCGCCACGTCGATTCGACGAAACGAGCTGTAGTGAGCGATTGTGCCTGTTGGATTCGAGTCCACGAAGTAGCGGCCGTTGACGACGTTCGATCCTGTTCGGTGCACGTACAGCGGCCGGTTGGTGCCGAGCTCGACAAAGGTTGGATGGGTGCGGCCTGGCGGGCCCTCGGCGATGTGCTCGACGGGAATCGACGTCCAATCGCGCATCAGAAACTCGACGAACGCCTTTGGCGGCGTCAGTTCTTCTCCGATCGGAGGGCATCGAGCCCGGAGCCCATGGCCCCAAAGTCC
>JBOGIV010000377.1:0-3781 GCA_050747925.1 Vicinamibacterales bacterium
AGACGGCACGGCCGATCGTGTGGGCGAGGATCGACAGCGCCTTTCCTTTCCCGTGTTTCTTCTCGAGCGTCGCGAGAAAGCGTTTGCCGCCGGTCGCATGGCGCAGGAAGAGCACCGCCGCCTCGGAGAAGGCCCACTTGAGATGCACGTTCCCCATCGTGGCGCCGCTGGTGCCGAGGGTTTTGCCACCCGACTGTTTGCGGCCCTTCACGAGACGCGCATACGACGCGAATTCTTGCCCGCGATCGAAGCGGCTGATGTCGTGAATCTCGTACAGGATGGTGAGCGCGAGGACCGTGCCGATGCCGGGCACCGATCGCAAGCGGTGAACGGCGTCGGCATCGTGTTGCTTCGCCAGGCGCACGAGCGTCAGCTCGAGGTCGGCAATCAGCGCGTCGTAGTGGTCGAGCAAGGCGAGGTCCACTTCCACGGTCTTGCGAACGCTCGCGTCGGGAAATCGGTCGGCGACACCCGCACGATTGGCCGGATAGGCGAGCCGGCGCTCGGAGTCCGGCAGGTTGTACTGGGCCCGGGTGTTCTGAATGTGGGCGAGCAGCTGGCCGCGCTTCCGGACCAGATGGCGGCGTCGACGCAACCGGTCTCGCGTGGATCGCATCGCGGCGGGATAGACGTACGCTTGCGGCAGCAGCCCCCCGCAGCAGCGTCGCAATCTTGAACGAGTCGAGCGTGTCGTTCTTCGCCTTCCCGCCGTGAATCGCCTTCATCGCGAGCGCGTGCCCGAGCACGAACGCAATCCCTTCCTGGCTGCACACGTCCGCGAGCCAGTACCACGTGAACATGCATTCAGCGGCCACAACGAGATCATCCCGATAGGGCGCGATGATCTCAAGCCACGCCGCCGGCGTGGTCTGCACATTCCGGTGGACCAGTACGTGGCCGGTCGCGTCGAGGATGCAGACAATTTGCGGGTGGGAGTGCCAAGTGCCAATGATGTTCGTCCTGGCTCGCGCGGCCACCTATTCGGCTCTCTTCATCGGGCTCCTCCTCATCTACCTTCCGGAGCGGATTCTGTCCTCGACGGGCATCAGTCGACCCCCGGCCATCGGCACGTGGCAGGGCGCTGGCATGCTTCTCGGAGCCTGCGGCGCAGCACTTGCTCTCACATGTATCCTCACGTTCGTGTCCGTCGGCCGGGGGACTCCTGCCCCGTTCGATCCGCCTCGCCGACTGGTGGTTCAGGGCCCATATCGATTCGTGCGGAATCCGATGTATCTCGGTGCCGGTCTTGCGCTCACCGGCGCCGCGCTCTTTTATCAATCGATTCGCCTTCTCGGCTATGCCGTTGCGTTCCTCGTCATCACCCACTTGTTCGTCGTCTTGTACGAGGAGCCGACATTGCGGCGAACCTTCGACGGCGCGTACGAGACCTACTGCGCGCGCGTCGGCCGGTGGTGGCCGAAACGGTGAGCCCTTTTTGGGTTCTGTTGCCGACTGATCATTTTCTGAAGGGGAGTCTGACTGTGAACGCCGCGCCGCCGGCCTCGCGGTTCTCGGCGGTCACATCACCGTTCATCACCTGCACGAGGTGCTTGACGATCGCGAGGCCGAGACCGGTCCCGCCCGGACGCGTGCGCGCCTTGTCCACTCGATAGAAGCGTTCGAACACCCGCGCCAGATCCTCCGGCGGGATGCCGGGACCCGAGTCGGCGACGCTCAACTCAAAGTGATCGTCCGCCACGCTGGCGCGAACGTGGATTGCTCCACCATCGGGCGTGTAGTTGACCGCGTTTTCGACCAGGTTGCGCAGCACATCGTGCAGTTTGGTGGGATCAGTATCGAGCGTGCGAGCCTGGGCCGACACATGCGTTTCCAGACGTTGGTGCTTCTCGTGTGCGATCGCTTCGAAATCCGACACGATGCCCTTGACGAGGCTCTCGACATCGCACGGCGCGATCTCGACCGCCTCCTGTCCGGCATCGAGGCGGGCCAGCCGCAGGAGCTCCTTCACGAGGCGCTCCATCCGCACGGCATGCCGATGAATGATCTCGACAAAGCCATCGCGCGCATCGATGTCGTCCGGCTCATCCAGCAACGCCTCCGCATAGCCCTTGATCGCGGTCAACGGTGTGCGAAGTTCGTGTGAAACGTTGGCGACGAAATCGCGTCGAATCTGATCGGCTTTCTTGAAGTCGGTGATGTCGTGCATTACCAGCACGGCGCCTCGTCCAGCGGCCACGACGTGAGCGACGCGGGCGACCAGCGTACGAATCGTGTCTCGCGTCACCGTCAACTCGAGGCCCTCGGTTTGTTCACCGGCGAGCGCGCGCCCAATGTGATCCACGATGCCCGGGTGGCGGATGGCTTCGACGTAGAGATGATTGATGGATTCCTGTTCGAGCTTGAGGATTCGGCGCGCCGCGTCGTTGACGAGCTGGATCCGGCCGTGCTCATCGACGACCAAAACGCCTTCGATCATGCTCGCGAGAATCGCCTCCATCCGCGCACGATCGCGCCGAAGGCTATCCATGCGCCGGCCGAGCTCCTGCACCGCCTGGTCCATGCCACGAGCGACGACGCCAAGATCGTCGTCACCGTAGTCCGGCGCCGACCGGCTGAGATCGCCGAGCGCGTACCGGCGCGCAACCGCCTGAAGCGACGCGACCCGCTCCTGCTGACGTGCGAGGCGGCGCGATTGCATCACGGCACGCACGGCCAGCGTGAGGACCGCGCCGGCGAGCGCACCAATCACCACAAGCGCGAGAGTGTCCAACGGCGTCAGGCCGGGGCAGGATCGATCAGCTTGTACCCAAACTGCTTGACGGTGACGATGGCATCAGCCAGCATCGGCACCTTCTCGCGCAGCCGGCGAACATGAACGTCCACCGTTCGCGTGCCGCCGGTGTAGGAATAGCTCCAGACATCCGACAGCAGGAGATCGCGCGACAACACCCGCCCTCGATGCTGCATCAAGTACTGCAGAAGGAGAAATTCCTTCGCCGTGAGCCTGATCTCGTTTCCGCTGACCTTGACCAGATGCCGCTCGACATCCATCAGAAGGGGACCGTACGCCAGTCGTCGATCGGGCGCGGCGGCGCGATGCGCTCGACGCAACAGCGCGCGAACGCGCGCGATCACTTCGTTGGGGCTGAACGGCTTGGTGATGTAGTCATCGGCGCCGACCTCGAGGCCGACGATGCGGTCGGATTCCTCCGACTTGGCGGTCAGCATGATGATCGGGATCGCCGCGATGGCGGCGTCGGCGCGAATCGCGCGGCAGACCTCGAGGCCGCTCAAGCCAGGCAGCATCAAATCCAGGATCACGAGGTCGGGCGGTTCGCGGCGCAGCTCCGGCATGACCTCTCGACCTGAAACCACGCTGGCGGTCTCGAATCCCGCCTTGCGCAGATAGTGCCCCAACAAGGCACTAATGTCCGGATCGTCTTCGGCGACAAGGATCCGACTGGGGGGGTGGGCCGTCATGCGGTCCGGCGATCTTAGCCCGCGCGGGGTCACCTCTCGCAAGAGCTAGCGAGGCTTCGCCTCAGACCGCCAGAAGAACACTGAAGGCTCCGCCTCGCTAGGGCAGTGTCGCTTTGCCCCGCCTCAGGCGGGGCGAGACGTCTCGAAGGCCGGCCGAAAAACTAGACTCATGTGCAAGGAATATCGGCCTTCAAGACGTCTCTAGGCTCGAATACGTATGATGACGGCTTACAGCCCCGACTGCGATATCGTTTGAGGCGGTATTACCGATGACTCCTCTCCGCGCCCTGGCCGTGCTGCTGTTCGTCTCCGGCGGCGAGGTGATCGCCACGGCCCAACC
>JBOGIV010000378.1:0-9948 GCA_050747925.1 Vicinamibacterales bacterium
GAGGAATTCTCGATTCGCCAGAGCGTGATCGGCGTCGCAGCGCACGATGATCGGAAGAAGATAGGTGCCGCCGTGCGCGCTGGCGATGCGATGGCCACCGAACACACGAGCGCCCTCTGCCTCGCTGTCAATCGTCGTGGAGATCCGGCGCGCCGTGTCTGGATCCGCGAACGGCGCCAGGACCGCCTCGGGATCGTCGGCCGATCGTGGGACCACCCGCGAGACGCGGTCGGCCAGCGCTTCGGCAATCGCGTCGCCGTGCCTGGTGACCCACACACCAGACGCGTTGACGCACGAGCGCCCGCCATTGTTCGTGATCGACTCGACGATCACATCGAGGAACCGCTCCCAGTCGTCCGCGAGGTCGGGCCCGATCACGACCTTGCTGTAGCCAGGTCCGTGCACCTCGACGCGGGGGTCGCTCTTCCATCGCTTGGTCGACGCCACATCGCCAAACACCAGACCTCGCCCGCAGCTGCGCAGAATCTCGGTGCCGCCGGCGTGATCGGTCGGGTAGTACGCAAAGGCCTCCGACGGCACGCCCGCCTTCACCCACGACTGAATGATCCGGAGCGGCGTCCACGGTTCGGCGCTCCCGGGTTTGAGGACCAGCGGCATCTTCAGCGCTGTCGCCGGAGCCCACAGTGTGTGCACGCCTGGTGAATTACTCGGCAGCACGACGCCGAGCGCGTCGGTGCGTGGGAAAAAGCTCAACATCTGGCCATGCGCCTGGCCGATGCCTTCGTCCAGGACCGCGAGATCAAGTCCGCGTGTGAGGCCGCTCAACACCTCGTCCACTTTGCTCAGTACGCCGTGAACCTTGGCCATATTGCGGCGCACGTTGCTCCACGGCATCCCGGTCGTCGCCGTCACTTGCTCGACGTACTGCTGCGGAGTTTGCGTCGAGCCACTCTCGGGATCCAACGGCAGCGTGTCGTGCATGAAATGCTCAGCGGCTCGCTTGGCCATCGAGACAAGAATGCTGACGGGGATGGCGTGCAGTCGCGCGCGGGCCTCAGCTTGATGGAGTAAGTCACGGCGAATGAGACCGACATTCGCCTGACTCATGGCCACAAACGGCTCGCGCGTGCGGAAATGTGGCGCGACCACAGTGCCGACGCTGCGATAGGGTCGACCCCAGCGGAGGATGGGCAAGTGCAACATGACGGGCTCGGAATTCGGGTTCGGACTAATAGACGCCTTCGACGACGCTCTTCTGGAATCTGGAGAACGGTCGAACGTTGCGAACGCCGTCCCATGGATACTTCTCGCACGGGCGCTCGCGTTCAGCCTCGTCGCGCTCCAGGAAGCGAGGCATGAAGAACTCCTTCGTGAGCGTCGTCAAGCGCACTCTGCCGGTTTCTCCGTAGTCCACGATGCGCGTCGGTTCGTCCGGATCGACGACCTCGATGCTCGCGCGCGGCCACGGCGGGAAGTACATCACTGCCCAGCTGTCCTCTGGATCCGGCGTCTTGTTGGGCGCCAGGCCCATCAAGGTGTTCCCGTAGGTGGCGGCGAAGTGTGCGCCCTCCAACAGCTCTTCCACAGCGAAGCGTTGAAACTGCGGAGTCATTTCGGTGCCGCCGCAAAAGACGCCGGTGATGCCTGCCTTCTTCAGCGAGATCCGTTCGCAGAGCGCCTCGAGCAGCTTGGGTGTGGTGAAGAGGCACTTGATTGTGTTGTGGGCTTTGAGGAGCGTGAGCGCCTGGTCGATCACATGACGCTTGTACAGCTCCATCGTCTCCATCTCGCCCATCTTGATCAGCTTGATCACCCACCGCGGATCGAGGTCGACCATGAAACAGATGCCGCCGCGGTGCTGCGCGAGATGCTCGATGGCGAGGCGGAGTCGACGCGGACCGCTGGGCCCGACTTGCAGCCAGTCGGCATCCTTCGGAAACTTGTCGTCCGGGAGCGTGCTGCTGAACTCTTCATAGTCGATGCGGAAGTCGTCGATATTGATGCGTGACTTCGGCACGCCCGTGCTGCCGCCTGTTTCAAACGTCGAGATCGGCGAGTTCTGATAGGGGCGGGGCACCCAGCGGCGGACAGGACCGCCGCGGAGCCACTCGTCCTGGAAGAACCCGAACTTGTCGAGGTCGTCGTACGAGTGCACGTCGCGTCGCGGATCCCACCCAGCCTTCGCCGCCCAGTCAAGCCAGAATTGACAGCCGGTCTCCGGGCTGAAGTGCCACTGCACCAACTCACGCACCCACGCATCACGCGTGGTGCGAGCGCTCTCGAGCGTTGAAACCGCAACAGACATATCGGGGAATTGTATGACGAGCGCGGGCCGGTCCTCGACAGTGGTGGTTGTAGTCGGTAGTCGGTGGTCGGTAGTCGCGAGTCGGAAAACGCAGACGACCGCCGGCCGACCACTGGCCACCGACTCCCGCCTCTCGACTCCCGAGTTAGAACGGCGCGAGGATTCCTTGGCCTGTTTTCTTGAACGCGAGCGTCAGTGCGGCGCCGGTTTTGACAAACGCGGTGCCCACGGCGTTGCCCACGACGCCGAACGGCCCCGACGACGATTCCACCAAGAAGACTTGAGTCACTGGGGCGGCGAAGCCGGCAAGGTGGTTCTGCGGAGTGGACGTGAGGATCGGCTCGGTCAGGTCCATCGGCATCGCTCTGCGTGGACTGACCTCAGGTACGGCCGTGTCGTTCATCGACGCAACCCGCGTCACCTGGACGGGCTCGAGGATCGATGCTGGTGCCGCAAGAATTCTTCTGGGCTGCGCGCTGATCTGCCGTGCACTCACCGGCGGGTCCATTGACGCCACCGGCGCCGCTGCCCAGACCTCGAGCCTTCGCACGTCGATCCCCGAAGGTGCCTGCTCGGCCGGCGCCGGCCCGATCGGCACGCGCAGGAGTAGAGCAGTCGCAAAGATCGCCCCGAGGATCAGAACGGCTGATCCTGGCCGGCCTGCGGAGTGCGCGGAAACTTGCGCCACGGGTCTATTCTAAAGGTTCCTGGGTTCCAGGGTTCCAGGTTCCAGGGTGCCAAGGTGCCAGGGTGCCAGGGTGCCAAGGTGCCAAGGTGCCAAGGTGCCAAGGTGCCAAGGTGCCAAAGTGCCACGAAGCTGATCGCTGATCGCCGAGATCGCGGAACCATCGGGGCGTTTCGTCTTCGCCGTCCTCAAACGTCTGTCTGGTGAAGGGGCCCCGAACCGTGTCGAGGGGTCCAAACGTCGTCCCTTTCGTCTGTGATCTCGACGACGATCTGCTGTCCATCTAGTGGCAACTGCACGTCGGCGAACTCGCGCGGTGGAGCCGTTGACGTCTCTTCTACTCCCTCGGGACGGCACATTGCCAGCATGTGGATGGGTTCCCAGCAACAGAAATCGGCTACTGATGGAATCGATCAGACGATCGGCAATCTCGAGGCTGCCGCTCTCGACGAACACGAAGTAAGCGATCTCATCGATGTCCGCCCGAGCGTGTGGTGCGAGGCGATGCCCCATCAACCGGACGTGTCGGAGCGCTCGGCGTCGATTCGACGACGAAGGCGCTGCTTGGTCTCGTCGGCAAACACCCGCATGGAGTCCTGCGTGATCGGAATCCCCTCACCGTTGGCCAGCGAAGTGTCGGCTTCGTCTAGCGCGATCAGGAGCTCTAGCCGTCGACGCTCGCGCTGCTCCCACAGAGCCAGAGCCTCCTCGATCGCCTGCTCCTCTCGCGTAAACCGACCGCTGTCGATGGCCCGCTGAACGAAAGCGCGCTGGTCCGGAGTCAACCGAACGTTCATGGCCCTACTCGTCCTGGCACAAGTCGGAGACGTGCTGCGCAGGCTGTTGCATGACCGCATTGTAGCCCGGCTAGAGGAGCGACTCGTCCACACTCTTTCTCACGGTCTCAGCACTTCGTCCAGGGTGCTCTCGAGCAGGCTTCGGTCGAACGGCTCAAATGATCTCGATCAGCGTTTCACCTCGTTCAATGGCGGCGACGATAGTCTCGTACTCAGCTTCGATACGACGCAGCAGGGCGGCCCTCCGAGTATTGCCAATCCTTAGCCACACCACAGACGGTCCATCGTGCAGTATCTGGTAGACCGCAAAATCCTCGTCCTTCGTCATGATCACTGCTTCAGTGGCCGCGGCGTAGGCCCGAATGGCACTGTCGGTCGCCCTGATTAACCCGCAGTCCGCGACGTGCTCAACCGCTTGACCAAGATCGATGAGCTTCCTCGCGAGCGCGGGTGGCAGTTGCGCGTCGACAAGAATGCGCAATCACGCGCTCCGCAAGACGGGGTGGTCGTTCTGGCGGGCAGCGAATTCCAGCACGGCCACAATGTCTTCGGCTTCGAGATACGGATAGTCGGCGAGTATCTCTGCGTGCGTCGCCCCGGCGGCCAGCAGGTCGAGCACATCCTTGACGCGGATTCGGAGACCGCGAATGCACGGCCTGCCACCGCAAACGTCCGGACCCACCGTGATTCGGTCGACTTCGGCCATGTCATTCCCATTCTACGGCCGAAGTACTTCGTCGAGCGTGCCTTTGAGCAAACTGCGGTCGACTGGACGGTTGTCATTCGGCAGCGACAGAAAGTACTCGATCACCGGCTTGTCGTCGGTCAGCACGGGTCCGTCTCCGACGTACGCGCGGACGGCGTCGGGGCCAGCGACGTAGTTTCGGCGGAGCGAGTGCTGGTCCCAGTCGAACACATCGGTGAAGCCGGCCGTTTTTCGCCTCGCCTCGTAGGCGCTCCAACTCAGCTCGAACGGCCGCATGCTGCCGAGCATCAGGCTGCCGTCTCCCCACAATGAGGTGTAGGGGAACACGGAGAGAAAGGTCCGCATCATCAGCTTGTATTCCGTCTCGGTCTCGCCGCCGTTCCACTGCATCACGAGGCCCCCGGGCGCCAGAGCGTTGCGGACGATCTCGTAGTACTCCTTTGAGTAGAGCGCTCCAGCTCCGGCGTGTCGCGGCAGGATGATATCGGCGGTGATGACGTCGTACTTCTTCCGCGTCATCAGCAAGAAGTTCCGTCCGTCGTCTACTTTCAGGTGAACGTTCGGGCGCTTCAACAAGTCGTAGTTGATGTGAGTGAAGAAGCCCGACCCATCGACGACGGCTTGGGAGAGCTCGACGACGTCCACGTCCACACCAAACGCCGAGACCGCTCCAGGCGTGGCGCCGCCGCCCAATCCGATGACCAATGCAGTCGTCGGGCGCTGATGCAGCATGACCGGCAGCGCGCCGATGCGATGGTGGACAAACGCGGTTCCGTCCGAGTCGTTCGCCTGGTGATTACCGTCGAGATACATCACCCGCATCGGACGACGCGTGTCCGGACGATTGTGCACGGCCACTGTGGTCTGGACGCCTTCCTTCCGCCACAGGAGCGTCTCGCGGCGATGGAACCGCGCCATCGCGATATCGAAGGGATCGATGCTGTTCATCGCGGCGAAGACGAAGACGATCGGCGCCAGCACGGTCACGGCCCGAGCAAATGTGGGTCGCGCAGGCAATTGAGCCGCTGCCAACATCACACTAGAGAGGACAGCCAGTGCTGAGACGGCGATGAGGCTGCCGCGACTGCCGAGCCACGGCAGCAGCACGAAGCCGCCGATCACGGAGCCCGCGATGGCGCCAAACACGTTGAGCGAGTAAAAGGCTCCGACGCGACGGCTCGTGTGCTCACCGGCGCCATCACCGGCCCAGAGCAGCAGGCCCATCGGGAACGCGACGCCCAGCAGAAGCGTGGTCGGCAGCATCGCGATGAGGCTCGAGACGATCAGGGGGCCAAGATAGGTGTTGAGACCAAAGCGTTCGATCGAAGGCGCCGCCAGGTCCATCGCTACCTGACTCTTGGCGAGTGTGCCGAACGACAAGACCGCGGTCAGGCCGATGAGCGCCTGAATCAACGTCAACACCGGCATCCACTGCAGCCGCAAGCGCAGGAACGAAGCGGCGACGGCGCTGCCAAGCGCAATGCCCGCCAGCACCGCGGACAGCATGATCGTGAACGCGTACGCCGTTGGGCGCAGGAACACGACGAGCATGCGAAACCAGATGATCTCGAGCGCGAGCGACATGACGCCAGACAGGAAGAACGTCCAGAGCACGGCGCGCCGGGCGCCGATGTCGGCTCCGGCGTGCTCGTCTCGATTGCCGGTTCTCAGGGACTGGTCCAGTCGCGATTTGATTTGTTCGTGGTCGGTTCTATTCGTGGTTCCTTTTGACCGTGGTTGCAGCGCAAACGACGCCGAGAGGGCAACGATTCCGATCAACACGTTCGTCATCGCCGCGTAGCGAAACGACTGAGCCACGCCGATCTCGGACATCAAGTAGAAGCCCGCGGTCAGCGCCCCAACGATGGCCCCGGTGGTGTTGATGGCGTAGAGCCAGCCGATGCGACCGCCGATGCGATCGTCGCGGACCACTGCCGACTTCACGATGATCGGAAGCGTGGCGCCCATCAGAGACGTGGGCACGATCAAAACGAGGAACGCGACGATGAATCGGATGGCGTTGACGACGAGGATCGAGTCCGGGAGCAACGGGTGAATCGAGACCCAGACACGCGTCACAGCTGCGAGAACCTCTGGGGACGCCAGCGCGGTGGCGCCGACCAGGGCTTCGACAACGCCGAAGGCTGCGAGAGGACGTGTGAAGCGAGACACGAGACGTCCCGCGAAGAAACTGCCGACGGCAAGACCCGCCATGAACCCGGCCAGCACTGTGCTGGCGGCGTAGACCGTGACGCCAAAGACCAGCGCGAGCAGCCGCAGCCACATCACCTGGTACACCAAGGCGCATGCGCCGGAACCAAAGAAAAGAATCGAGAGCAGTGGTAACAGCCACGCGGGCGATCGCGTGTTCAACCCGCCGCCCTATCGCACGCCAAAGCGCCTCGCGAGGTGATCGACCAACGCGTCCTTCTCGGCCGGGTTCACTGTGGCGCCCCAGCGCACCATCTTGTCAACCTCACGCACCCAGCCGGCGCGGCCCAATCGCTGTTGCTCGACGAGGTCCATTCCGTGGCAGCCCAGACACGCGCGCTTGAAGATGACGTCGCCCGCCGCCGCCGTCGCGCTGTCAGTGGCATGCGAGATCGACGCACGCGGGCCAAAGTTCGCGGCGAGGTAGGTCTGGAGCACGCCGCGTTGTTCTGTGGACATGATGGCGCCCCATCGCACCATCTTGTCGAGCTCACGCGTCCACCCCGCTGCCGACAGACGCTGCGAGGTAATGAGATCGGTGTCGTGACAACTGACGCAGCGAGCCTTGATCACGTCTGCGCCAGCGCCATTGGGAAGCGGATGTTGAGCGACCAATGAAGAGGTACTCGTCGCGGCGATGAACGCTGCGATAAGCACCAACACCTTGGCACCCAAGCACCTTGGCACTCCCGGCACTCCTGGCACCTTTGGCACCTCTACGCACCTATCTCTATCCGAACAGAGTCGTACTGATTCCAGAGGTAGCCCGACGGATTCCACTGTGAGATCGCCGGCTGCATATTGCCCCTGCTATCTGTGGCCCGCGAGAGGATGAGGACCGACTCCGGCCTGGTGGCGTTGAACGAGAGCTCGAAGCGCCGCCACGAGTAGCGCGCCTGCTCGCCAACGAGCTTGGCCGCCAGCCATGTCGCGCCGTTGTCGGTCGAGACATCGACCTTCGAGATATCGTTCTCACCGGCCCACGCGAAGCCGGCGACCGAAACAGGTCCCGGCTTGATCTTCGCGCCCTGTGCCGGCTGGGTGATGAGCGACTTCACCACGAGTCCCTTGAGCGGCTCGGTGTCCTTGGGGTCGACGCCCGCGCCTGGCGCCACGCGCTTGGTCGGATAGCGATATCCCGACGCGACCCAGAAGCCATCGAACTCCTTGTTGATGACCGTGAGCGCCGTGAGCCACTTCACCGAGTAGGCGCCCTCCCAGCCGGGAATGATCGCCCGTACGGGCGCCCCGTGCGGCGCGGGAATGGGCTGACCATTCATCGCATACGCGAGGATCGTGTCGGGATGTGTGGCCTTCGCGATTGGGACCTGTCTCACAAACGGCGGCATCGTGCCGAGTGGTCGATCGGCTGCCGCCATCACCACATTGAGGCCGGTGGACTTCGCGCCAGCGCGCTTCAAGATCTCGGCGAGCCGAACGCCGGTCCACCGAGCGGTGCCCACCGCACCCTTCTCCCACTGAATGCCGGCGACCGCAGGGTCGAAGAAGGATCGTCCATTGCCCGCGCACTCGAGCGTCATCGTCACCGTCGTCGCCGGCAACTTCCTGAGCTCGTCGAGCGACAACGAGAGCGGCGACGCGACCTCGCCGTCGACCTCGAGCGTCCAGGCGCTTGCGTCAACGGTCGGCACCGGCATATGACATCGCACGTAGAAATGCTCGTTGGCGGTAATGAACGAGTCGAGCAGGCCGATGGGTGTCTCGTAGTCGGGCGGGCGCAGCGATCGCACGATCAGCTTGTCCTTGCCCCACGACGCCAGCGGCGCCGGCGAGGCTTGCGTCGCGAACACACCGCGTGGCCATCCACCGACAACCCCGACGACGCCAAGCCGGCCAGCCGTCGCGAGCAAATCTCTGCGCGAAATCATCGGGACATTATTACCCGCGGCGCTCGACAGACCTAAAGGTCTGTCGCCACACCAGTCCTTGTGGCGATTCGCGATGCGTGGCGACAAACCTTTAGGTTTGTCGTTCGATTCGGGTGGCGACAAACCTTCAGGTTTGTCGTTCGCCTCGACGAATCGAAAGTAGGATCTCGCAGGGCGATGGAGGAGGCTATTCAAGTCTTCGCGGCGGTCACGCTCCTCGTCATCGGGTTGTCCCGTGGCTTCCGCGTGCGGCTGGTTCGTTGGTTTTCTGGAACGTAGGAGGTACCAGTGAAGTCCTCAGATCTGATCGCTGTCTCGACATTCCCGTCCACCGCGGATGCGCAGATCGCCAAGGGCGTTCTGGACGAGGTCGGAATCGAGTCGATGATTCGCGCCGACAACGCGGGCGGAATGTACCCGGCAATCAGTGGAGCCGAGCTGCTCGTCAGGATGGAAGATGTTGACAGGGCCCACGAGGCGCTTCATCGTCGGCACCGCCGGTCAAACTGAACGGCCAGGCCTAACGAGGCTGCGCCTGAGACCGCCGAGAAGAACCGAAGGATTCGCAGGGAAAAAGCGATGCAGCGAACAGGAGTGATGCTGGTCGTCATGCCAGTGCTTGGCATCGTCGCCGCATCAGGCTCGGCTCCCCAGACAATTGACCGATCGCGTCAAGACCAAACGGGAGATTTTGCAGTTGCTCGAGGAGTATCCAAGGCTGAGTTTGTGTTCGAGACCGCGCCTTTTGCGAGCGCACATGCATCGACCATCGTCGAGACGACAGACGGACTGGTGACGGCATGGTTTGGCGGAACACGCGAAGGCGCGTCCGACGTTGGCATCTGGCTGTCGCGCCACGTGCAGGGTACCTGGACGCGCCCGATCGAGATTGCAACCGGCACGCAGCCGGACGGCGGCCGCTACCCCTGCTGGAATCCCGTGCTTTTCGAGGCATCCGACTCGGTGCTGCTGCTGTTTTACAAGGTGGGCCCAAGTCCCCAGAGTTGGTGGGGGATGGTTCGCACGTCGCCCGACAGCGGACGGACCTGGAGCGACGCTCGACGCTTGCCGGAGGGCATGCTTGGTCCGATCAAGAACAAGCCCGTACGCCTTGCCGACGGAACACTCGTGGCTCCGAGCAGCACTGAGTCGCCCGAGCGTCCGAGCTCGTGGCGCGTGCACTTTGAGCGCACAACCGACGTCGGGTTGACCTGGACAGTAGCGTTTCCACCGGCCCCTGCGGATGGCATCGACATCAACGCGATCCAGCCCAGCATCCTTGTGCATCCGAGTGGCAAGCTGCAGGCCCTCGGACGTACGCGGGCACAGCGTGTCTTCGAGACCTGGTCCGATGACGGCGCACGGACGTGGACGCCGATTTCGCTCACGCGGCT
>JBOGIV010000379.1:0-7052 GCA_050747925.1 Vicinamibacterales bacterium
GCCATAGCTACAGGGCGTGCGAGCTCGCCCTCCAGCAGTTGGCCTCGCAGCGGTTCCCGCTGCATCTAGTCACGACGCACACGTTCGGCTTGAGCGACACGGCCTATGCGATCAAATCGGTTGGCGGCGAGGGCGCGACAGACGTGATCCACGTCTCGCTGATGCCCTGGAAGTAACCAACGTCCAACGCGCAGATGATCATCGACACGCACTGTCACTACACGACCGAGCCGCAGGCGCTTCACGCCTTTCGCGACAAACAGCTCGCCGGGCTCGCCGATCCGGCGAGGAAACCAGCAACGACCGACCTGGGAATCAGCGACGACGTGCTGCTCAAGAGCGTGGCGCCGCAGCTCACGCTCCAGAAGGAGCGGGGGAGCGATCTCACCATCTTCTCGCCCCGCGCCGCCGGCATGGCTCATCACGTGGGCAGCGAAGCCATCAGCCGGCAGTGGGCGACGATCTCGAACGACTTGATCCACCGCATCTGCACGCTGCTGCCGGACAATTTCGTCGGCGTCGGCCAGTTGCCGCAGTTCCCGGGCGTGTCACCCGCCAACTGTCTGGCCGAGCTCGAACGCATCGTCAACCAGCTGGGGTTCGTCGGCGTCAACCTCAACCCCGATCCCTCCGGCGGCCGCTGGACCGATCCTCCCTTGATCGATCGGTACTGGTATCCGATTTACGAAAAGCTCTGCGAGCTCGATGTCCCGGCGACGATTCATGTCTCGTCGTCTTGCAATCCGAACTTTCACCACACCGGTGCCCACTACATCAACGCCGACACGACGGCCTTCATGCAGTTGATTCAGGGGCAACTGTTCGCGGACTTTCCATCGCTGAAGCTCATCATTCCGCACGGCGGGGGCGCAGTGCCCTTTCATTGGGGTCGCTATCGCGGGATTTGCCTCAACCTGAAGAAGACGTCGCTCGTCGAGCACGTGATGACGAACGTGTTCTTCGACACGTGCGTGTACCATCTGCCGGGTATCGAATTGCTCACCACCGTCGTCCCGATCGACAACATTCTGTTCGCGTCAGAGATGCTGGGCGCGGTGCCTGGCGTCGACCCCGAGACCGGCCACCACTTTGACGACACCAAGCGGTATATCGATCAGGTGACCCGCTTGAGCGGCGAAGAGCGCCGCAAGATCTTCGAGGCCAACGCGCGCCGTGCGTTTCCTCGCCTCGACGCGCTGCTCACGCGCCGCGGCCACGTGTGGCACACCCATTGAGGCACGAGACATGAGCGACCACTCGAATCGCTCGCTCGAGACGATTCGCCGCGATTTCGAGCGCGTCTCTCCCGAGGTCGCCCGGCAGGCCGCCGGCTTTGCGGCGTCCATCCTCGCCGACGTCGCCGGTCGCCGCGGCACACTCGACGGTCGCATCAGACCGCTGACGCCGGCGATGCGCCTGGCAGGCCCGGCATTCACTGTCGAGGTGAGGCCAGGCGACAATCTCATGGTCCATGCTGCGATCGGCCTCGCCAAGCCCGGCGACATTCTCGTCGTCGACGGCAAGGCCGATCGTACTTGCGCGTTGATGGGCGCGATCATGATCACCACGTGCAAGAGGTTGGGCCTTGGCGGCGTCGTGCTGGACGCGGCACACCGCGACACCGAGGATCTCATCGCCCTTGGATTCCCGGTGTATTCGATCGGCGCGAATCCAAACGGCCCGACCAAATCGGTGCCGGGCCGTATCAATTGGCCGATCTCGTGCGGCGGCGTGGCGGTCCACCCTGGGGACCTCGTCGTTGGAGACGCTGACGGCGTGGTCATTATCGAACGAGACAAAGCGGCATCCCTGCTCCCGCTCGCCGCCAAGAAAGTCGAGGAGGAGCAGGCGCGCATCGCCGGCATCGTGGCGGGCGACAACGTCCGTCCCAAGTGGCTCGAGGGATCGCTCCGTGCGGCCGGCGTGCTCGGCGAGGGCGAAACGCTGTGACGTCTACCGATGCCGCCGTGACGATGTCCGCACTTCAGCAGATGAAGCGCGGCGGACGAAAGATAGTCGGGGTCGTCGCATGGGACGTGCACATCGCACAGATCGCCGACCGTGCGGGAGCGGAGATCGTGTCGGTCGGCGACTCGGTGGGCACCAACCTCTGGGGACAGCCGAGTCCGTTGGACATCACGATGGACGAGATGCTGATCGTCTGCAAAGCCGTCCGTCGCGGCGTAGCCCGCGCGCTGGTCAGCTGCGACGTTCCGTATGGTCCTCTGCAAGCCGGGACCGCCGCGGCATTACAAGCGGCACGCCGCCTGGTCGACGACGGAGGCGCAGATATGGTCAAGCTGGACAGCGCGGCGACGTTTCCGGAGGCCGTCCGTGCAATCGTGCGCGACGGCATCGTTGTATTTGCGCAAATGGAGTGCGCGCCAGGCGCCGAGCCGGCCTCCGACGTGATCGAGCGTCTCGTCGCCGACGCCAAGCGTCTCGAAGAGGCTGGAGCCCAGCTGATCGACTTCAGGTACTCAGGCCCCATTGCCGGTGCCGCGGTGGCTGGCGCCGTCGGCATTCCCGTGGTCGGCGGCCTGGGCGGTGGGCCGTGGCTCGATGGCCGGTTGCGCATGGCGCACGCGGCCATCGGGTACGCAGCCACGAATCTGGATTCGCCTGCCGACGCCTACGCGAACGTTGCCCAAATCGCGTTCGATGCGATCTCCGCTTATGCAGATGATGTGCGGGCCAGCCGCCAAATCCGAGGCGCGAAACGTTGATGGCGACGGCAATCATCGACGGTATCGAGACGCGATACGACGTGGTGGGCTCAGGCGAGCCGCTGCTGATGTTCGCGCCCGGCGGCTTCGATTCCACACTCGAGAAGTGGTCGACGCTCGGCGTCTACGCCAAAACGCGGATGCTCGACCACCTGTCGAAGATCTGTCGCTGCATCGTCTTTGATCGTCGAGAAGCGGGGGAGTCAGGCGGTCGAGTGGAGCGGGTGACGTGGGCGCATTACGTGGCCCAGGGTAAGGGCCTGCTGGACCATCTCGGCATTCCCCGTGCTCACATCATGGGCGGATGCATGGGGTGCTGCCCGGCGGCGGCATTTGGCGTCGCTCACCGTGCCGCGACGTTGAGCCTTGTTCTCTTCTGGCCGGTCGGCGGCGTCCCGTATCGACTGAGCAGCCAGCAGCGGTTTGCCGAACACCTGGCCTTCGTCCAGCAGCACGGTCTAAGGGCGGTGGTCGACTTGGTGTCGAAAGACGGCAAGACGTTTGCCGCAGATCCCCGCGGCGGTCCGTGGGCCTCGGTGATCAAGCGCGACCCGACCTTCGCCGAGGCCTATGCCGCTCAGACTGTCGACGACTACAAATTGATCGTCTCCGGCATGGGCCGTACCCTCTTCGACCGTGACACGGTGCCGGGAATCGAGCCCGAGGACCTGTTGCGGCTGCGGGTGCCGGCGCTGGTCGTTCCGGGACAAGACCGGTCGCATGCGACGTCGGCCGCGAGGTATCTGGAGGAATGCCTGGTTGGATCTCAGTACTGGGACGTTCCTGTGGCGGCGCAGACCGAGGAGCGGACGGCCCCTCGGCTCCTGGAGTTTCTGCGCGAGGGTCGGTCAGCCACGGCCTGACGACGACTTCAATTGTTTGTTATCCCTGGAATCGAGTACAAGGGGTTCGCGTCGCTTCCACCTTTCACGGAGGTTCTACATGCGTTCGCGAGCAATGGTGATAGCAGCGGCAATGCTTTGTGTTGCAAGCATGGCAATGGCGCAGGCGACGACCGGAAGTATCTCGGGCGGCGTCTCCGACGAATCGAAAGCGATCATGCCCGGCGTGACGATCACGGTCAGAAACGTCGACACTGGGCTCGAGCGTGTTCAAACCAGCGACCAGCAGGGCCGCTATCGCGTCCTCAATCTGAACCCCGGCCCGTATCAGCTGACCGCCGAGCTGCAGGGGTTCGTCACTGTGGTTCGCACCGGACTGACTGTGGCCATCAGCAAGGACCTGCTCGTGGATGTCGAGCTCAAGATCGGCGGCATCGCCGAGAGGATCACGGTAGCGGGCGAGACCAGCAGCGTGTCGCTGGGCGCGACAACCGCAGGGGGCGTGGTGACCACGCAACAGATCGCCGAGTTGCCACTCAATGGTCGGAGCTTCATGCAACTGGCCACCTTGCAACCCGGCGTGGTGGTGAGTCGGGCGACGGCGCGCGATTTCACGGGCGGGTTCGGCAATACGCAACTTGCGATCGGCGGTGCCCGCCCAGAACAGACTGGGTACCTGATGGACGGCACCAACATCGCGGACATTTCGGACAAAGCGCCCTCGAGCCTGTCGGGCGTGCTCCTCGGCGTTGATACGGTCCAGGAGTTCAGTGTTCAGACCCACGGCTACAACGCGGAGTTCGGACGTGCGGCCGGCGGCATCATGAGCGCGGTGACCAAGTCGGGCACCAACCAGATTCGCGGGTCAGTCTTCGAATTCCACCGGGATTCCGGGCTCGACGCGCGCAATTTCTTCGACCAGGGCGAGCTGCCAGACTTCAGGCGCGACCAGTTCGGCGCGACCGTCGGTGGACCGCTCATTAAGAACCGGCTGTTCTACTTCGGCAGCTTCGAAGGGCTTCGCGAGCGCCTCGCGATCACGCGCTTCGCCCGCCTCCCCAACGCGCAGGCGCACCAGGGGATCGTCCCCAACGCGCAGGGACAACTCATCAACGTAGGCGTCCACCAGACCGTTCGCCCTTATCTCGATTTGCTCTTTCCTGTGCCGACTGGCCGCGACTTCGGGGACGGCACAGCAGAGCAGGCGCACGCGGACCAGGATCCAACCGACGAGCGCTTTGGCGTGGTCAAGCTCGACTACAACCTGAGCGCCGACAGCAACTTCATGGTGCGGTGGTCCCGCGACGTGTCGTCGACCGAGATCGCACAGACTCATCCGCTGTTCTTGGAAGTTGTCGGCACCGATACGCGGTATTTCACCACTCAGTACCAACGCTTGTTTGGATCGAAGCTGATGAACACGTTGAAGTTCGCCGCCAATCGCACGGGACGTGACGACGACATGGTGTCCACCGTGACCATCCCCACATCGCTGTACTTCAGTGAAGACCCACACTGGGGCGCTGTCAATATCATCGGAACGTCGACCGCCGGTTCGATTGCGACCATCCCGGTTGACTACCAGCAGGATTTGTTTCAAGTGACGGACACAGTGACCTGGAATCGCGGGAACCACGTCCTGAAGGGCGGATTCGACTGGCAGTACACGCACTTCGACGGGTTCTCGTTCTCGCGCTACGGCGGCGAGTTCCGGTTTCGGAACATCACGGAGTTCCTGACGCTGAACCGTGGCGGTGGGGCCCAGGCGGATCGATTCACGGGCAACCTGCCGGGCACCGACACCTTCAGGCAGATGCGCCAGCACTACGCCGCGTTCTTTCTCCAAGACGAATGGCGCGCCGGCAACTCGCTCAGCCTCAACTACGGGCTGCGGTACGAGTTCGTCACCGATCCGAAAGAGTTGAACGGCAAGGTGGCCGGGCTGCTGAGCCTCAACGATCTCGAAGGCAAACCGCCCAATGCCATCACGCCCGGCACGCCGATGTTCAAGAACCCCTCGAAGTTGAGCTTTGCGCCGCGCATCGGCGTCGCTTGGAATCCGTTGGGAAACATCAAGCAGACGCTGAAGGGCGGGTACGGCGTCTTCTATCAGCCGTTGACGACGTCGTTCTATCGCGGCACAACGTTTCGCATCTATCCGTACTTTGCCGGCGTCGACATTCGCCAGCCGACGGTGTTTGGCCCAGCAAACATCGCCGTGTTGGCCGCGGGCGTGAATCCTGCCACCGTGCAGAAGCGGTCCGAGTTCATCAACTACGAGCTCGAGCAGCCGTACATGCAGCAGTGGCACGTGACCTTCGAGCGTGACTTGGGCCATAACCTCACGACCGAAGTCGGCTACATCGGATCGAAGGGGTCGAATCTGCCGTTCTACGGCGACCCGAATACGACGCCATCCGAGTACGGCACTGACGGCGTGAAACGACTCGTCGCCAACGCACCGATTCGCTACCCGAGCTGGGGCCGCATTCGCACGCGCATCAACATCGCACGCTCCAACTATCAGGGCATGACGTTTGGTCTCACCAAGCGCTACGCGAACGGCTGGCAGCTGCAGACGTCGTACACGTTCGGGAAGTCCAACGATACCTGGTCGGGCGGCCAGATTGGTGGAAGCGATTTCGACAACGGCGCGGGCAGCGCGACCGACTGGTTCGATCCCGAGTACGAGTACGGGCCGTCCAGCTATGACATCAGACACAACCTTGTGATCAACGCGGTGTATCAGCTGCCATGGGGTCGCGACCGCACGGGCGTCGCCGGAGCGCTGCTGAAAGGGTGGAACATTGGTGGCGTGTTCGGGGCCTCGTCGGGAGTGCCGACGACGCCGTACCTGTCCTACGATCAGGTGGGCGATCGCCAGAGCGATACCGGCTTACATAAGCCAAACGTCACCGGGAACGTGAAGTATCCGAAGACGGTCCTCCAGTGGTTCGACCCTTCCGTGTACAGCGTGCCGGCCGCCGGTGTCTTCGGCAATGCCCCGCGCAACTCGATTCGGGCGCCCGCACTGAAGGTCGCCGATGTCTCAGTGTTCAAGAACTTCCAGTTCGGACGCTACGTCGCGCAGTTCCGGGTTGAAGCCTTCAACGCGCTGAACTGGGTGAACCTCGGGTTGCCGAACAATACAATCTTCAACGCGGGCGGTGTGCGGAATCCCACCGCCGGAGAAATCAATAACACGTCGACGCCGGCACGTCAGATTCAGTTGGGTGTCAAACTGTTGTTCTGAGCTTGGGGCATGCTGCTCACGCCCGAAGCGCGAGCAGCATGTCTTTCACGTAGTCCTCCGCGCTGGCAATGACGAGCATCAGCGCCCACGGACGGACCTGACTGAGGGTCGCGGAGAGAGCGCCATCCGACGTGTTCGCGTCGGCGACGACAAGGATCGTCGTCGTGACGCGTCGGCGGCTGCAGGCCTCTCCGATCCACGCCGCGGCCTGAGCATCCTGGCCGGCACTGG
>JBOGIV010000380.1:0-11557 GCA_050747925.1 Vicinamibacterales bacterium
AGTCACGCGGCCGTTCTGGTTCGAACCGTAAGCAACCAACGCTGTCGAGAACCCGCTCTACGTCCTGAACAGCTTCGCTGGCGTCGTTCCCAGCGCGCGTTTGAACGCCGCGACAAACGCGCTTGGACTCTCGTAGCCCACTTCGAGCGCGACCTCTTTCACCGGCTTTCCGGTCGCGACCAGTGTCAATGCGTGCGTGAGACGAAACTGGCGACGCCATTGTCCGAGCGTGACACCCGTGTCGCCGATGAACTGTCGAGCCAGCGTCCTCGCGCTCACCGACAGTCCCTTCCCGAGCGCGACGAGCGACGGCGTGTCGCTTGGATCCGCCATGAGAAGCTCCGCCACTCGGATCGCCCGAGGATGTTGGGGTGACGGCAGACCCAGCTCGACATGCGCGGCGCTCGCGATTTGATCGGCGAGCACGCTGGCCAGTCGCCTGCCGGCCCGGTCGGCCGGCAACGACTCGAGTCTGACAAGGTGATCGACGATCGCTTGCAAGAGCGGCGCAACGTTCAGCACTTCGCACGCCGTGCGTGAATTCCGTACGACCTCAGGTTTCAGATAAAGAACGCTCGCATGCGTCTGACCCGAGGGCGCCAGCGAGCATCGGGTCTTTGCCGGAATCCAGGCCGCATGGCGCGCCGGTACGATCCATCTCGCCTCGCGACAGTCCACGACCAGCGCGCCTTTGGAAACCGCAATCAACTGATGATGGTCGTGAGAGAACTCGGGGGTCTTTCCCCGCGAATAGCGTTGAGAATGCGCTCGAATGAGCGATTCAGGCACGAGTCATTTTATAGACATTTATCGTAACAATATCTATAAATAGACACAGCCCACACTGGCACCATACCAACCTTATGCTCGGAAAATGCGTCTATGTCGGTGCTATGGACGTCATGACACGCGTCGGCTGTGCCGCCGCGTTTTTGCTGCTCGGATTCTCCCCCACCTTCGCGAACACCAACGAGCGCCGAGCCGGTGCGGCGGCCGTCATTGAGGCGGTCGCGGTTCCAGCCAACGGCCCGATCGTGATCGACGGCAACCTTTCCGAGGAAATCTGGCGGCAGGCGCCGCTCATCAGCGAGTTCCTGCAGCGCGAGCCGGCGGAGGGGTCAGAGCCCACCTACCGCACCGAAGCGCGAATCGTCTACGACGATGAGGCGCTGTACGTTGGGATTCGCGCGATGGACGGCGAGCCCAACTGAGTCGTCGGCATCCTCACGCGGCGCGATCAGCGGTCACCGTCCGACTGGTTGAGAATCGTTGTCGATTCGTACTACGACCGGCGATCCGCCTACGAGTTCGCGGTCAACCCCGTCGGCGTCAAGACCGACCGCTATTACTTCAACGACGGCAACAGCGACGACAGCTGGGACGCGGTCTGGGACGTGAAGGCGGTTCGCGACTCCGAGGGCTGGCGCGCGGAGTTCCGCATTCCCTTCTCGCAGTTGCGCTTCAATCAGCGAGACGGTGGTCCGGTGGGCTTTGCGATCATGCGTGAAGTCGGGCGGCTCGCCGAGACGGTGACGTGGCCGTTGATCTCCCGCAACGCCAACGGGTTTGTGTCGCAGTTTGGTGAAGTCCGCGGTCTCAGGATGGGCGGCTCGCCGAAGAAGTTCGAGATCCTGCCGTACACGGTCGGCGAGATCGAGACGCAGACGGTCGATAGCGGGAACCCGCTCACGAAATCGGTCGAGCCCGGCGGCTCGATTGGTTTGGACATGAAGTACGCGCTGACGCCTGGTCTCACCGTCACCGCGACCGCGAACCCGGATTTCGGTCAGGTCGAAGCCGACCCGGCTGTGGTCAATCTCGACGCCTTCGAGACGTTCTTTCCCGAGCGCCGTCCGTTCTTTGTCGAAGGGTCCGGCACGTTCCGCTTCAACATGGACTGCAACGACGGCAATTGCACCGGCCTCTTCTATTCGCGCCGAATCGGTCGCTCGCCGCAGGGGAGCCTGGACGCGTCCGACGACGAATTTTCCGAGAAGCCGACGGCGGCCACGATCATCGGCGCGGGCAAGATCACCGGTCGCGTCGGCAAGTTCTCAGTGGGTGCGCTCACCGCTGTGACCGAGCAAGAGGAAGGCTCGGTCGCTGGCGCATTGAACGCCGGCCGTCGTCGTCAGATTGTCGAGCCGATGACGGGCTACACGGTCCTGCGCGCGAAGCGGGAGTTCGCCAATCAATCCTCGATTGGATTCATGGGGACCTCGACCAATCGTCAGATTGTCCCGAGCGTCAGTTTTCTTTCGAGCAACGCCTTCACGGGCGGCGTGGATTACGACTGGCGTTTCGGTCCGAAGTACTCGTTGCAAGGGTACTGGGCGGGCAGCGACATCCGCGGCGGCACCGAGGCCATGACGCGGCTTCAGGAGAACAACGTGCACTCATTCCAGCGGACCGACGCCGACTACGTGGAGTCTGACCCGCTCGCAACGACTCTTCGGGGGCACGCCGGCTCGGTCAGCTTCGGCAAGATCGCCGGCGACCGCACACGGTTCAATTCGTATCTGGGCTTCAAGAGTCCCGGCTTCGACAGCAACGATCTCGGCTTCCAGCGTCGCGCCGACGAACGGAACGTCAGCAATTGGTTTCAATGGCGGGATTTCGTGCCCAGCAAGTTCGTGCGGACCTACGCGTTCAACCTGAATCAGTGGGCAGGGTGGAACTTCGGCGGCGACCGCCTCTTCTCCGGTGGCAACGTCAACATGCACTGGACGTGGGCCAACTACTACAGCAATGGCTTTGGGATCAACGTCAATGGCGCTCAGCTGAGAGACCGCGTGACTCGCGGCGGGCCGGCCGTGCGCGGCAATACCGGAAAAGGGATCTGGTTCTACTTCAACACCGACAATCGTAAACCGTTTTCGGTGAGCTACTTCGGCAATCACTGGGTCGAGAACGGTGTCTCGAGGATGAATGGCTTCAACCCATCGATCAACTGGCGACCGTCCTCGTCGATCTCACTCAACTTGGGCGTCCGCTACGATCTCAACCACGACGATGCGCAGTGGGTGAAGAACGTCAAGGACGCGGCGGGGAAAACGCGCTACGTCTTCGGCCACATCGACCAGACGACCTCTGCGCTGACGACGCGCTTCAACTACACGATGACGCCGAACCTGTCGCTGCAGGTCTACGCCGAGCCGTTCGTGTCGGCGGGTGCGTACTCGGCGTTCAAGGAGCTCGCCGACGGCCGCGCGCCTCGCTACGAGGATCGCTATCGGCCATACGCGTACACTGACGACCCGAATTTCAACTACCGTTCGTTCCGCACCACCAACGTGCTGCGGTGGGAATACAAACCGGGCTCAACGCTCTTCATCGTCTGGCAGCAAGGCAAGCAGTCGACCGAGGAGTTCGGGGACTTCCGGTTCGGCCGCGACTTCCGCGGCATCTTCGGCGCGCCGGCGCACAACGTGTTCCTGGTCAAGTTCAGTTACTGGCTGAATATGTAGGGGATCGGGGATCAGGGATCGGGGATCAGGGATCGGGGATCAGGGATCGGGGATCGGGGATCAGAAACTGGCGGCCAGATTGTTGCGGCGTATCGCCGAATTTGAGACGTCCTATGTCGATCCGGCTGAGAATCCGCCAAGAATGACGGCAGTCACCATGCACCAGCCAGTGCATGGCGATTCGATCGTTTCGTGATCTGGAAGTGTGGCGTGTCTCCATGCAATTGGTGGAGGAGGTCTACCGGCTGACGCTGCGGTTTCCCGTAGATGAGCGTTACGGGCTGGTTGCTCAATTACGCCGCGCTGCTGTGTCAATTCCTTCAAACATCGCCGAGGGCTCGGTACTTCAGTCGCGGAGCTATCTTCATCACCTCCGAATTGCTTTGGGTTCGGAGGCTGAGTTGCAAACCCAACTGGCGCTAGCCATTCGCCTCGAGCTCACCTCCCACGAGCACGCCGAGCCCGCACTGAACCTCGCCGGTCAAGTCGGCCGAATGCTCAGGGGACTGATCAAATCGTTGATCCCTGATCCCTGATCCCTGATCCCCGATCCCCGATCCCCGGTCCCCGACTATGATCTCCCCATGTCCCTGCGCCGCAACGTCCGTGATTTCTTCCATGGCGCGGCGTACGGCCAATACGAACGGGAGCTCCGGCGGCAGGCTGCTGAGCTGAACGACCTTTTCCTGCTGCTCTGCTATCTCGAAATCGTCGGGTTGCCCAATCCGGCGACGCTCTATCTGCTCGACGTTTATCCCTATCTGCTGGACCAGTTCCATCAGTGGCATCGGCGGATGGGCATGGATCGCTCGCCGCTCGGGACGTTGCCGTGTTGCTAGGGTGTCAGGGGTGCCAAAGGTGCCAAGGGTACCAGGGGTGCCAAGCGTGCCAAAGGTGCCAAAGGTGCCAAGGGTGCCAAAGGTGCCAGGTTGCCAGGGGCGCCAAGGGTGCGGGCGATGACGCTTGAATCGCTGCTCCGACGTCGCGTGCTGTTTTTTGGCGGTAAGGGCGGGGTCGGGAAGACCACGTGCGCGTCGGCGGTGGCGCTCGCCGCCAGCCGCGCGGGCCGCCGAGTGTTATTGGTGTCGACCGATCCCGCGCACTCGACGTCGGATCTCTTCGAGCGCCCGATTGGCCCGGAGCCTGTCGAGCTGCTTCCGAATCTGACCGGACTCGAGATCGATGGCGGCTTCGAGTCCAAGCGCTATGTCTCGAAGGTGAAGGACCACATCAAGGGGTTGTTCGGTCCGCACATTCTGAAGGAGGCGTCGCGTCAGATCGATCTTGCGGCCAGCATGCCCGGCGCCGAAGAAGTGGCGCTCTTCGACCGAATGGGCGAGCTCATCCGAGGCGAGGATGTGCGATTTGACGTGATCGTGTTCGATACTGCGCCGACCGGGCACACCCTTCGCCTGATCCAGATGCCCGAGCTGATGGACGCCTGGATTCGGGCGCTGTCGCGCTCGCGACGAGCCATGCTCGGCGCGGATCAAGACGACTCGAAGGATCCGATCATGCGGTCACTGTCCGATCGGCTCGAGCGGCTGCGCGAGTTTCGCGCGCAGCTGTTGAGTCCGCGCACGACCGCGTTCGTGCTGGTGCTCGTACCCGAGCGTCTGCCGATCGAGGAGACCGCGCGCGCAATCGACCAACTGGGCGAAGCCGGCATCAATCTGGGCGGCCTGATCGTCAATCGCCTGCTGCCCTCGTCCAGCCCCGATCCGTTCCTTCGATCGCGCCACCAGCAGGAACAGGTGTACCTGGACGAGATCGTTCGACGGTTCGGCAGCCATCCGATGGTCCACGTGCCGCAGTTGCCATCCGACGTTCACGGGCTCGCCACGCTTGGCGAGATCGCGGAGCTGCTCGCGCCATCAGAGGCACGGATCCGAACAGGAGATCTCGAGGGTACGAGACAATCATTCGTCTGAACCGAAAGAACAGGAACTCCTGCAAGGCTTGCCCCGATGACCATTCCACAGCCTCACGACAACGAATATCCGGAGTTCTACGCCGGCTACGTGGGCAAGGTCCCCCCGAGTGGACCGGTTGCGCTGCTCGAAGCGCAGAAACCAGCGTTGGGGGCGCTCGGTGCGCTGAGCGATGAGCGAGCTGACCATCGATACGCGGACGGCAAATGGAGCGTGAAGGAGGTGCTCGGCCACATGGCCGACGCCGAGCGCGTGTTTGCGTATCGCCTGCTTCGCATCGCCCGAGGCGACCAGATGCCGCTCGCGGGGTTCGACGAAAACGCCTGGGCGGTGACCGCGCCGCACGGGCAGCGCCGCATCAAGGAGATTGCCGACGAGATGTCAACGGTTCGCGCCGCGTCGCTGACGCTGTATCAGGCGCTCGATGCGACCTCCATCGCGCGCCAGGGCACGGCCAACAACGCGTCGGTCACGGCCCGGGCGTTGGCGTGGATCCTCGCCGGCCACGCGCAGCATCATCTGGATATCTTGAGAGAGCGCTACGGCGTCACTATTTGATCAACCAGACGTACGTAGCCACCGAGGCACCGAGGCACAGAGGACAACATTAATCACGGATGACGATACCGCACGTTTGCCGCGGAGCCGCGGAGTCGCGGAGCCAATGGTTCTTCGCGTCTCCATGGCCAATGTGCGTGAGTGTGTTCTGGAACTTGGTTTCTCAGACTCTGTGTCTCGGTGTCTCTGTGGCCAACGTACGTAGACGTGCGCTTCAATCTCGCTGCAGAGTCGACGTGCTCGCAGGCGTCAGGCGGGTGACGCTTTCGGCCACCGAATCCACCTTCTTCTTCGAGAACGCGATCGGGAAGTATTTCCCGCGCGCCCAGAGCTCGAAGAGATCGCGATAGTGCGGACTGTCGGGGTCGCCCGATTGCCCCGGGGTGTTGAGGCCCACCGAGTTATCCCAATCCTCGGTGTCGGCGATGATCTTGAGCGATCCGCCTGACGTCTGATTGTCGGCGTTGCCGGTTGCGCTCACGGTCGTGCCGTCGCCGCCGCGCGGGAGCGGCCCCACGTTCAACTTCGCTCGAGTTGCGGCATTCACTGCGTCCGCCATCGGATGGCGCACGAGCGCGTGATGATATCGCTCCTGACCGTACTTCCACGCCAGCATGTCCGGCCCAAACCGCTTGGTGAGCTCGGCGACCGCTTCATCCAGGCTCTTGACCAGCACACCATCCCGGCCTGCGATCGGGTCGGCGCCGAAGCGACCGTCGGGGGAATGCAGCCAGTCGATGATGCGTCTGGTGGACACGAAGTTGACGCCGATCGCCGTCCGCAGCGCCTGGGGCACGACGGTGTCCCGGGCATTTGCCAACAGTCTGCGGAACCACATGCTGTAGACGCCCGCGGGCACCGAGTCTTTGTCGAGCACGAAATCCCACGTCATCAGCGTGTCACGAGCTTTCGCCGCGGCCGGTGTGAGCGTCAGATCGCGAACGAGCGGCACGATGGAGCGCGCGATGATCGACAGGTCGTCGTTCTGGAGCCGCGCCATCTCGCCCACGGAAAACAGACGCCCCGAGCCAAGGACTTCGGTAATGCGCGACGCGCGGAAGGGATCGGACCACATGTAGGTCTGCGCCTCTCGCCATGGGTAGTCGTTCGGCGAAAGGTAGTTGTTCGCCGTGGCGATGAAGCCGCGCGCGGGGTTGGTCTCGCTCGGAAGCGCCGTGATTGGGAGGTACCCATCCCATTCGTAGCGGCCGTCGCCCGGCACGGGCAGCAGTCCGCTCCAATTCCGGCGCAGCGGCTGAACGCCGGATGCCTGCCAGCCGATGGTGCCGCGGCGATCGACCCACACCATGTTTTCCGAGGGCATCTGGTTGAACGCACACGCCTCACGGAATTCTTCCCAGGTCCTCGCCTGATTCATCCGCAGGCTCGCAAGATACGGTGCGCCGCCCAGCTCCATCCATGCGGCCCTCAAGGCGTACGCCTTATGGTTCGCCCGGTCTTCGAACAGCACCGGACCGTGGCGCGTGTACTTCAGCTCCACCGACTCGGGCTTCTCGCCTTTGACCGCGATGCTCTCGATGACGACGCGCATGGTTTCCCAGGCGCCGCGGTAGCGATACTCGTTCGGGTTGGTGGGGCTGGTGTCGTAGACGTAGAGGTCCTCGTTGTCCTGTCCAAAGATCGTCAGGCCCCACGCGCCGTGCTCGTTGTGGCCGATCGAGACGCCCGGCAGCACGGGCTCGCCGCCGCCGATGACGTTCCATCCGGGCGCGTTCAGATGCACCCAATAGCGGAGTGAGGGCGCCGCAATCACGCGGTGCGGATCGTTGGCGAGAATCGGATAGGTGCTCTGCGTCCGCGATCCGGCGACAACCCAGTTGTTCGATCCAATGTCGCGCGCCTCAGCTTCCAGCGTCGCGGGCCCCGCGGGATCCGGCGCGGATGCGTGGAGTTCGTTGCCGGCTGGCGCCTGTCCGCCTCCGCGGCCGAAGGCCGCCTCCACCCTATAGCTCGGCGCCACATCCTCAGGGCTGAAAGCCACGCTCTCTCGGAACGCCGAGTAGAGACCGAGCACATTCTCGGGAAACACGCGGGCGTCGATCGCGGGATCGAGAGTGAACACCGGCTCGCCTCCCTGGAAGTTCAGCAGCTCGCGCAGCTTCTCGGCGCCGACCGCGTTGATGCCGCGCAGGAATCGCACTTCGTCGGTAACGTTTGCGGTCAGACTCTGGTGCCGCGAAATCACGACCGCCGGGGTCCAGCGGCCGGGTGCGATGCCGAGCATCTTGAACTCGAGCGGAAGAAGCGACCGATTGCGCTCGGTCTCGGCGATGTACGCGTTCACGCCGCGCACGTACGCTTCCACGATGGCCTTGCCGCGGGGGTGATAGCGAGCCAGGTCGGCATCGAGATCCCCGCGGAACAGATGGAGCCGAGCGCCGATGTCTCGTCGAAGCGCACGCCGCCCCAGCAGTTCGGCCACGGTGCCCGTCGCCCGCCGTCGCCAGAGCTCGAACTGAAAGAGTCGATCCTTAGCGGCGGCGTAGCCCTGCGCGAAGAAAAGGTCGCCCTCATTCTGTGCGTAGATGTGATTGATGCCCCAGCGGTCGCGGATGATCTCGACCGGTTGGCTGAGCCCAACCATCTGCAAGGTCGCGGCCGCGGGCGCCTGTGCCCGACCTCCCGCCGCAACCGTGGTCGCGATGAGTAACGTGATCAAAGCCGTGCGCGTCATCACATCCTCCAAGCCACCAACCCGAAGGCAACCCTAAAGGGTTGCCTCTACAACGAAGTGGAGGACAACCCCGCCTCCACCTCGCCTGCCGCGCCGAAGCGCGTAGCCATCATGCGCGCGGGGGGCGGGCCTGCCGCGCCGAGCGCGGTGCCATCGTGCGCGCGAAGGTGGGCCGCCTGCCGAAATATACTGCTACCAATGAAGTTCGCGCCGGAGTATGTCACCAACGTCCTGAACGAGAACTTCGAGGACGCAAAGGAGCTGCTCCTGTCGCCGTTGATGGCGATTCACTACGCCCATCTGGTGATGCTCGCCGAACAGGGCATCATTACGACCGCCGACGCCTCCAGCTTGCGCTCGGCCATCGACGGCATCTCCACCGATCGCGTTCGAGAGGTGCTCTACGACGGCACCTACGAAGACCTCTTCTATTACATCGAGCGGCTGATCAAGGAAGGCTGCGATGAGGATGTCGCGGGCCGGTTGCACACGGCCCGCAGCCGCAACGACATCGACATGACGATGTACCGAATTCGGCAGCGTGAGTTCATTGCCTCCCTGGCCGCGTCGGTGCTCGATCTGCGCGAGACGCTCTTGTCGTTGGCGGGCCGCCACAAGGAGTCCGTCTACGCGGCGCACACACACACGCAGCCGGCGCAGCCGTCCACGATTGCGCATTACCTGCTGGCCGTGATCGAGCAGCTCGAGCGTGACACGGCGCGACTGGCGGCCGCATACGAGTCGACCAATCGCAATCCGCTCGGGGCGTGCGCGATCACCGGCACCGGTTTTCCGATCGACCGGAATCGCACCAGCCAGCTTCTCGGTTTCAGCGGGCCGACGGGCAACACCTACGGCAGCATCGCGACCGTGGACTATTTGCTCGAGAGCGTGTCCGCCACGAGCGTCCTGATCGTCGGGCTCGGGCGCGTGATTCAGGACCTGCTGCTGTGGTGCACGATGGAGTTTGGCTATCTGCGGCTGAGCGAGGGCTTCGTGCAGGGCAGCAGCATCATGCCGCAGAAGCGCAATCCCGTCGCCCTCGAGCATGCACGGGCGATTGGCAGCAAGGCCGTCGGGCAGGCGCAGGCGATCGTGACCGCGGTGCACAACACGCCGTTCGGCGACATTGTCGATACCGAAGACGACTTGCAGCCGCTGGTGGCGTCGATGTTCCGCGACGCGATCCGGATGGTGAAGCTGGTGGCCGCCGCCATGCGGCACGCCGACTTCGACGCCGCACGTCTTGCGTCGCGGGCGGACATCGGGGGCACGACGCTCACCGAGCTCGCCGACACCCTCGTCCGCGATCATCACCTGTCGTTTCGGTGTGCCCACGGCATCGCGGTCTTGCTGTTGAAGGCTCGCATCGAGGATCCGGAGGCCGCGCTGTCCGACGCGCTCGCCAGGGCGTCGCATTCGCTCCTCGGACGCCCCATCCACTACAGCGAAGCCGCGCTGCAGCGGGTGATGAGCCCACGGCATTTCGTCGAGGTGCGGGCGACGTGGGGGGGGCCGGCGCCGGTCGAAACCTCGCGAGCCATTGGCGAATCCGACCGCCTCCTCGCCGCCGACCAAGCCGCATGGCGCGGGCGCCGGGATGCGCTCGAGCGGGCCGAAGCCGATCTTCGAGCACGGGTCGGTCAGCTATGACCGACATGTCCCGCAGCTACGCCCGCGTCGTCATCATCTGGGTCCTCACACTGTCGGCGCTCTATCTCGCGCAGTGGTATTTCACTCAGTGAAGGCACGCGGCAAAAGGCACCGGGCAGAAATGCGTCGGCAGCATCCGGCTCAGCACTGATGTCCGTCGTCGATTGGCTCGTCGTCGCCAGCTATGTGACGTGGGTGGTGTGGGACGGGCTGCGCCAGGCCAAACGATCGAAGCAGCTCGAAGGCTATCTGGTCGCCGGGAGAAGCCTTCCCTGGTGGCTGGTGGGTTTGTCGGTGATGGCCACGCAGTTGTCGGCCATTACGATGATCGGCACGACCGGTCAGGGCTATCTGACCGGCATGCGCTTTCTGCAGTATTACTACGCGCTGCCGATCGCGATGATCATCCTGTCGGTGACGCTGGTGCCCTTCTTCCACAAGGCGAACATCTTCACCGCCTATCAGTACCTCGAGCGTCGATTCGATCTGAAGACGCGTACGTTTACGGCGCTGCTGTTCTTGTTCTCGCGAAGCCTGTCGTGCAGCGTCGTGATTTCCGCTCCGGCGGTCGTCATGTCCGTGATCCTTGGGCTCAACGTGACCGTCACCTGTCTGCTGATTGGCCTGCCCACGACCGTCTTCACGATGTTCGGCGGCGTTCGAGCCGTCGCGTACACGGACGTGAAGCAGATGGTGGTGGTCGTCCTCGCGCTCTTCTCCGCGGCGACGGCGCTAGTCATCGGCTTGCCCGACTCGGTCGGTTTCACCGACGCGCTGCGCGTGGCCGGCTCGACCGGCCGTCTGCAGATGTTCGACTTCCGATTCGACATCACCGAGCAGTACACGTTCTGGTCGGGAACGATCGCGGCGCTGTTCCTCTACCTGTCGTACTTCGGCACCGATCAAAGCCAGGTTCAGCGGTATCTGTCGGCGAAGTCGATCGACGAGGCGCGGACGTCGCTGCTGGTGAGCGCCTATTGGAAGATTCCGCTGCAATCGCTCGTGCTGCTCGTGGGCGTGCTGACCTTCACGTTCTATCTCTTCACGCGTCCGCCCATGCTCTTCAACAGCGCGCATGATGGCCAGGTGCGATCGAGCGATCGGGGTAGTGACTATGCGGCGCTGCAGCAACGTTTCGATCGAGCGATCGACGAGCGTCGCGAGACCGCCGACGAGCTGGCGGCGGCGGGTCGAGCCGGTGATCGCACCGCGAAGGCTGCGTCCGCAGAGCGGTTCAGAACTGCCGATGACGA
>JBOGIV010000381.1:0-14604 GCA_050747925.1 Vicinamibacterales bacterium
TTGTCGTAGCGGACTTTCAGCAGTCCATCATCGACCCGGAACGTCTGGTTGACGTTCACGCCAAGATCGTGATGGGCGAACTTGATCACCCAGTCGTTGAGGTCGCGACCGTTGAAGAGCTGCAGCCACTCTTTCTGGTGCGGATCGTTCTGTCGCGTGGCCGCCGACAAGGCCAGGATGGTGAACGAGCACACGAAGATTCGGTTGAGCATTCCATCCGCCCCGGAGGTACTGCCGCGACGTGATCCCTCTTTTATCACGGCCGCCAACTTCAGGTTGGCGACCGAACAGAAGTGAAGCATACTGCCGCCGTTTGGAGGATGGGATGGCTGTTCATGACCTTTCGCGTCGTGCCTTCCTCGCGGGAATCGCCGCCACGGCGGCCGCCCGCGCCGCCCGGCCTGCCGCCACGACATTCGAGCCTCGGCGGATCGAGAAACGCGTCGAGAAGCTGTACAAGATCGCGGGCTGTAGCCAGCCCAACGATCTGCAGTTCGTGGCCGACGGCCTCTGGGTACTCGATCAGGTCGATCCCAACAAAGTGTTCAAGGTCCGTCCGCATGACGGCTCCATCCTGTTGACCCTGCAGACCGACTCGATCCACGGCAGCGGAATCACCTACGGCAACGGCGCATTGTGGATTGGGTCCACGAAGATGAAGGATCCGTCCGCCGCGCCGAGAACGCTGAAGGTCGATCCGACAACCGGCGCCACGCTGAAGTCGTGGGTGACTCCTGGGTCGGGGCTCTACGGAAACCTGACGACACCTTCCGGCGCGCACGGTCTGAAGTGGGTGAACGGGAAATATTGGATGGCCGTCCCGGCTTCCGGAAAGCTCTTCCTCATGGAGCCGGAGACCGGCGCCATTGTCCGCTCGATTCCCGCGCCGGGCGTCCGCACGCACGGCCTCGCCTGGGATGAGGGCTTTCTGTGGTGCGTCGAATCGAACCACCGCGCGATTTACAAGCTGGACCCTGCAGACGGCACAGCCGTCGCGAAGATTCAGCTGACGCGTGACGATCCGGAGCCGCACGGCCTCGACGCGAGTCGAGGCGTCCTCTGGTACTCCGACGCAGCGAGCGGCTGGATCTGCCGGCTGGGATAAGCGGCGAGCTCACTCGGACCACGAGCCGACGGCGGCGCATCGATCGGCGAGGCGGCGCTGGGAAATTGAACCCGCGGCCGTCAGAGGTTACTGCGGTCGAGCATTCAGGGCCCAATCGAGGACCGGGTCGCGCCCCTGCGTGAAATCAGCGGCGCTGGCCGGCACGAACACGCGTGGCGAGATGCCCACGTCCTCGATCACCTGGTTGTCAGCGGTGTATTCAATCCACCGGGAGACGGTGTACGACCATCCATCTGCCAGCGGAAACGTGCCCGGGTTTGCCGTTGAGCCGGCGGTTCGATCGCCGGCGAGCGTCACATTCGGCAGCTGTCGCATCGCCTCGATGAAACTCTCGTTGCTGCTGGCCGACCGCCGGCCGATCAGCAGCAGCACCGTACCGGTGTATTGCCACGCGCCGCGGGGATTCAGCGTACGTGTGATGACCGGTCCGAAGTCGGTGTGCGACGGGCCGTTCCGGAACCTCACGAAGCCTGTCGTGACCGATGTTCGCGCGAAGCGGCCGGCAACCTCGAAGGCCGATTGGTCGCCGCCGCCGCCGTTCATCCGCACATCGAGAATCAGCATCGGCGTACTGCGAAAGCGCTCGAGCGCGGCGTCGAAATCGGCCACGCGAATGCTCGTGGCGCTCCATCCGCCGATGGAGATGTACGGCACGCCATCCAGCACGCCGTAACCCCAGTCGCCCTGTCCCTGCGTCCAATTCGCCCGGCTCAGGTACTGCAGCCACACGGATCGGTCCCAGTTGACGAAAACCTGGGGATCGTAGGTGGCGATGACCGCGCCGCCGGGATCGCGCAAGACGACATGCAAGTCGTGAAGGCGCCCGAGCATCTCCCGGATGACGCCGATGAACTCGAGCTGATCGGTCGCCGCGATCGCCCTGGGACGAAACGCCGCCCGGAGCGCGCTCCAGTCGATCTGCTTGTAGTCGAAGTAGGAGTACTCCCGGTCGAACGTGCTCCACAGCGAGTCGAACTGCGCCCCGAAGTCGGCGGACGGGACTGACGGTGCCGTCGGCGAGTTGCTGGATTTGCAGGCGTTCCCTGGGAGTGCGCACAGCGACGCGACCACGAGCACCAGCGTCTTTCGGCGCATGATTGGAGCCAATATTCGGGTGTTCGGCTTTCAGTTTTCAAGCTCGATGGAAGCGACAGTTAGCGACAAGGGGGATTTTAGTGGCGCGCTGGGCAGGGCCCGCTCGCCGACGGAAAGCCGACCGTCCGCCAGAGCCACGCATGCCGACGACGCGCGCGCGTTGATCCGGCATCGGCTGCGGCTGGAGTCGGACAAGGTGTGGAAGCCGAGAGGTCTCGAACGGTTCGAATCGACCAGCGGGGTCGGACCAGCGGGCTCACCGGGTCACCCGGTTATTTCAGACGTCGGACCAGGTAGAGCTGTGAAAGCAGGCGCGTGTAGCTGTAGAAGTATGAGTGTCCGGTGGGCGTGATCCGAAACTCGATGATCGAATAGACCCCTGCCACGTCAGGTGGGACCAGCGTCTTCCACAAATTCCGCCGGCCAGTGTCGATATCCAGCCTGAAGACGTGCGCGGGTACCTCGCTACGCCGGAACAGCCAGAGGGATCGTCCGTCGGCGCTCCACCCGACGGGCCGGTCGCCGGGTTCCGAGCCTCGGACCGGCCGCGGCGGCCCGCCCGACACCGGCCAGAGCGAGATGGCTTGGCCGGGGCCGGTCGCCGCGGCCCATTCTCCGTCCGGGGAGATCGCGAGCGCGCGCGTGTTCTCTGGAGTGAGTGCCCGTGGCGGGCCACCGCTGATGTCTTGAATGTAGGACCGGAGATCGTGTCCCGTCTCCCTTCCGTTGAAGAGAATGCGCCGCCCGTCGGCGAACCACCAGGCCCCGCTGTAGAGGCCGATGCCATGTGCTGGCAGTGGTTGCGGGTCGCCAGCTCCACTGGGCACGAGGAGGAGCTGGCGAGAGGATTGAGTGGTCGCGAGCGCTGTCTTGCTATCTGGTGACAGATGGTCGGCGAATCCCTCATTGAGGAGGTGGATGGGCGGCGATCCGTCTGTCTCGCGGAGATAGATACCGAAACGATCGCCAAACAACAGCCAGCGGCCGTCCGCGGACAGATCGGCCAGCGCCGAATTGTCGAACCACGACAGTTCGCGCTCAGTCGTTGCGCCGGGGGCAACGCCGATGATGGCCCTTCGTTCCTCATCGCGGGTCAGCAGGACGCGTCCGTCCGGGGCGATATCCCATAACGTCAGTGAGCCGGGCGTCTCCAACAGCAGGCGCTGCCTGCCGTCGAGGTGGATGGCGCGCAGCGCGCGGTTGGTGTCCAACCCACCCGCAGTGAACCAGATCTCATCGCCCGCTGGCGACCAGGCGAGCCCGCGCGCACTGGCCCACTCGTCGGAGAGCTTCCTGACTTGGCTGTTCAGGTCGACCACAACCACGCTCCCACTGGAGCCGCGTCCCCCTGGGTCCTCGAGGAACGCGATTCGCTGACCGTCGCGGGAGACGCGCAAGAAACGAATGGAGCCTGTGGACTTGTAGAGTGTGCGGCCGCCGTACTCGATCCAACTCTGGCCGCCTGCGTCGCCAGTCGAACGCGCCACCGCGAGTTGCCGGCCCGAGGGATCCCAGTCCGCATCCTCGACGTTTTCCGTGACCTCGCGAGGCGAGCCGCCGCCCACTGGTGCGAGCGCCAGCGTTCCCACGAAGCGTTCACCGAGCACGAAGCGGCGGCCGATGGAAAGCGCCAGCTCGCCGGCGCGCGCGGCGAGGACGTCGCTCGCCGCGGGATACCCAAGGGAGCGCGACGCAGGGCTATCGGCGAGGTCGAGCCGCCAGACTTCCGACGCGGAGCCTTCACGCGTCTGGCTATACACCACCGCCTGTCCGTCGGACGCGAAGCGCGCTCCGCCGATGCGTCCGCGACGAAATGTGAGTTGCTGGAAGGTCGGTCCGGGCGTCGGGTTGAGCTGCACTATCGCGAGCGCCATTCCCTCGATCACTACCGCCAAGGCAAGGAGCGCTGGCAACAGCTTGCGGCGCCATCCTGAGGGCATGGCCCGGAGCTGCCTCGTGCGCCCCGTGAGCTCGCGAAGCTGTTGCAGATCGAACGCCAGGTCGCGCGCGGATTGGAATCGGTCCTCCTTGTCCTTCTCGAGGCACCGCTGCACCACTGCGGCCGCCGCCGGCGGCAACTCGGCGTTGAGGGTGAGCGGGTCCACGGGATCTTCCTGCAGCACGGCCGTCATCGTTTGTACGTTCGACGGGCGCTGGAAGGCGCGCGTGCCGGTGAACATTTCGTACAGAACCGCGCCGAGCGCGAAGATGTCCGTGCGATGATCCACGGCGCGGCCCAGCACTTGTTCGGGCGACATATACCCCGGAGTGCCGAAGATCTCGCCCGCCTGGGTGGTGTCGATCGTCACGGTCTCTTCTTCCGATCCAGCCGGCTCGCGCTCTCTCAGTTTCGCCAGGCCGAAGTCGAGAAGCTTCACCCGTCCGTCTTCGGTGATGAACGCGTTGGCGGGCTTCACATCACGGTGCCAGATGCCCTTCGCGTGCCCAGCGGCCAACGCCTGCGCGATCTGAGTGCCGTACTCGATGGCTTTCCGGTACGGCAACGACCCGCGATCCAGCTTGGCGCGGAGCGTCTCGCCTTCGAGAAGTTCAGTGACGATGTAGGGCACGCCGCCCTGGGTGTCCACGTCGAACACGGCGACGATGTTTGGATGATTCAAGCTGCCGGCCGCGCGCGCTTCGCGGCTGAAGCGCGCCAGATGCTCGGCATCAGGCGGTCGGCGCAGGATCTTGAGCGCGACATCGCGTCCCAGGCGAAGGTCGCTCGCACGGTAGACCTCACCCATACCGCCCGCGCCGAGCAGCTCGACAATCTTGTAGGGACCCAGCCGATCGCCGGGCGAGAGCGCAGAGGCGGTCTTCGAAGACGCAGAGCGTAAGTCAGCCACGGCTCGGTCCCGCGCAGCGCCGCGACCTGCGGCGGCTACGGTTTCTTGATCCGGTAGACGACTCCGGCGGAAACACGGGGGAAGCTTTCGCCCTGGCTGAATGCGTAGTCGGCCTGGACCTTGACCCCCCAACCTGCCGCCGAGTCTTTGCCCTTCGGAAGGTATTCCCACCCGACGCCCACCGCAAGCGCCAGATCGTTGCTGCTGTCCGCATCGGCGTCGTGCACGCCGCCCAGCAGCGCGTGAAAGGAGACGACATTCTTGAGCAAACGCGTTTTCGTAGGCGTGTAGCGCAAGCCACCCAGGAAGGTCACTCGCGTCAGATCTGCCCTGTCGTGTGTTCCGACATGAATAGTCAGGTCGCCGACTGCACTCAAGTCATAATCCAACCACGGTAACGTAGTCCCCAACTGGGTGTGAAAGCCCCAAAGCTTGCTCGCGTCCGCGTACGAGAAGCCGCCGAAAAAATCGGCCGTGTGATCATGCGCGCGGGCGGCGGTGGGCATGAAGAGCACGACCACGACGAGCCAGAGTCGTCGAATGCGCATCGCTTGCTCCTTCCCTTTTGCGAGAATTCGACAGTATCCGGTTGAGCGGCCGCCCACGGCTACCGACGGAGGACAGCAATCACGAACGACCGTAGGAGGCGCCAAGATTATTGCCGATTTTCGTAGTTAATTAATAAGCCAACGTCCTACGACTCTTTCGCCCTTTACGGCAGCTTGAACGCCACGAGCTCGCCGGAGTGCGTCGTCCGGATCGCCATGGCCGTCGATCAAGTGGAAGCGCACGATGCCAACGGGCTGAATCAGCCGTTTGCGCAGGTACCTTCTGAAACTCGCAGGATGATCTTCCGGCAGGCCGATGTACTCGTCGAGATGAAACAGCTCGACCCCCGACCAGTCGAGGTCGGTCTGGGGTGTCAACTGATCGAGGAACGCCACCTGCGACGTTCCTGTTGCCGCGACGATGCGGGCCTGGCCGCGTGCCGCGATCGCCGCTCGGATGCGCGCGGCCGCCTCACGCGCCGCAGCGTGCGCGAGGGGTGAGTCGATCGGGGAAGACACAAACGCGCATGGCTGCCAGGCGCGAGTATTCCATGGCGCCCGGGTCACCCGTATGTTCCTTTGGCGCGGGCGGCGGGCAAGTGTAGACCAGGCTCGCGTACCCTCGAGCGAGCCGCGTATTCCGCTAGGAGTTCCCCTTTTCAAGTCTTGGGCAAAAAGTGCGTGGGATTGCACAGCCTCGCACTGGTTCAGCCTTGGCCTGCCAGGCTTGGGCCTGCGGACGCGCGCCGCCTCCGACGCCGTGCCGGATCGGAGGTTCTGGTGGCCGGGTAGCAGAAGTTGTTCGCTACCACGATCTGCGGCCGGCGGTCATAATGTCGTGGCATGCGCGACGGAGCCCCCCCGCTCGTCAGCGTCGTCATCCCGTTCTATAGCCGAGGATCGCTGGTTCAGGCGACCGTCGAAAGCGTCTGGGCACAGCGCTACACGCCGCTCGAGCTCATCGCAATGGACGACGCCTCGACCGACAACACACTGGCGTTGCTCGAAGACCTGCAACGGCGCTCGCCGATCCCTATGCGCGTCGGTCGCCACGAGAAGAACCAGGGGATGACCAAGACGCTCAACGACGGCGTCGCCCTGAGTTCAGGTCAGTTCGTCGCGTTCCTCGACTGCGACGACACGTACCTGCCGGGGCGGTTCGAAGCCCAGGTCTGCCGTCTGCGAGCCGAACCCGATCTGATGGTCGTCTACGGCAATGGCCGTCAACTCCTCGCTGACGGCACGATTGGCGAACGTGTGCATTCGGGCGAGATCGCGGACCTGCTGTCGAAGTCGCCTGCCGAGATTCTCCAGCGCCTGTACACGCGCCTCACGCCAGTGTTTCTGCAAACGGTGCTCATGCGGCGAGAGTTCTTCGACGAGATCGGTGGATTCGATGAAGCGGCGCTCAGCAACGACTGGCCCCTCAACATTCGCGTGTTTCGACGGTTGTCGAATGGGGGTCGCCACGCATACCTCGACCAGGATTTCTTTCTCTATCGGCTGCACGACCGCAACATGCACAAAGATTACGCGGTGATGTCGCGGCTCATCCTGCAGGTCTTCGAGCGCTATACGCCCGTCGATCTCCAGCGCCCGGCGTTTGCCAACGCCTACTGGACCGTTGGGGGAATGGCTCTCGGCGCAGGCCGGTATGGGACAGGAATCGTGTACCTCACGCGATCGCAATGGTATCGGCCACGACCCCTTCGCTTTCTGCGGGTGCTGCTGGGCCTGCTGATCACCGCGGTCCTGCCGGCGCCGGTTGTCACGCGGCTGAAGGCGCGCTGGCGGTCACTCAAGGTCGGGTCAGGATCCACGGAAACGGCAGCCTGAAGACCTCAGGCACAATGCAAAAGCCAAAACGCGCCCGAGGTCGCCCGGCCACTCCTCACGACGGCCCGTCGTGTTCCAGGCGGTGAATGTCGCCGAGGATGACGCTATACGAAACGGCGCCGACCAGCGCGACGATCGCAATGTAGAGCAACGGTCCATAAAACGAACCGGTCGCTTGGTACGCGAATCCGATCACGAGGGGCGTGACGATGCCAGCCATGTTCGCGCTGAAGTTGAAGATGCCCGCCGTGAGACCGATCAGCTTCTTTGGAGCGACGTCAGAAATCACCGTCCAGCCGAGATTGGTCATGCCCTGACCAAAGAAGGCGATGGACATGATGGCAATGACCGTCGTGTTCGAGCCGACAGGCACGTAATTCGCCGCGACGATCGTGGATGCCAGTAGCAGCCCGCCGACGATCGGCAGCTTTCTCGCAAGATTGGCCGATCCCGTGCGCTCGAGCAGTCGATCGGACAGCTGTCCGCCAACAAGCACCCCAACTGAGGCGCCGATGTACGGCAGCGCGGTCCACGTGCCCGCATTGATGAAGTCCATGCCGCGCACGTTCACCAAATACGTTGGGAACCACGTGACGAAAAACACTTGCGTGGAATTTCCGCCGAACTGGCCGAGCGAGGCCCCCAGCACCTGTCGATGCCGAAGCAACGCGGCGAGGTTGCTCCAACTGAACCTGACGCGTTCACCTTTATACTCACCGCCGCCGCCAGCCTCGATCAGCGCCAATTCCGCCGAGCCGACAGTCGGGCTCTGGCTGGGCTCCCGATAGGTCCACCAGAACAGTCCGCCGAGCGCCACGCCCAAGCCACCGGCGAGGAAAAACAGACCTCGCCAGCCCCACTGCTGCGTGATCCAGAACATCGGCACGCTGAGAAAGGCGATGCCGGCGTACTGGCCGACCGAGTAGACCGAATTGGCGCGTGCGCGCTCGTGTTGCGGAAACCATGTGGCGAGGACGCGGCTGTTGGCTGGAAAACACGGCGCCTCGAAGATGCCGACACCGATGCGAGTGAGGACGAGCGTCGGCAAGGAGTGAACCAGGCCCATGAACGCCGTGCAGAGCGACCAGAGCGTCAGCGCCCACGTATAGGTGACGCGCGTCCCAAAGCGGTCGAGGAAGACGCCACCGGGAATCTGGAGCAGGGCGTAGCTCCAAGAGAAGGCTGAGAAGACGACACCCATGCCGGCAGCCGTCAGCCCAAGCTCCTTTGTGAGGTACGGCGCAGCGATGCCGAGCACGGTCCGATCGAGGTAGTTGATCGTCGTCGCGACGGCCACGAGGGCCAGAACTGGGAACCATCGGACGTGCGTCGAACGTCCGGCGACTCGGCTGTCTGTCATCGATCGGCTGAACCTGGTTGGATCGAGCTTGCCGATCACTCGATCTCTCGTGGTGGCGCACCGTCGTACTGCACGGGAATGCGGATGCGCATCGGCTTCTCGCGAGACAGCTCCTCGGCGACTTCAGCCGTGAGACCAGCGACTCGCCCGATGAGGAACACCAGGCGGCCGAAGGGCGGCGCGAATCCCATGTCGTGAAGAACCGCCGCCAGCGCGCCGTCGATATTGATGGGCAGCGGTCGAACGATGTCGGTCAGAGCCTGCTGGAGGGCCTCGACCAACGCGATGCCGTCGCCAGCGATCCCGCGTGTCCGCGCCAAGGCAAGGAGGATCGGTGTTCTCGGATCGGATGTGTGCACCCTATGGCCAAAGCCCGGAATCCGTCGGCCATGAGCGCGCTCCTCAGTGACGACCTGATGCGCCACCTCGTTGAGCGACAGGCCTTCCGATCGCGCGCGCGCGGTGCCGGCTGCGATCACTTCCATGCATTCCATCCCTGCTCCACCGTGATCGGCGCCGACGGCGAGCACGCCCGCCGCGACCGCGGCAGAAAGGGACTCCCTGTTCCCTGAGAGCGCGAGTCGCGCGGCGGCGCACGATGGCGCGCCAGCTCCATGATCGGCAACCCCTGTGAGAATGGCGTCGAGGAGCGCGCGCTCGGGATCGGTCGGGAGACGGCCCTGGTGCAAAAGATAAATAGTGTCGGTGAAGGTCTTCGCGGTCATCAGCGTCGTCGCGTCGTATCCGCGAATCCGGATGTGGCCGTCCTTGGACTCGACGATCGCGGTGCGCCACGGATCCATGGCTACTCCTGGGAGAAAAGCACAAGGCAGCAGGCAGAAGGCAAAAGGCAAAAGGCAAAGGGCAACAGCGCAAAAGGGCACCGGGCAGCCTATCGCGCTGGGAACGAAAGCCCTATGACGTAACGGTACCGCTACCGTAACAACCTCGCTTACGGCGGACGGGCCACCGATAATCACCGGCGCGCTCCCGCTCCGCTGCTCATGGCCACGCGCACGATCACGTCCGAAGAGTCCGCTCTTGCACAAACCCTGCTGGCCAGGGCCCGTCAGGCCATGGCGGAGATTGCTCACTTCGACCAGCGAAAGGTCGACCGGCTCTGCCAAGCCGTCGCATGGGCGACAGCGAACATGGAGACGTCTGTTCGGCTCGCCAGCATGAGCGTGGACGAGAGTGGCATGGGCGGTCGAGAACCCACTCGACGCGGGAAAGTGCTGGGAATCCTCCGCGACGCGTTGCGGCAAAAGAGCATCGGCGTCATCGAGGAGATCCCGGAGAAGGGGATCGTCAAGTACGCCAAGCCCGCCGGTGTCATTTGCTCGCTCATCCCAGTCACCAGCCCGTACATCACGCCGATCGGCATCGCGATCTACGCGATCAAGTGCAAGGACGCGGTGATCTTCTCGCCCCATCCCTCCAGTCGCAGGACCACCAACGAAGTCGTGCGACTCATGCGTGTCGCGGTGAAGAGTCTTGGCGTCCCTGAAGACGTTGTCCAGTGCGTCGAACGGCCCAGCATCCCCCTCGCCAACGAGCTCATGTCGGTTTGCGATCTGACGATCGCCACCGGCGGGCCCGCGATGGTGAAGGCGGCCTACAGCTCTGGCAAGCCTGCCTACGGCGTCGGCGCCGGCAACGCGACGATGGTGATCGACGAGACCGCCGATATCGAAGACGCGGCGCGCAATACGCGGATCAGCAAGACGAACGATCACGGCTCTGGCTGTTCCGCCGATGGAAACCTTCTCGTCGAGGCGTCCATCTACGATCCCTTCCTCGATCAGTTGGAGAAAGAGGGCGGCTATCTCGTCAACGAGCACGAGAAACGGTTGCTGCAGAACGCGTACTGGGACGAGGAAGGCCATCGCACCGCCGACACGCTTGCCCGTCCGGCGTCGGCTGTCGCGGCAAAGACGGGAATCCCACTGTCCGCAGAGAAGACGTTCCTCATCGTCCCCGAAACGCACATCGGCAAGCAGTTCCCGTACTCCACCGAAAAACTGGGCGTCGTGCTCTCGATCATCAAGTTCCGAGGGTTTGACGACGCGCTCGAGAAGGTGCGGCAGATCTTCGAGACGGGAGGCAAGGGTCACTCCTGCGGGATCTACTCCTTCAACGACGACCACATTCATCGGCTCGCGCTGACCGCGCCGGTCAGTCGAATCATGGTGCGCCAGGTCCAATCGCGATCGAATGCCGGCGCCTTCACCAACGGCATGCCGATGACATCGAGCATGGGCTGCGGCGTGTGGGGCGGGAACATCACCAACGAGAACATCGCGCTCAAGCACTACATGAACGTGACCTGGGTCAGCCGTCCCATCCCGGAGGACAAACCCTCCGAGGAGCAACTGTTCGGCGAGTTCTACAACAGCGAGATCACCGTGTGATCCGCGGGAAGACTCCGATGAGCACAGTCCGAGAACCGGCTATCGCACGGGTGGCTGCCGCAGCGGACACGCGGATTGCCTCGTATCTGCTGACGGAGTATCTGGATCGCCTCGGCGTCGAGGTGATCTTCGGTCTCTGCGGCCACACCGTCATTGGCTTCCTTGACGCCTTGGGGAAGAGCCGCATCCGTTACGTGTCCACGCGTCACGAGCAGATTGCCGCACACGCCGCCGACGGCTACGCGCGCGCGTCAGGAAAAGTTGGCGTCGTGCTCACGCACCTGGGCCCCGGCCTGACCAACGCGGCGACCGGAGTGGCCAATGCGGCGCTCGATTCGATCCCGATGGTGGTGATTGCCGGCGACGTGCCCTCGTACTTCTACGGGCGGCATCCGCATCAGGAAGTCAACCTTCATCAGGATGCCGATCAGTTTCAGATCTTCAAGCCCTTCTGCAAGCGTGTGTTCCGGGTGGACCGTGCTGAGGACTTGCCGCGAGTCGTCGAACGCGCGTTTCACCTGGCTCAAACCGGGCGACCGGGGCCTGTCCTCGTCGATATCCCGATGGACTTCTTCTCGGTGGACCTTCCAGTGGATGCGTTTGGCAAGGTGCCGCCCGAAATTGCGAAGCAGAGCATCGACCCCGCAACGGCATCGCGCATCGTCGACGCGCTTGCGAGCGCGAAGCGCCCCGTGCTCTATGCGGGCGGCGGCGTGCTATCGGCGCGGGCGACCGATGAACTGAGAGCGCTCGCCGAGGCGCTCGAAGTGCCAGTCGCCCACACGCTGATGGGCAAGGGCTGTCTGCACGACAGCCATCCACTCCTGCTCGGTCAGTCTGGATTCTGGGGTACACCGATCGCCAACAGGAAGTGCCGCACGGCCGATCTGATCGTGGCGGTGGGCACGCGCCTGGCTGAAGCCAATTCGAGCTCGTGGGATCCGCGGTTCACCTTTGACATCCCTCCAACACGGTTGATCCACATCGACGTGGACCCTGCCGAGATCGGCAGGAACTACCAGACCGAACTGGGGGTCGTGGCCGATGCCCGGTTGGCGCTCGCCGCCCTTGTCGAGGCCGCGAGAGGCAAGCGCCACGCCGATCGCGGACGACTGCGCGAGGAGATCGCCGTTGGGCGTCGGGAGTTCGCCGAGAACTGGGCGGGTCAATGGACCTCCAACCAGTTTCCCCTCCGTCCTGAACGCATCCTGAGCGAACTCAGGAGAGCGGCGCCTGAAGACGCGTACATCGTGACCGACGTGGGCTGGAACAAGAACGGCGTCGGCCAGCAGTTCCCCATCTCGGTTCCCGGAACGTTCATCACGCCGAGTGGACTCGCCACGATGGGATTCGGGCCCGCGGCCGCGCTGGGCGTCAAGCTGGCACAACCACATCGCCACACCATCGCGCTCGTCGGCGACGGGGGATTCAGCGCGAACCCCTCGGTGATTGCCACCGCGATGGAGGCCGATCTCCCGGTGATCTGGATCGTGATGGACAACTCCGCGTTCGGCACCATCGCCGGGCTCGAGGAGATGCACTACGGCTGGAGTTTCGGCTGCGTCTTCGAGCGTGATGGCAAACCCTATCGCGTGGACTACGCCGCGATGGCGCGCTCGTTCGGCGCCGATGGCGTGATGGTCGAACACGCCGACGAGTTGGGCCCGGTGGTTCGCTCGGCGCTCGGCTCGAATCGGCCAACGCTGATTCAGGTCCCGATGGAGAACGCACCGACGCCGACGCCGGGTCATTGGGACATCAACGACATCTATCGCCGGGGCGACTAGCTCGAAGTTGGCTTCTTGTTGAAGGGAGAACGATATGGCGCACCACCACCGACGGCGTCGCTTCAGCTGGGCGGTTGCCTGCACACTGGGATTCGCGCTCGTCCTTGGTCGATCACCTCTCGCTGCGCAGACCGGCACGGCGGACATTACCGGCCGAGTCCTCGACCAGCAGGGCGGGGCGCTGCCAGGGGTTGCCGTTGTCGCCCGGCATCAGGACTCAGGCATCTTCCGCCATTCCGTGAGCGCCGAGAACGGCACCTTCCAGTTTCCCGGGTTGACACCTGGGGTCTATCAGGTCGAAGCCGAGCTCTCCGGGTTCAACAAATACCAGCAATCGAATCTGCGACTCGAAGTCGGCAAGACCGTCGCGGTCGACATTACCCTGGAGATCGGCGCGATCAGCGAGCAAGTGATGGTCAGGGGCGAGTCCCCGTTGGTGGATACCACCGCCAAAGAGGTCGGCGGCTTCGTCAACACGCGCGAGCTGATCGATCTGCCGACGACAAACCGGAACTTCACGTCGTACTTGGCGGTTCTTCCTGGCGTCGTGTCTGGCGCCGTTGGCGGCCAGCCCGGTGGGACGGTGAATTACACTTTCGACGGCGGCAGCAACAACGATGGCACGCGCGGCGGCGATCAGGCGCGTATTCCCATCGAAGCGATTCAGGAGTTCCAGCTCCTCGTCGCCCAGGCCGATGCGGAGTACGGGTCCACCGGCGGCGTGGTCAATGCGGTGTCGAAGCAGGGCACCAACGAGTTCCACGGCAGCGTGTTATCGCTGATCCGAAACTCGGCGCTCGTGCAAAGGTCCTACTTCGTCAAGGCGGGTAACCTCCCGAAGCCCGACACGCGCGAAGACCAATTCGGCGGCGCGCTCGGGGGGCCGATCACGAAGAACAAGGCGCATTTCTTTGGCACCTACGAGCAGTATTTTCTTCGTCGGACGACGATCGTCAACATCCCGAACCGCACAGACCTGAACAACGCGCTGATTTTCCCCGGCAAGATCTACAACCACTTCGTTCGTGCCGACCAGCAGCTCAACGCGAATCAGACCTGGGGTGTGAAGTGGCTCTCGGAATACGCGCCAAATCTCAACACCGCGCAGAGCATGTCGGCGGCGCGAACCGCTGAGGACCACGACCAGCAGTTTGTCGGGAGCTGGAACTCGGTCATCGGCTCCACGATGGTGAACACTCTGCGGGTTGGTCTCACCCGTGAGGACTATCTCGACTCATCGTACGCGTTCAAGGACGCTGGCCACCGGCAGGACAAGCTGCTCCCGACGCTCAATTTCCAATCGTTCACGGATCAGCAGAACGCGAAAGGCGACGCCGTCGGCGAGCATCTGTACCTGATCAACGACACCTTCAACTGGTTCATCCCGAACAAGCGCGGCAGCCACAACGTGCAGGCCGGCGTCGAGTTCAGCTACACCGACGTGAACAACCACGTGCAGGACAACCTGAACGGCACGTTCAGTTTTTCCAACAATGGGCCGTTCAACGCGGCCGATCCGCGGACGTGGCCCGATCAGTTCTCGATTCGGGTCCCGATTGAATCGCTCTTCCTCGACAAGAACACCTATGGCG
>JBOGIV010000382.1:0-7648 GCA_050747925.1 Vicinamibacterales bacterium
GTCCCACGCTGGCGACACGACTGATTCGCTCGGCGGCCGCCAAAGCGGCATGTATGGGCGCCGCCACTGGTCCGTCGCGCGTGGCGTCGCACCGACGGCTTCAGCACATGCGCGAAACCAGCGAAGCCACGACGTATTTTCTTGCACCGTCTCGGACCTTGCGGGAACGGTTTCTCGAATTCGGTATTCCGGCGGACCGGATTGCCTATCGAGAGCAGGGAATCGACCAAACTACGTTTCGGCGCCACGAAAGAACCCAGAGCGCGCGATTGAGAATTGGTTTCGTGGGCAGCCTCATGGTTTCGAAGGCACCGCACGTGTTGCTCGAGGCCTTTGCTGCCCTGCCACCAGATTCCGCCACGCTGCATATCTTCGGAACGTCGTCTCCCTACCATGGCGACGATAGTTATCAAAGCCAGCTCGAACCGCTGTTGAGGGGGCCCGGCGTCGAACGATTTGGCGGTATTCCTCACGAGAACGTGCCTGCTGTTCTCGCGTCGCTCGACGTTATCGTCACTCCGTCTGTCTGGATAGAGAACGCGCCATTTGTCATCCGCGAGGCGTTCGCCGCCGGCGTCCCGGTAATCGCGTCGAACCTCGGTGGCATGGCTGAGTTGGTCTCGGAGGGGCGGAACGGACTGCTGTTTGAAGCAGGGAACGTTGCCGATCTGCGTCGCGTGCTCCTTCGCTTGATTCATGAACCGGATCTGCTCCCGACACTTCGAGCCGGCGTTCAACCGGGGCTGACCATTCAAGAGGATGTCACTCGGACTCGCGAAATCTACGCAAGGTTGACACGAGTTCCGATAGCACGCGGTCAGCAATGAGTACAACTCGTCGGATCGCAACCGGCGTGTTCAGCTCCGCCTTGCTCTTTGCGACGCTAGAGCTCGTTCTTGCTGCGGTCGGCTTCCAGCATCGTCAGGCGTCCCCGATTCTGTTCTGGAACGGCGAGGAAGACGAGAGGATGCGGCATGCTGGCAGCCTGCACCGGGTTCACCCTTATTGGTTCTGGGAGCTTCGTCCTCACGCGCCTGTGCCGGGCTGCGCTGGCGAAAGGATCAATCGGGCAGGGTTTCGGGGACTGGCGCGTGAGGCGTCACGCACGCAGGGGCTCATGAGAATCGTCGTGCTTGGCGATTCCAGTACGTTCGGAATGGGAGTCTGTGCGGCGGAGACCTATAGCGCCGTTCTCGAATCCTCTATCTCGGGAATCGAGGTGTTGAATTTCGGAGTGATTGGCTTCAGCGCATTCCAAGGTGCAAGGCTGTTCGAGTCTCGGAGCAGACGCTATCGCCCGGACATCGTCCTCGTTGCCTTTGGCGCCGTCGATGAGCTGCTGCCACTCATGGACTACGACGTCGAAGCGAAATACCTGATCACGTCTCGTAGCTGGCCATGGACGATGAGGTTGTCGGATGCGCTGTTTCACTTCAGAGCCTTCCAGCTCATGAGCCGCGTTGTTGCGGGCCGCACCGTGCGGTCAAGAGAGTTGGCCAATCAGACTGATCAGAATTGGGAAGCCTGGAACCGCGGCGCGTCCGACTACAAACGCAATCAGACAGTGCCGAGTTTCGAGCGCTCGGTGGCGGACATCATCAGCCGCGCAAATGCGGTGCACGCATCGGTCGTGCTCATCGTGCCGCCCCGTCGAACCACCGTCGAAGAGCGGTGGCCCTGGGCGATGGAGTATGTAGCGGCGATACGTCGCACGAGCGAAGGGTCACGATTGCCGATGGTCGATGTGCGAGCGGCCTTCCGACAGAGGTCGGACAGTGACCAAGAACTGTTTCTAGATGCCTACCATCCCAATGCTGTTGGCCATCGCTTGTACGCAGAGGTGCTGGCGAAGTCCCTTCACGAGCGCGGCCTGATTCCAGCGCTTCGACAAGTGGCGGTGTCGCTCAAATAACGACCTCGCAATGGAGCCGGCTTGTGACGCTCCATCGCGACATACATCGGTGTCGTTTGAAAGCGAAACATTCACCTCAGTCGCGCGCCAGTCGGTCTGCAAATTCCGCTACGCCCCAAGCCTTCACATCGAGTCTCGGCACTCGACAGAAATCGATGCCAGGCCGCAGCCGCTCTGGTTCGCTGGTCACGGCCGCCTTAAACCCGACGTCTCTGACGAATGTAGCCGTCTCCTCGCTCACATTGCCGTACGGATAGGCGAACATCGTGACCCGTCGTGATAGCAGTCGCTCCAGGTCGGCACGACTGTCCGCCAACTCTTGTCGCTGAACATCGAGGGGCTGATAGGCCATCGCCAAATGGTTCACTCCATGGGCGCCGACATCGAAAAGCGGGAAGGCTGCCATGCGCAGGAGATCTTGTCCCCGCATGACGCGATTCATCGAGCCGGCGACGGGACTGAATCCGCTCCACTGATGCAGTTGTCTCATGAGCTGATCGCGCGTCGCCAGATCTGCGCGCGTCAACGCGTTGTTCAGTACCCGGTGCGCGGCCCTCCGCTCGTCAGATGACTCGGTCAACAGGCGCATGTGCTCTTCACCCAGCACAATCTCGAGCGTTTTCGGAAGGGATGCATTCCTTAGAAATATGCGCTCGAGGGTATCCCACCAATACTCGCGATCCTCATCCAGGCCTGCGGTCGTCACGAAGAATGTCGCTGGCAGATCAAGATCAACGAGGACGGGACATGCGTGAGTCAAGTTATCGACATACCCATCGTCAAAGGTGACAGCAACCGCGCGAGCGGGGACGTTTCCCTGCCGCACCGCCGCGATCAACTCGTCGAGCGACATCACCTGATAGTTCTGGCGCAGGTACTCCATCTGCGATCGAAACAGAGGTGGCGAGACTGCGAGTCCATGAACATCCGTCGGTGGCTCTGCGACGCGGTGATACAAGAGCACCACTGCAGAGCCGTTCTCATCTGTGCTCTGAGGGCGTGGTCTCGACCGACGAGGGGACTCCGTGGCCACGCCCGCCATGGGCTTGAGGGCCCGTACGCCGACGAGCAAGGGATTGAACGGGTCGAACCGTTCGAACTCTCGCTCGTCGATCTCATGGCAGGCGAGCCCGTGCATGAATGCCGTGCCGACCAGGACATTGCCGTAGGACTGAACCTGTAAGTGGTCCTTGGGAAACACCATTGAGAAGAGTTTTCGAGCTCCAGCCTCCGTCATTCGCCAGAAGTCTCCGTCAGCCCCGTATTCCAGGGTCACGCGACTGATACATGGCAGCGTGGCGAGCAAGACGCCTCCAGGTTTGAGGATCCGGAAAGACTCTCGCAACACGGCCGTCATGTCATCGATGACGTGGATGGTCTGCGTCAGGATGAAACAGTCGAAGCTGTCATCGGGGATTGTTGTCGCACGTCGTAGATCGGCAACTATCGTGGCTCCGGGATTGACCAGGCTAAGGTCAACGACTTCGCTGCGCTCGACCTGCGCACCACCGAACTGGCGCGTGAAGTCTGCCTCCTGCACCTCGAGAACGGCGCCGCGGATATCTGCCGAGTGGATCTCGAGAAATCGTTCGATGTAGTACCGATCGATCGGCTTCCCTCGGTCGTAGCCCCAATCGCGGCTGATCGGATCGGCTCGCCTGAAGTCTCCGAAGTCAACGGCGCCATGGCCGTCGCGATCGAGCACCGTTTGGAGTTCGCGCAGTTCTGCATCGAGCGCCGTCTGCTCGGCAACCAGTTGGTCGCGATGCTTTACCAATTGATGGTGCTCGACGAGAACGCCGCCAAGCTCCCGCTCGCGCTCGTATAACAGAGCCGCGGGTTCCCGCTCGAACAGCAGCCGATGGCGCTCTTGCACGGCGCGCATCGCGTTCGAGTACGCCTCGGGCGTGATGCCGTCGTTGCCTTCCGAGGCCTGACTCGAGGTCTGTGTGAGAAGCGGTTGCTCGATGACCTCGACGCGAGCGCCGCGCTGCAACGCCCTCAACCAAAACTCGTACCGGTCCAGCGTCTCAAGGCCCTCATCAAAACCTCCAAGCATCTCCAGAAGGCGCCGTCGCGCGACGACGACTACGGGCGCCTCTCGTGGCCGAAGAACGAGCGTCCTCAATTCGATCTGGTCAGGAATCACCCACCGATCTGACCCGTGGGTCCACGTCCGTCGCGTCCAACAAGTCGTCGCATCGAGCTCTTCGTTCTGGACAAGTCGGTTCATCGCGACCCAGCAAAATCCTGGATCCAGCACGTCTCCTGCATCGACAAAGGCAACGATGGAGGCAGTGGATGCGCGGGCGCCTGCGTTCCGTTGCGCGCCTGGACGATCGGCGGTCGGCCTCAGCACTCTCGCGCCAGACCGAGCCGAGAGCACCTCGAGCAGTTGTGCCAGCCGAGGGTCTGAATCTGGCTTGGCAACGATGACGACCTCAGGGCGAACGTCTTCCTGGCCTGTGACGCTGGCAACGGTCGCGATCAGCGAGTGGCTGCGCGGCCCAACGGTGATGACGACACAGACCGAGTCCATCACTGGCGCGCCCTCAACCGCAGCATCCACCCGTACACTGTTCGGAGCGGCCCGGTGATTCGCCAGCTGGCGGACGCGTACACATTCGAGAGCTCGTTTCGGAGAGCCCGTGCAGCGAGTGCGGCCGCTTCGTTGCGCTGGCTCTGGAGCTCCTCGCGTTGGCGCTTGACCTTCTCCGCACGCTCCGCCTTCACCTCAATGGCCGACAGGTTCTCACGACGACGCTGGATCAGGCCGTTCAGGTACTCGACATCCAGTTCGAGCCGGCGGTTCTCCCTGCAAAGATGCGCGATGGCCGATTCTTTTTCGAAAACCAGATCCAGGAGATGCCTTCGATAGGCCTCCTCGTGCTTTTCGGCCAGCCCACGAAGCAACTGGTTGTGGGTGTCGCCGTTCATCATGAGCCGGCTCATAGAATCGGGCCGGCGGCGATAAAAGAAGAGAATCTCGGGGATGATGGTGCCCGCGAATCCGCGCTCGAGCAGCGTCAACCAGAGGTTCCAGTCTTCACACCCGTGAGCCATGCTTTCATCGAAGCCACCCACGGCTACTATCGCGTCACGCCGAACGAGCGCGGCCCCGTTGACCTGGTTCCTCCCCAACATCGAGCGCAAGTCGCATTCGGTTGGAGTCCAGTCGACCTCTTCGATGCCAAACGTCTTGAGCCAATGTGAAACGAACGTAATCGAAGGCTGCTCGTCGAGAATTCGGACGGCTTTCTCGAGGTTCGTTCGTTCGAGCTTGTCGTCGGCGTCGAGGCAGCAGACATAGGGGCCGCTGGAATGCTGAATGCCCAGATTTCTCGCCGCAGGCAACCCACGATTCTCGGAGCGCACAACGCGCGTCCGTGGCCGGTCGTAGCGCGCGAGCATCTCTCTCGTGGCAGGCTCGGTTGATCCGTCGTCCACGATGACGATCTCGAAGTCCTGGAAGGTCTGGGAGACGACGCTCTCGACTGCCTCTTCCAAGTACTGGCCGAGGTTGTAGCAAGGAATGACGACCGAGACCTTCGGGGACATCACGGAGAAATGTGATTACGCAAACAACTGCCGGTAACCGCGGACGACGTCTACGCCACCGCCATCCATGAGGACGCGACCCGCCTCCAGCAGGACTGCCCGGTCGCAAAATGTCTCGATGATGTGAGGCTCATGGCTCACGAGAAGTAGAGTATGGCCCGACGCGTGAAGCTGCCGATATCGCTGCTCGCATTGCTCCTTGAAGCCGGCGTCGCCCACCGCGAACACCTCGTCGAGAATCAGAATCTCTTTCACGGCCCGGAATGCCACCGAGTAGGCCAGGCGCGCCGCCATCCCGCTCGAGTAATGGCGAAGCTCGAGGTTGGCGAATCGTTCGAGATCGGCGAATGCCAGAATCTCGGTAATGGCGCCCTTGAGCTCGGCCAGCGAGAGACCCATCACCGATCCTACGAGGTAGATGTTATCAACGGCGTCGAGATCGGGATTCCAGCCGAGACCGAGCTCGAGAATGGGCGTCAGAGGGGCCCGTACGGCCAACGATCCACTATCCAGGGGATAAATCCCGGACATCACCTTGAGCAGCGTGCTCTTGCCCGATCCATTGCGGCCCATGATGCCGAGGCTTTCGCCTCGGCGCACGTCAAACGACACTCCGCGGAGGACGTCGAGCCGCTCGTGAGGATGCGGCCGGAACAAATCCAGCACGTGCTCACGCACAGTGTCGCGACGCGTGCTCGGTATCGAGAAACTCTTGGCGACGTCCTTCAGCTCGAGAATGGGTGGCGCCATCACAAGGACTCCGCTACCTTCGGCGCCAGTCGGGCATAGACCCACATGCCGAGGCCGAACGCGACCGCAGTTTCCATCGTGAGGAGCAGGTGTGCGAGGCCGCTCGGAATCGTGCCGTCGATCAGCGCGGCGCGAGAGAACATGATCATGGGAGTCGGCGGCCAGATATACAGATACACGTGCAGCCGCTCGGGAAGGATGCCCAAAGGATAGATGACCGGCGCGACGAAGAATCCGGCCTGCACCACGACTTCCCACACCTGATTCAGGTCGCGATACTTCAGGAAGAGCACGCTGGACGCCAGCCCAAAGGCGATCACCATCAGACACAGATGAATCTGGTACCAGAAGAAAAGCGCGATGCCGGCAAGCGACAGCCGATGGCCACCCAATACGAGAAACGCCAGAACAATCACCGCAAACACCGCGAGCGTCAGCACCGCATTCGAGATCGACGTGACGACGATGATCCAGGAGGGAAAGCTGGCCTTGGTGATCAGGTAGCCTTTGACGCGCAATGACACCAGAGCAGTCTTGGTCGCATCCGAGAAGAAATCGTAGAGAAAGAGCCCAACGATGAGATGGAAGGGATAGTTCGGCTCATCACGAAAGACAAAGGAGAACACTCCGAGCAGAACCAGAAAGATTGCAAGCGGCTTCAGCAGGGCCCACCCAAATCCGCCGATGGTGCCGTGGTAACGCGTCTTGAAGTCGGTCCTGATGAGCGTCCAGACCAGCCCGCCCCAATGATGCCGGCGCCGGCTGTCGGTCACTCAGTCGCGACCCTGGCCCCGCACGACTTGCAGAACCTCGCGTCCGAATCGTTCGCCGTCCCGCACTGACAGATGAGCGGCTCGCTGGCAGCCGAGGCCTCTGCCTTCGTTCGAACGGCCGCCTCGCCACCGTCCATCTCCTTGAGCCGTCGCTCCACTTCGCGCTCGATCTGTTCGCGATACGCACCGCCTTCATCGAGCTGACGCATCAACCCGACCGCGCGGCGGCGAAGCCGTCCGTTCATCTCGTCGAAGTCGGCGTTCGACACCTTGCCCATCGCGAAATCGAACTCGAGCTCCTTGATCGAACGCAGAACGAGCTGCTTCTCGCGCTCGAGCGCAATTCGGGTGCGGCCGCCGATGAGCATCGGCGTCTCGACGTCGCTCGATGACACCAGCGGCAGCAGCATCCGATACGCGCCGAGGCCCACGAAGCTGACGGCGACAACGGTGAGGCTGAGGATGATGATGCTGGCGGCCGACTGCCCTGTCGCCACGATTACGGTCGCCGTCGCCGCCAGCATGCCGCCCAGCAGGAAGAACTGCCACGGCTGCAGAAACGGCTCGGCGTCGGGTTCGGCCTTCTTAGTCGAGGTCCCTGAGCTCATCGTCCAGTCGAGCGGAGAGTGACGGATCCACCTCGCCCGACACGCCC
>JBOGIV010000383.1:0-3419 GCA_050747925.1 Vicinamibacterales bacterium
ATTGTCCCTGCCGCTTCGGCTTGCGCCGGGCAGGTGGCTACCGAGTCGTACCGACAATTACTCGGGTGGGTCTTTCATCCACTGGTCCTCCGCGCCTTTGCGTGGCGCACTGAATAATGCGGGCTAGGGAAAAGACCATCATGCGCCGCAGGCGCCGGCGTCCAACGGTGGTGGAGATGTGTTGATGAAGCGCAGGCTGACACTCGCGGTGGCCCTCGTTGTGGTTGCGAGCCCAGTCGGAGCGCAGCGAGCCAAGTCGCCCGCTGACGCCGCCGTATTCATTCGCCTGGTCGGCAGCGTCCACGCCGAAATCGAGGAGGCCGGTCTCAAGCGAAGCGTCGACGTGGATCACGTTGAAGTCGGCAGTGGCAGCGGTTTTGTGATTTCGCCATACGGCTACGTACTAACGAACGAACACGTGGTCAGCAATAGTGAGCCCTTCCTCGTCTCCAACGGTCTGCAGCAGGCGAAAGTCACACTGAAAGTGTCGAGAATCGACGTGTGCTTCCCCCCCGAAGCGGTGGCGGCGCGCCCGCTGCCCTCCTCCTGCTCCGAGGCATCCGTAACGGCATCGGATCCCACGCTGGATCTCGCGGTCCTCCTCATCAGCGGGTCGAATCTGCCGTACATTCCGCTCGGCGACTCCGATGCCGTCATGGCCGGGCTGCCCGTCGATGCGCTCGGCTACCCGTTTGGCCGCGATGTTGACGTGGGAAGGGTTGCGACCGCGCCGGATCTTGTCCCAGAGGTCAGCGTATCGCCGGGCGTGGTCTCGGCGCTGCGCGCCGATGATGCGGGCCAGCGACGATATCTGCAGATCACGAACATCGTCAATCCAGGAAACAGCGGTGGTCCGATCGTCGATCGCGACGGGTTTGCCCTCGGCGTGATTCGCATGAAACTCGCCAAGGCCTCTGGGATTGGGTTTGCGATCGCGGTCAACGAAGTGAAAAATTTCCTGGAAGCGCGCGGTCTGGATCAATTGATGCCGGGGCGCCGCCTCCGGTTGGGAGGCTTCCAGAGCATCGAGGCGAAGGGAATCGGGCTGCGCTGGCCTGAGGGTATCGCCGATATCTCACCATTTCGGTCTCGGCTTGAAACCGACACACCTGCCGCAGACATCAGGCTGCGGATCGATCGCGTGCTCTCGCCATGGAATCCCAGGCAGATCGAAGAGGCGCTGATCGGAACGCAGACCTTCGAGCCTCTCTCAATGGTGAGGCGAGAAGGCCGTATCTCGCCGCGATCGGGAGACCCACCATTGCTTCTGGGGGCCGCCGCGGGTACCCCGGTGGATTCAAATCAGGAAATCAGGATGGATTACGCCGTCCTGGACCTGGGTCCCGAGAAACTGGTTGCACGCTATGTGGGGCCAGCCGAGTCGATGGCGTTCAACGAAGGCGTGTTGCGCCAGTCCCTCTACAGCCTTCAAGGACAGCGATTGATCGCAGGCGGCTTTATTCCTGCGGAGAAGCTGGAGTGGTTCTCCACTCCGCTGTCCGAGAATCGTCAGAGCCTGGCGCTGCCGTCAGGCTGGATTGTCGAGCCAGGCGGACCGACGACATGTCCCGGGCTACCGCAGCCGAGCACGACATCCACGGCATTTGCGGCAAACGACTTCACCGTCGTGTTGCGCGCGGCCGTTTGGTCGGCCGGCGACGTCGTTCCCGACGCCGCAGCCTCGGCGTGCTCGTCGCGTCGTGGCTCTCTGGGTGGAGCGTCGTACACCTCGCGCGCAGTCTGGCTTGGTGTGTCGTACCTCATCGAGGGCACCTTTGCCCGCGTCGGTCCGAGGGAAGTCGTACAGCTGGAAGTGTTGTCGACGGATCAGAAAAGCGCGGGCGCGCGGGCCTTGCTCGCTGTGTGGCTCAGGAAAGCAACAGAATAAATCGGAGGCGCACCATGCGCGCGTATGCCAGAGTCCTTACGGGCGTCCTTCTTGCGGGAAGCATGGCGTCCGCCCAGTCGTTCCCCAACACGATCGACGGGCACGTCGCTGCGGCGAAGACCGCAGCCGGAACGGAGTACACGGGGCTGATGAATCGCTTGTGTACGGCGCCAGCGCCTCTCGCTCCTCGCGCCACGGCTCAGCCGGCTGCGCCACAATCGGCGGGCGCGCCCGCGCGCGAGACCTGGTATGCCAAGCCGGTCAAGGTGTTCGACAACCTCTACTTCGTCGGCCAGTCCGAATACTCCGCGTGGGCGGTGACGACGTCAGAGGGCATCATCGTCATCGACCCGATCTTCGACTATTCAGTTGAAGACGAAGTGGTCGGTGGCCTTCGCACACTGGGATTCGATCCCGCGAACATCAAGTACGTGCTCGTCAGCCACGCGCATTACGATCACGTGGGAGGAGCGGCGTTTCTCCAGGATCGCTTCAGCGCGAAGGTGATCCTTTCTGAAGCCGACTGGACCTTGCTTGAAGGCACGCGGGGTTCATGGCGCAAGCCTCGCCGCGAGATCGTGGCGACCGATGGGCAGCGACTCACGCTCGGCGACACGACCCTCACGCTGCACATCACACCCGGGCACACACTCGGCACGATCTCGACGCTGATCCCCGTTCGCGACGGCACACAGCGTCATGTCGCCGCGTATTGGGGCGGGACCGCGTTCAACTGGGTGACGAATCGGACGGGATACATCACGCCTGAGCGGCCCGACAGCTTCTGGTTCGATCGCTACATCGAATCGGCGCAGCGATTTCGTGGACTGGCACGCGCTGCAAAGGCGGACGTGATCTTGTCGAACCACACCGATTTCGACGGCTCGAAGACGAAGCTGCCTGCGCTCGCGACGCGCCGGGCTGGAGCGGTCCACCCCTACGCCGTCGGACCCGAGTCCGTCGCCCGGTATCTCACCGTCGCCGAGGAGTGCGCCAAGGCGGGCCGTCTGCGCGGCAGCTCGCCTTAGATGTGCAAGGTGAGCGGCGATGGCCATCGGCACGACGCTCGGCGGCTATGGGATTGAGCGTCCGCTCGGGCGTGGCGGAATGGGTGACGTGTGTCATAGGCGCCGGGCGTCGGCAGCGTGTAGGCTGGCCCTCAACTTTCAGTTTCAGTTGTAAACTCCATCGCGTCCCGTCAGCATGGCGACGCGGCCAGTCTAATCCCCGCCCCTCTGAAGACTGAGGCGTTGCCGCGTTGAGCCGTTCGACCACGGCTTGCTCACCTTGTCGATCGCAGTGCCGCGAATGAACTGGCGCACTCACCCATTGGGGTCAGACGCAGGCGTGGTACGGCTGAAGAGACACTGCGCGCACGTTGCATCGGTCGGCGCGGGCGGTGACAGCTCGGACTGAGTCGGAGTAGGGATGCCCATCACTGAGCACCCCCTCCACAGATCCGGACGAGCGGGTTTCCCGCATCCGGCTCTTGCCTTAGGTGATGACGCCAAGCCGTCGCAGGGGATAGGGA
>JBOGIV010000384.1:0-6455 GCA_050747925.1 Vicinamibacterales bacterium
GCGGTTGGCCCGTTGGGTGGCCGCGGAACCGGATTGGGAGCAGGTCTACGCGGAAGAATTGCCCCGCGTCTTCAACTTCTTCCGCTATCGATTCGGCCACACGGCGGACGCCGAAGACCTGACGGCCCGGACGTTCGAAAAGGCGTGGCGATCGCGAGATCGCTACCGTCGCGACGTGGCGGGCTTTGCCACCTGGCTGCTCACCATCGCCCGAAATGTCGCGATCGATCACGTACGGGCCCGTCGATCCCTCATGCCGCTCGAATCCGCGGCCGCGGTTCCATCGGCTGCACGCACGCCGGAGGAGCATGCGCTGGAGCAGTCAGACGCCGACCGACTTGAATGGTTGCTCAAGCAGTTGTCGGCGCGAGAGCGCGAGCTCATTGCGTTCAAGTACGGCGCCGAGATGACCAATCGCGCCATCGCCCGGGCCACCGGGTTGAGCGAAAGCAACGTGGGAACGATTCTTCATCGCGCGGTGGAGACACTGCGCGCCCAGTGGTAGAGGAGTTGCGCCATGGATGATGTCTGGATGCAGGCGTTGCGACGTGAGCCGTCAGCCGAGTTCAAGGAGCAATTGCGACGTCGATTGCGCGACGAAGACGCTGCGGCTCCGGCGCCGGCATCGAGCTCTCATCGCGTTGCGCTGGCCGCTGCGGCAGTGGTCGTGCTGTCGGCGCTGCTGGCTGTGCCGGCAGTCCGAGCGTCTGTCTCACAATTCTTATCGCTCTTCCGGGTTGTGAACTTCGTTGCCGTGCAGGTGCAACCGAGTCGTCTCGATCAACTGAAGGCGCAGGACTTGGAGATCGGGAAACTGATCGGCGAACACGCGGAGATGCTCGCAGATCCTGGTCCGCCGGTCGCTGTCGCGTCGCTCGACGAGGCCGCGAGCCTCGCCGGTATGTCCATCGCGGTCCCGCAGTGGCTGCCGGCCGACAGCCGCATCATCGAAACGGCCGTGATGGGCGAGCGCGTCGTGCGCATCACGGCGAGTGCGACGCGCCTGCAGCAAGTGATGGACGCGCTTGGCATCACCGATCTGTCCGCACCCGCCGCACTCGAGGGACAAGTCGTCAACCTTCGTGTCCCACCGGTGGTCATGGTGCGCTACGAGCACGGCACCAACCGCCGCTCTCGTCTCTTTCAGGCGCAGGCCCCGCACGTGACGTTGCCCACGTCCGTGGATCTCGCGACGCTCGGCGAGATCGGGTTGCGCATTCTCGGCCTCTCGGCGGGCGATGCCAAACAGTTCGCGCAGGCCATCGACTGGCACACGACGCTGTTGGTGCCGGTTCCGCCCAACGTCAGCTCATTCAAGCAAGTCACCATCGGCGGCCGGCCGGGCATCCTGCTCGAGCATCAACCACCCAATCAATCACCGACCACCGCGGTGATGTGGTCGACGACGGAGCGCGTCTTTGCACTGGTCAGCATTCACGGGCTGGACCAGGTCCTCACCATGGCAGACTCTGTCCGGTGATCGATCGCGTCATCGAGACGCACGGCCTGCGCAAGGACTACGGCCCGACGCTGGCGGTCGCGGATCTGTCGCTGACCGTCGGCAAGGGGGAGATCTTTGGTTTTCTCGGCCCGAACGGCGCTGGAAAGACGACGTCCATCAAGATGCTGCTGGCGCTGGTCCAGCCCAGCGGCGGGAGCGGACACGTGCTCGGTGCGCCGCTCGGCGATCGAGACGCACGAGCGCAGATCGGCTTTCTGCCCGAGCACTTCCGCTTCCACGACACCCTCAGCGCCACCGAACTGCTGCGATTCCATGGGCGGTTGTACGGACTGCGTGGCGCCGATCTCGACGCCCGCATCGAGCGCCTGCTGACGCGGGTCGATCTGGTCGACGCCGCCGATCGCCCGCTGCACGGCTACAGCAAAGGCATGCTGCAGCGCGCCGGGCTCGCCCAGGCGCTGCTCCACGATCCGCGGCTCGTGTTTCTCGACGAGCCCACGTCCGGGCTCGATCCCCTTGGTCGGCTGCTCGTGCGCAACATCATCGACGAGCTTCGCGCCGACGGCGTCACCGTCTTTCTGAACTCACATCTGCTCGGCGAGGTGGAAGCCACTTGCGATCGCGTGGCGTTCGTCAAACGCGGCCGGGTCGTGAGCGACATGCACCTGCGGAACGCGCCCACGACCCTCGATCTGGAACTGCGGGTAACGCCCGCGGACGAGACGGTGCAATCGGGCCTGAGGGAATTCGGCGCCGACGTCCACCCGCAGGACGACGGCACGCTGGTGATGCGCATCGACAGCGAATCGCGAGTGCCCTTGATCGTCGAATGGCTCGTGGCGCGGCGCGTGCAGGTCCATGCGGTCCACCCCCGCCGGCTCTCACTCGAGGACCTGTTCGTCGCCGTGATGGGCGAGGACGAGAGGCCCGGCTAGGCCGCAGATGACGCAGATGACACAGATGAGGCAGACAGCCTCCCAGGCGATGCGCAACATCGTCACCATCGCCCATCTCACTATGGCGGAAGCCCGTCGCCGCCGCATCGTGCTTGCCGCGGCCCTGTGTGCGCTCGCGTTCCTCGCATTTTTTGCGGCGGCATTGTTCTTTGGGCATCGCGAGATGCTCCGCGACCCTCGGATGTCGTTTCCAGAGCGGCAGATGACACTCACGATCCTGACCATCATCGGCTTCTTTGCCGCAAACTTCCTTGCGGTGGTGTTCGCCCTGCTGCTGCCAATTGACACGCTGTCCGGTGAAATGGACTCGGGCGTGATGCAGACGCTGGCATCGAAGCCGATCCACCGCGCCGAGATCGTGATGGGGAAGTGGGCCGGCCATCTCGTCATCGCGCTGGCGTACCTGATGCTGATCTCCACGGGCATCGTGTTGATCGTGCGCGCCGTCGCCGGATTCGTGCCCGTCAACACCGCACCGGCGCTCCCGTTCATGATGCTCGAGGTCACGCTGCTGCTGAGCGTGTCGATTGCCGGAAGTGCGCGACTCAACACGATTACCAACGCTGTCGTCGCCGTTGCGTTCTATGGCATTGCGTTCGTTGGTGGTTTTTTCGAACAGATCGGCGCCATGGCCGGTGTGTCATCAGCGCGCACCATCGGCATCGTGGTCAGCTTGATCAGCCCTGGCGATGCGCTGTGGCGCCTCGCCGTGTACTACCTCCAGCCGGCGATTGTCCGCAGCATCCCGACGCCGATCAATTTCCTGGCCTCAGTGCCCACTGTCTGGATGGTGTGGTGGGCTGTGGGGTTCACGGTGCTGACTCTCGTGTATGGGGTGCGCACCTTCATGCGCCGGAATCTGTAGGCCAGCCCGATCCTGCAGGCAATGCTCTGGACGCGTGCCGGCCGCCGGCTCCGCAATCGCACGTGGCCGCGGCGGAATCAGGCGTTCCTTCGCGCGCCGTGCGATGAATCCGTCGGCACTCGCGCCGGCGTCAACGATGATCCGTCGGTTCGGCATCGGCGCCTACTTAGGCCGCAGGGACTCCGCCTGCTGGCGCAGCCGATCGGCCTCTGCCGTCAGCGCCGTGACGATCTTCTGATCCGTTTCGTATTTCCTTCTGATCCGTTTCGTATTTCGCCTGGGTGCTCACGACGAGCGCCGTATCGACAGCCGCCTCCCAGTACGTCGGGTTCTTCTGCAGCGCATCGTCGAGCATCAGCCGTGCTTCGGCGAGAAGCAGCTTTGCGTCTGCGGCAGCCATCGTCTTGTTGCTGCTGACCATGTCGACGAGGAAAGTGGCCGCAATGTGCCGCGCCACAGGCGTGGCGGCAATTGACGTCCGCGCAGCCTTCACTGCCGCATCCACGGCCGGGCGTTGCCCCGCGAAAAGCAACGCGTTGGCACGCAGGTAGTGCGGCGGCGGGAACTCCGGATTCGACTTGATCAGTTTCTCGCCGCGTCCGTGTACCGCTTGCCAGCCAATAACTTGTCGGCTTCCCGTTGCGCGCTTTGGAAGCCGGGCGGCATCGGCGGCGGAGGTGGCGGTGGCGGAACAGGCGGGAGCGACGAAGGCGCAGGCGGCACGCTGTTGCGATTGGGGTTGGCGTCCTCGAACGCGCGATCGGCTTCGGCCTTTAGCGCGCGCTTTCGCGCCGGATTGGTTTCGAGGTGATCGGCACGGAACCACGCCGACGCAGCTTTGGTCAGCAGCAGCTGGCGATGGTTCGGCGCGTCTCGCAACAACTGGTTGAGCCTGCCGTCCGCCCAGTCGAGGAGCGCCTTCAGATCCGCGGTCGAAGAGGTCTTTGCCTTGTGGACGTACTCGACGATCACCGTCGCGAGCAGCCGCGCGTCGTCGGCTCGGACGGCCTTGCGAGCCGCGAGCAGCGCACCAGTGGCGGCGGATTCCTGTCCTGACGCGGTCAGCGCCTTCGCAAGCGTGACGTGGCCGCGGACCCTGGGCTGATCTGGACGTACTGCCGCGCGAAGGGAATCGCCTCGGCCGGACGGTTGAGCTCGTCCTCGCCGTCGACCATCAGCAGGCGGCCGATAGCGAGCTGCTGGTATTGACCCATGCCCTCGGCCACGCGGCGGTAATCGGCAGCCGCCCTTTCGAGCTCGCGCCGCTTTGTCGCCTCCTGCGATGGCCCCTTCAGCGCCGCTTCCAGCGCCAGCATCCGATGTGCCTCCGCGAGCTCGTAGCGCGCCGGTTCGAAGCCCGGCGAGGACGTGAGCACGCCTTCGAGGACGACAATCGCGTCTGCGATCTTGTGGTCGAGGATTAATCGCTGGACGCGCTGGTACGTAGCGTCCCATGCCGCCGGCGTCTGCAGGCTGAGCATGAGAGCGAGGGTGACGAACAGCGGAGTGGCGACCATGGAACGCGATTATGACTCCGACAGGCGGCGTCGTTGCCACACGCGCTCATCCGACAGGCTTCATCGGAGTCGCCAGGCGGTGTCGGAGTCTATTTCGGCCAGAAGGACGGTACATTATCGTCAACCGTCGGGATCGCCGACGGCAAAGTCACGCAGGCGCTTCACGACTGACCCGCCCCAATTCGCTGGCCCAGCTTGCTATTTTTCTCGCGTTAATGTTATGAAAATAACATGTCCGGTCCCGCCCATGCCGTCCTCAGCAAACGCGAGCGCCAGATCATGGACATCCTGTACCGTCTCGGCCGCGCCACCGCTGCTGACATCCGCCAGGCGCTGAGCGGCGCGCCCAACGACTCGACGGTGCGCACGCAGCTCAGAGTGCTCGAGGAGAAGGGCCACGTCCGCCACGAGGAGCACGGTCTGCGCTACGTCTACATGCCGACGGTTCCGAGACGTGCGGCGCGACGCTCGGCCCTCAAGCATCTGGTCGAGACCTTCTTCGACGGATCGCCGGCCAGCGTAGTGACGGCGCTGCTAGGCGCCGAGGCGGCGCGGCTGTCGGATCAGGATCTCGATCGCATCGCCCGGCTGATCGAGTCGGCGCGAAAGGCACAGCGATGATCGCCGCCGTCGATATCGCCCTTCGCGCATCAGTGGTCGTGCTGGCCGCGCTGGCCGTGTCCGCCGCCTTGCGTCGACGATCGGCGGCGCTCCGCCATTCCATTCTCGCCGCCGGCATTGTCGCGTCGGCCCTGGTCGCGCCGCTCGGTCGAGCGCTCCCAGCGTGGGACGTCCCGTTCCCATCGCCGCGGCCGGTCGATTTCGGAAAGGCGACGATCGGCATACCGCCCCCGGTGCAGGCGCCTGCGAAAACCTCTCCGGCCCCTGCCGACGCGGACGTCGTCAAGAACGAACGCGAGATTCCCGTCGACGTGATGCTGAACGCGTTGTGGATGTTCGGCATCGTCGTGGCCACGACGCTGATGGCGATCAGGTTCGATCGGCTCGCGCGTGTGGCGCGAAACGCGACGGAGGTGACGGAGCATCGCTGGATCGAAACCAGCGACAGCCTTCGCCGCCAACTGTGCGTGCGCCAGCGCGTCTCGATTCTCAAGTCCGATCGCCCGGGACTGATTGGCACGTACGGCCGGCGGCGACCGCGCGTGCTGCTGCCGCCCGACTGCGATTCCTGGAGCGACGAGCGCATCCGCATTGTCCTGGGGCACGAACTGGCACACATCCGGCGCGGCGATTGGAGCGTTCAAGTCGCAGCTGAAGCGGTTCGCGCCGTCTTCTGGTACAACCCGCTGTTCTGGATCGCCTGTGCGCGGCTCCGCGCCGAAGGCGAGCATGCGTGTGACGACGCCATTCTCGACGCCGGCGTGCCAGCCCCCGATTATGCGGCCCATCTGCTGGCGATCGCGCGCGTGTATCGTCCGCGGCTCGGCGGCGACGCGCTCGTGCCGATGGCCCGTCCCTCAACCCTTGAACGGAGGATTGCTGCCATGTTGAACACCACGCTCGCCGACCGGCGTCCGACACGCCGTGCGTTCGCAATTGCGCTTGTCGCGATCGCCGGGATCACCTTGGCGGCGGCGAGCTTTCGCGCCGCCGCCCAGACCGAGCCGCGACCGCTCACCGGAACGGTGTACGAC
>JBOGIV010000385.1:0-3139 GCA_050747925.1 Vicinamibacterales bacterium
GTGTCACCGTCGAGTACCGCGAGAAAGGCGGAGACATCCGAGGGGCGCAGGCACGCGTCATCGATTTCGACGATCGCACGAACAACGATTGGCTCGCCGTCACTCAGTATCGTCGAAAACAAGCACACGCGTCGCCCCGACATCGTCCTGTTCGTCAACGGCCTGCCGCTCGGCGCGCTGGAGCTCAAGAACGCCGCCGATGAGAACGCCACGATTTGGACCGCCTATCAGCAACTGCAGACCTACAAGGCCCAAATCCCTTCGCTGTTTGCCCACAACGCGTTGACGATCGTTTCCGACGGTGTCCAGGCTCGAGTGGGAACGCTCACGGCCAGCCGCGAATGGTTCAAGCCGTGGCGCACGATCTCGGGAGAGGCGCTCGCCGAAAAGGGACTGCCCGAGCTACAGGTAACCATCGAAGGCGTCCTTTCACCCAAACGGTTCCTCAGCCTCGTTCGTGACTTCATCGTGTTTCAGGACCAAGGCGGCGGTCGCATCGCCAAGACCATGGCTGGCTACCATCAGTTCCACGCCGTGCGCGTGGCGGTTGAGGAGACGCTTCGCGCCGCCGATCTGTCGCGTCGCGCAGAAATGTTCGGCGAAGGGCGCTACGAGTCCGGTTCAGTTCACGGCGGGGAGCCCGGCGATCGCCGCGTTGGGGTCGTGTGGCATACACAGGGATCTGGCAAGAGCCTCACCATGGCCTTCTACGCCGGCCGGATCATTCGCGAGCCGGCGATGGAGAACCCGACCATCGTCGTGCTCACCGACCGCAACGACCTCGACGATCAGCTGTTCGGCACTTTCTCGCTCTGCAAAGACCTGCTGCGCCAGCCGCCGGTTCAGGCGGAGAGCGCAGAGCACCTGCGCGAGCTGCTGCGAGTGAATGCCGGAGGTGTCGTCTTCACGACCATCCACAAGTTTCTTCCCGAAACAAAGGGCGACGAACATCCAATCCTGTCTGAGCGGCGCAACGTCGTCGTGATTGCCGACGAGGCGCACAGGAGCCAGTACGAGTTCGGGTCGCATCTCGTCAAGCGGAAGGATGGAACGGTTTACCTGGGACACGGCTTTGCGAAAAACATGCGCGATGCGCTGCCGCATGCGTCGTTCATCGGATTCACGGGGACGCCGATCGAGCTGCAGGACGCCAACACGCGAGCCGTATTCGGCGACTACATCAGCGTCTATGACATCCAACGGGCCGTCGAGGACGGCGCCACCGTTCCGATCTATTACGAAAGCCGGCTGGCGAAGTTGGCGCTGGACGAAGCGGAACGGCCTCGGATCGATCCGGACTTCGAGGAGGCGACAGAAGGCGAGGAGGTCGAGCGAAAGGAAAAGCTGAAGAGCAAGTGGGCCCAGCTCGAAGCGGTGGTCGGCGCCGACAAGCGTCTGACGCTGATTGCCAAGGACATGGTCGAGCACTTCGAGCGACGGCTCGAGGTTCTGGACGGCAAGGGCATGGTCGTCTGCATGAGCCGACGCATCTGTGTCGAGCTCTACCGGCAGATTGCGGCCCTTCGTCCGGAATGGGCCGACGACAACGACGAGCACGGCCAGATGAAGATCGTCATGACGGGTTCGGCCAGCGATCCTGTGCACTGGCAGCGGCATATTCGCAACAAGGCAAAGCGCGAGGCCCTGGCCAAACGGTTTCGCGAGCCCGGCGATCCTTTCAAGCTCGTGCTCGTCCGCGACATGTGGCTGACGGGCTTCGATGCGCCGAGTCTGCACACGATGTATGCCGACAAGCCGATGCGAGGGCACGGTCTCATGCAGGCGATCGCCCGCGTGAATCGCGTGTTCAAGGACAAGCCAGGCGGGTTGGTCGCGGACTATCTCGGCCTTGCACCCGAGTTGAAGTACGCGCTGCGAACCTACACCGAGAGTGGCGGAGTTGGACGAACGGCCCTCGATCAACGCGAGGCTGTCGCCGTGATGCTGGAGAAGCACGAGGTGTGTTGCAGCATCTTCCACGGGTTCACGTGGAATCTCTGGACCGACGGCACTCCACGGCAGCGTTTGAGCCTTCTCCCCGCGGCTCAGGAGCACGTGCTGGCTTTGGAGCACGGCAAGGATCGGTACGTCGCGGCGGTTCGCGAGCTGTCGCAGGCGTTCGCGCTCGCGGCGCCGCACGACGAGGCCATGCGTATCCGGGACGACGTGTCGTTCTTCCAGGCTGTTCAAGCAGTGCTCGTCAAGCGCGCTCCTGTTGACGCACGACCCGAGGAAGAAATCGATCTCGCGGTACGTCAGATCATCTCGCGGGCGGTCGCCCCTGAAGGTGTGCTGGACATCTTTGCTGCAGCTGGACTGGCGAAGCCGGATATCTCCATCCTGTCAGACGAGTTTCTCGCCGAAGTCCGCGGGATGCCGCAACGCAACCTGGCCGTGGAACTGCTGCAGAAGCTTCTGAAGGGCGAGCTCAAGACCCGTGGCCGCAAGAACGTCGTCCAGGCGCGCTCCTTTGGCGAGATGCTGGAGCACACGATTCGTCGCTATCAGAACCGCGCCATCGAAGCGGCGCAGGTGATCGAGGAGCTGATTCAGCTCGCCAGGGACATGCGCGAAGCCAACGCGCGCGGCGAGGAGTTAGGGCTATCAGACGACGAGCTGGCCTTCTATGACGCTCTGGAGACCAATGACAGCGCCGTCAGGGTTCTGGGAGATGAAACGCTCCGCGACATCGCGCGCGAGCTGGTCGAGACGGTGCGCCGCAACGTGACGATTGACTGGACGCTTCGCGAAGACATCCGCGCGAAGCTACGGACGCTGGTCAAACGAATCCTGCGGAAGCATGGCTACCCGCCGGACAAGCAGGAGAAGGCGACGCAGACCGTACTGGAACAAGCCGAGGTGTTATCGCGCGAGTGGGCGGCATAGACTCCCGACTCCCGAGAAACCCATGACTCCGAACCAATTCCGCAAGATCGCGCTCGGAATGGATGGCGCGATCGAAGGCTCCCACATGCAGCGTCCGGATTTCCGTGCGAACGGAAGGATCTTCGCGACGATCCACCCCAACAACAAAGAGGGAGGATTGAAGCTCACTCCTGAACAGCAAGCAGAGTTCATGCGCGCGCATCCGCAGATGTTCGTCCCCGCCCCCGGTGCCTGGGGCAGACAGGGCGCCACG
>JBOGIV010000386.1:0-6091 GCA_050747925.1 Vicinamibacterales bacterium
GAGCCTAACCTTCGCCCGTTGGAACCAGATTGGCGCATGGTTGAGACGGATTGATGCGATTAGAGGCATCGCGTGAACGCTGGGACCCGCCCATGTCGGCTTACTGGCTGGTGAGCGACACCCTGAACGCCGCCATCTCCTCGCCGTTGCGCACCAGCAGCAGGTCGCGGACCAGCACGGGATGGTTCCAGGTTTTTCCGTTCAGGACGGGCACCTTCGCGACTTCGGTGAACTTGTCCGGCGTCGCGTTGACCAGCGCGAGCTCGCCCTCCTCGGAAATGACCATCAACAAGTCCTGATCGGCCAGCAGCACGAGCTGGCCATTGCCGTAGCGTCCGCCTTTCCACCTGCGCGCGCCGTCCTCGAGGTTGATGCACGCGAGAATGGCGCCGTCGAACCCGTACGCGTGCCCTTCGTGCAGGACGAAGTCGTTGAAGTACGGCTTCAGGCCGTTCGACGTCCACCGTTCCGTGACGCTCCAGACGCCGGGCCCGTGCTCGACGGTGATGCGCCGTGTACCGTGGCCTCCCAGGCCACTCGCGATGAGAGTGTTGAGTAGAACATCGCCCTCCGGTGTCAACGCCGGCTGCACGATCGGCGCGCCGCCGGACCACGGATGCTCCCACAGAACGGCGCCCGTCGCCGGCTCGACGCTCGTCGCGCCGCCTGCGCTGAGCAACACGATCTGCGTCACGCCGTCGATCGTCGTGCGATGGGGCGAGCTGTAGCTGCCGCCACGGGAGGGACGGGACCAGCGCAGCTTCCCGCTATCGACTTCGTAAGCCGCGAGCGTGCCCGACGCAGCGATGATCACGAGATCGTCGATGACGAGCGGCGAACTCGAGAAGCCCCACGTCGGGACGCCCCGTTTGGTGTCGGACGCGCCGTTGTGCGACCAGATCACCGCCCCGGTGCGCGCGTCGAGCGCGTTGAGCATGCCGGTCGCCCCAAACGCATAGACGCGCCCGTTGTGGAGCGTCGGCGTCGCGCGTGGGCCGGCGCCGCCATTCGATTCCCAGAACCGCACCCGGTCGCGATGTCCCCACACCGGCTGGCCGGTCGTCACGTGGTAGGCCGAGACCATCTCGTCCTCGCCGCGCTGCTCCTGCGTGTAGAACACGTCGCCGTGCACCGCGAACGACGACCAGCCGGGTCCGACTGGCCGTCGCCACATTTCGACCGGCGGCGAGGCCGACCAGTCAGTCGCGATCTGCACGCCGCCGATGATGCTGTTCCGCTCCGGTCCCCGAAATCCCGGCCACTCGGCCTGAGTGTGTGCGACGGCAGGATCGGCAGCTGGCACCGTCTTCTCGCCTGCCGCTGGAGGCGCAAGGCGCGCCTCCGGAGTTTTCACGTGTGCCGGCGCCGACGACGGCGGCGCCACCGCCTTCGGCGCTTCTGTCGGCGGAGGCGGCGGGACCAACTTCGGATCGACGCTGGCCTGGGCCAGGAGCCGTTCCTCAGCGGTCGGCGTCCACCGCCAATGCAGATCCGACCAGAGACTGCCGCCGAGGACGCCGCCCGTGCGCACCAGCATGAACGCGCCGCAGGCGAGCAGAATCAACGCGAGCATCGACATGCGCCGCGTGTTGATCGAGAAGCCGCGGCTGGCGGCCAACGACGAGACGAGGGCGAGGCTCATCATCGGGATCGCGAGGACGTAGAGCAACATGCCCTGCCCGCCGGCAATCGATGGGTGCACGAGCGGCTTGGTCGCGATCACCGCGAGAACCATCAGGACGAGCGCGCCCAGCCGATCGGGCCACGGCGCGCGGCTGAGGAACAGCCACCACACGAGGACGGCCAGACCGCAGAAGAAGATTCCACCGAACAGCCCGACCAACCCGGCATCGGGAGCGACGGCCGGAACCACGAACCAGAGCAGCCACTGCAGCACGACAGCGGCCACGCCGGGCCACAATCGAAGGGGCTTCTGAGATGTCGTGTTGTCAGTGTGCATGGTCGCTGGCAAACCTCAGGCTCGTGGATAATGGAGCCCTAAACCCATCAAAGCGGCCATAGTCGTAGGCAGTCTACGGCCCTAGACGTAGGCTGTCGACGGCTTGTTCCGTCGCGGACCGACCCGCACCACATCGAGCCGGTGAGCCCGTGACGGGTTCGTCTCTGGTTGTCGGTATAGGCGCCAGGGGAGGGCCTGATGCGCCGCCGTTCGATTTTCATCGCCGGTTCGTCCGTCGGATTCCATGATCGTGTCGCACAGCGTGACGACGACGGCGCCGGCCGGGTACGCGCTGCCGCGCGACCGGACCGGCTTCAGTCCAACCGCGGCAATCGCCACCGGCGACTTTCAACGGCGCCGGCCTGACCGATTTGGTGTTCGCGCTGACCGGGGGGCCACGTTCGTGCGCCTCTCGCTCGGAAACGGCACACTCAACACCGGCGTGACGCTGACGAGCGCAACGAGCAGCGCGCTCGCCGAGCGTCGGCAGTTCAGCGGGCTGACCCCGCAAACCCCGGCGAGTCGAATGGTGAGCCCGTATTCATTGACATCGTCATGCGATGCAGGTAAAAGGTGACGGGTACACAAAGGATGGTATCAATGCGCACCAGACTATTGATTTCGGGATTCGCGGTGGCTATTGCTGTGGCCGCAACGATGACGACTGTGTCCGCCTCAGATCAGACCACCGCCCGCGAGACGGTCACCAAACCCCAGCAGGAGTCGTCGAAATCCGCCACGCCCTCGACGCAGTTCGCGACGCTCAAAGGCATCATGGCCTTGCCGATGAAACCGGCAGAACTGAAGTCCGTAAAAGGTCTCCACATTCACTTCTTCGTCAACGGCCAGCTGCACATCGTCAATCACCAGGAAAACAACCTCGGAGGCGGTCAGGCGCCGGCCGGATCCGGCCCAGGCTACAGCGGGCTGTGCACCGCCTCTGGGGCAAGCCCGGCGATCAACATTCCACCCGGCCAGGGCTGTTAACCCCGGTCTTTCACAGAGAGCGAATAATCGGTCGAAGGCCGTGCGACGACACGTCAATGCTCGTCGCACGACCTGAAACTATTGATTCCCGGCGAGGCGGACGTGTCTTTCCGGCGGTGGTTCATCGTAGCGTGCTGGGGGTCTGCGATACTTGCGATAGCGCCGGCGGAGTCGTTCGCGCAGATTGGCATCGGTCAGGGCCTTCGCGTCGACGCACCATCGTCGCTCAAAGCTCGCCGCGATCGGCATGTCGTCAAGCAGCGGCTCGACTTTTCCTGCGGCGCGGCGGCCCTGGCGACGCTCCTGCGTTTCGGCTTTGGCGACACCGTCACCGAAGGGCAGATCCTCAATGAACTGTTTGACCTGCTGTCGGCGGAAGAGAAGACAGCCACGCGCGAGACAGGCTTCTCGCTCCTCCATCTGCAGCGTGTCGCACAAGCGCGAGGGTACAACGCCGAAGGCTTCCGGCTCGATGCCAAGAGTTTGTCCATGCTCGGCGGTCCGGTGATCGTCTTCATCGAGCCGCGCGGCTACAAACATTTCGCCGTGCTGCGCGGCGTGGAAGGCAACCGCGTCCACCTCGCCGATCCGTCGCGCGGCAACATTCGCATGCCCCGCTACGCTTTCTTGCGCGATTGGCTGCAGTCAGACCACACCGGCATCATCTTCGTCGTCGAGCCGAAAATGGGGCTGCCGGTGGACACGATGCCCCTGACTCTCCACAAACGAGGACGTCCCCTGCCTGAAATCATGACTGCACGCGAGATGACCACTGTCGGCAACGTTCTCGTGCGCTAATCGACCTTGATACACGGCAATGGTCTGGAGTGCTGCACCCGTGCCGGGCACCGGCGGCTTTGCGCCGTCTTGGTCTCTGCGGTTCTGGCGGTCACCGCACGGGCGGCATGTGCCCAAGATCGACCGCGATGTGACGATGCAGTTCTGACGTTGAGCGAAGCGTCTGCGCTGCTCCGCGTCGAGGAAGGTCAACTCGCGCAGCTCGCCGATGCTGGTCGAGTTCCCGGCCGCCGCGTTGGGTCCACGTGGCGCTTCAATTGCGAGGCGTTGTTGGCGTGGCTGGCCGGAGACGACACACGTACCGCTGCCGAGTTGACGCGCGATGCAGAGCAGCCGACGCCCGCCACACAGAAACCAGCGATCGGTGAGGCACCGGAGGAACGAGAGGCCGAGGACGTGCTTCTGCGCGGCCAGCGCGTTCTGTTGGAACGCGGTGAGGTCGTCCTCGATTTCGCACAGTTCTATTCACGCAGCGCCGACCACTTACTCGCCGCAGTAGGAGGGGGCGTGGCGCTGGCGACTATTGAGCGGGAGATCTTCTCGACCCTGCTCCTCGGACGTGTCGGGATTCTTGAAGAGACCGAGCTCTTCGTCAGCTCTTTATTTCAACGGCAACATCTGCGTCAGTTCTTTGGCAGCACCACGTTAACGAGGAGCGATCTGAGCTCCTTCGCCGGAATGCAGTTCGGTATTCGGCGCACGCTCCTGCGTGAACGCGCCCGGCGTCCCGACATCGTCCTCACGTTCAATGCGCAAGTGCCGACAGGTAACGCAAGTACCGCCGTCGGCACCGGACTCGTCCTCGTCAAGAGCGTTGATCCCGTTGTGCTGTTCGCAAACGCAAACTACTTCCGGACTTTCGGCCGCGAAGTCGCCGCCGCTACGCGGTTGCAGGCCAAAAACAGAGTCGATCTGTCTATGGGGTATGGTCTGGCCCTCAACGACACAATCGCCATAAGCATGGCTGTGTCCGGTGTCTTCACCGGCTCGGTGACGCTCGACGACGCGACCTTGAGACAGCCGAGTCGTTTCAGCGTCCGATTCGGCCTCACGTCGTGGCTGGGGAAAGGCCTGTACATAGAACCGTCGGTCAGCTTCGGATTGGCAGGCCCCGGCGAAAGCTTCGCGTTCGGCGTCACCTTGCCGTACGCGTTCTAGTCGCACGGTGAAGAGTTAGTGCGCGGTGAGGTCCGATGGGCGCTCCTCGTCCACCAATCTCCTGATGACCCAGACGATCAGAGCCGTCGCCTCTGAATTCGCGGGGGAGATATTTTGGAGACGGAGGTCAGTGAAGTCGGAGGTTGACTAGCAGATCGTTCGACAGAGCGAAGGTTGCCCTTCGACTCGCAATCGACTCGCGCGGCGCGAGCCGATTGCTCTCTCAGGACATTCGACGTGGGACGGCCATGACCGGAGAGCCTTAGATCCCGTAAGCTGGAGCGAAGGAGATCAGCAAGATGGCCTCGCTCGATTGGTCACAGTGTCCGGCGGTCGAGAGCATTCCGGGCAAAGTCAGCGGCGTGTGGGTGTTCAAGGGCACCCGCCTTCCGGTGGCCACCGTGATCGAGAACTTGGAAGACCTCAGTATCGACGAGGTGATCGAGCAGTTCGACGTCACACGCGAACAGGTGACGGCCGTGCTCGAGTTCGTCGCTCAGAGCCTCCGCGCTTCAGACGTCCCGGCCGGTGCTCGTCCTTTTTGACCACGGCACGCCGAAGGGGCTCGCCCTCGCGCTATCGGCGCATACTGTCCACACGGCGCAATCGAAGGGATGGGACACGCTCAGCAACGGCGCGCTCTTGAACGCCGCCGAGGAGGCAGGGTTCGAGGTAATCGTCACGACCGACCGGCGAATCCGTACCAGCAGAACCTGCGAATGCGCCGTAGCGCCTTAGTGGTTCTGACGGGTAGCACCAAGTGGTCGCTCGTTCGACGACATGCCGATCGCATCGCTGCCGCCATCGACGCTGCAACGCCTGGCACCTTGGTGGAGATCGACATCCCATTTGGATGAAGCACACAAGCTGTCGCGGTTAGATTGCATCGGATGGATTTCTCTGAGACGGTCTTTGACACTCGCTAGATACACCAGCTAGCTTACGACTCGTGAAGCACTGGTCGACGCGGCTATTCAGTCCTGCTGGCGCACTGTTCCTCGCAGTACTCGCAATCTATCCGCCTAGTCGTGAGTATCAGCCTTGGGCCTACACCGGAGTGGTGGGCCTGATCCGATTCAGTGGACGGGTTCGTTCAGTCGATCGTCGTTCAGTTTCGTCAGCCAAGAGCTGGTCGAAGAAAGCCGTCAGGTGATCGGCGGCGGTCAGGTCAAGCACGATGCCTCACCT
>JBOGIV010000387.1:0-5698 GCA_050747925.1 Vicinamibacterales bacterium
CGGCGTGTCGCTGAAGGAAGTCACCGTGGCGTACGAGCGCCAATGGATCGAATCGGCGCTCGAGGTCGCGGGCGGGGTTCAGAAGCGGGCGGCGGAGCTTCTGCGAATCAAGCCGACCACACTGAACGAGATGATCAAGCGGTATGACATTCGGCCTCGGCGCAAGAAAGCCTCGTCTTCGTCGACGACGAGCGAAACCGAGTCCACCACCGCTGACGAGAAGGAAGAGTTCGAGCCGGTCGAGTAGGCTCGGAGTCTTGCTTCTTTCCTCTTGTTTCTTTGTTCGTCGCTATCGCTTGAGAGCGCTGATGAGCCTGTCGTACTTCGACAAGATCACGTCCCACCGGTAGTTCCGTCTCACGTACTCCTTCCCATTCCGTCCCATGCGGTCTCTCATCCGCTGATCGGCGAGCAGCACCTTCGCGCACTCGATGAACTCGTCCCGGTCCGCGTAAAACAGTCCGGCGTTGCTATTGAGACAGTGCTGAACCAGGACGGCCGAGCGAGCGTTGCACAACACTGGCGTGCCGACGGCCATGGATTCCAGGGCGAGCAGCGACAGGCTCTCGAAGGGCGAGGGCACGACGACGATGGTGGCGGCTTCGAGGGCTTGCAGGCGTTCGCGCTCGGACAGCAGGCCGGCAAATCGCACCCACGGCACTTCAGGTAGCTGCATCAGCTTGACGCCCATGAGCGCGAGGGCGGCCTCGCCTCCCTGCTCCTTGTAGCTGGTGAAGTACTCGATGAGCTCCTCGCAGCCTTTGCCCGGATCGATGCGGCCGCCGTACAACAGAAACTGCCCGTTCAGGCGATGCCTGCGGCGAAACTGGGCACCGCGGATGCGAAGATGCGGAGCCAACCGTTTGTGGAGCTCTTCGTCGTCCTCCGGTTCGGAGTCGTCAGGCTGCGGCTGGTCCTGAAGCAGGTCGACGCCGCAGCCAACCGTCTCTTCGGCGACGGCGCGAATCGCGAATGTCGCCTTGAGAAAGTTCTTCTCGACCTCGGTGTTGAACGCGAGGGCGGCCGGCGTTGCGAACATCTCTTTGTAGATCTCGAGCCGAATCGCGGGCTCCTCGTGCGCGGTCGGCACGAGGATGCTGCGTGCCGGATCGATCTGCACGCCGAGCACGGTCGGCGCGTAGAGGTAGGTGAAGAAGATGAGCGCGTCGTACGAGCGATGATGGCGCTTCAGGTACTCCAAGAGCGCGGGTGACCATGGGCCCTGCTGCTCCAGCCAGGCCATCTCATCGTCGCGCGTGTGCGCATGATGGAAAATCCAGTCGGAGTACTGGTTGAAGGCGTCGATGTCACGAGTGCGCGAGTTCTTGAAGCGGCGAACCGTGACGCCACGGATGCGATCGTGGCCCTCAGGGTAGTCGTTCTCCCATGTGATGTAGTCACGCGCGCAGGTCGTGAGGACGTCGACCTCGTTACGGGCGGCCATCCGCTCGGCAATCAGCCGGCAGTGGTACTCCGAGCCGCCCAGGATCTCCGCGCCGTAGCGCTGAACGATAAAGGCGATTCTCACACGTCACCTATGCCCGCCTGCGGCGCGGCGATCAAGTGTTGCAGCTCTCGCCGGATGCGCGCATCGCCGAAATCGGCGAGCCGCTTTCGTTGTGCGGCGATCACGCGGCTCCGCAGCGAGTCGTTGTAGGCGAGCTCGCCGAGCAGCTCCGCCGCGAATTCGAGGTCCTTCGGTGAAAACTGCACGCCGGCGCCGCCGAGTGTATCGGGCACGGCGGTCGAGGCGTAGGCCATCACCGGCACATCGGCGGCCATGGCTTCGATGAGAGGGACACAAAAGCCTTCGTGCTCGGAGAGCGAGATGTAGACGCTTGCCATTCGATAGAACGTCGCCAGATCTTCATCGGGGACGGGCCCCGTAAAGACGAATCGCTCGGGCAGCATTTCGAACTCGGCCACGAGCGCCCGAATCATGTTGTAGTAGCGAGGCACGCCGTCGGTCCGGCCGACAAAAATGAACCGATAGGCGGTGTCCACGTAGCGTTTGTAGTGCTCCGCCAGTCGAATGTGATCCTCGATTTTCTTGTTCGGCACGATACGGCCAACGAACAGGAAATTGAGGAGCCCATCCGAGAGCATTTTCTCCAGCGCCGGCCGCCGGGGCGCCTTTGTGATTCGGTTGGTGTTGACCGCAATCGGAAACACGCCGGTATTCTGAAAACCCAGCGACTCGAGCTCTAGGCGGTTGAACTCCGAATCTCCAAGTGCCAGATCGGTGTGCCCCACCAGCGTTCTGAGGTCCTCGCGTCCGAGCGAGGCCAGGCGAAAGATGTTGGAGTCGTACGGCGCGAAGAAGTGCGCCGGGGTGACGTTGTGGTACTGCAGGACCCGGCCATGGTTCAAGCTGGCAAACTCGCTCGTGAGAGGCGAGACGAGCGCAAAGTGAAGAATGGTGAGGTCCCCGCGCTTCGCCGCCGGCTCGGCGAACGGCCGCACCTCGTCTCGCAAGTCATCGTCGACCGTCAGGGCGAAAATGTCCGACTCGTGTCCGAGATCTCTCAAGAGATCGCGCACGCGTCGGGCCGAGTCGCCAATCGCGTCGCCCGTATGGGCCGCTGGAACCCACTGATTCACCACCATCAGAACTGGACCAGCTTGTGGGCCTGGTGCCCGTCCGGCGCCTCTGGCAACGCCCGGTAGGCGGCAGGGCGGTAGAGCCAAATCTCTTCGAGTTCATCGAGCAGCTTCACCTGATCCCAGAAGTCGAACGCGACCGGCGGATGAGGCCGCCGCGGCGTCGCCACGATTTGATCGACAAACTGCAGCAGTGTGCCCCCGAAGTCCTTTGCCTCGAGCCGATCGAGCGCCGCTTCCTGCCGTTCGATCACTCGTGCGCGAAGCGAGTCGTTGCCGATAATGGCGTCGATGAGACCCGACACGTACAACGGATCTTTGTCGGTATACAGGACCCCGGCGCCATCCATCGTCGCCGGCACCGCCGTGGCTCCATAGGCGAGCACCGGCACACCCATATGAAACGCTTCGACGAGTGGCACGCAGAAGCCCTCGTGCTCGCTCGCGCAAAGAAACACATCCGCCACTTCGTAGTACGCGGTCAGCTCTTCGTTGGTCACCTGGCTGAGGACATGGACGTCGTTGGCGCCGATGTCGGCGATGAACTGGTACAGCATCGACAGATAGCGTTCAAAGCCGCTGTGCGCGCCCACGAGCAGCAGACGTGAGCGCGGGTTGAACCACGTTTTGTACGCATGGAAGAAGCGGATGACGTCCTCGATCTTCTTGTTGGGAATCATCCGGCCCACGAACAACACGTTCACCCAGCCATCGTCGAACTGACCTGCGTGCATGAAGTTGGCCGGCCCGGACAGGTGCGAGAAGTCTGGGACGACCGGCAAGACGCCAGTGGCCGGGAAGCCGATGGCCTCCAGCTCCTGCCGATTGAACTCGGAATCTCCCAGCGCGAGGTCGCAGCGCGTTTTGTACAGCGCCAACTCGCGGCGACCGAGGTAACACAAGCGGATGAGGGGCTTGTGGATGTCCAGGAAGTACTGCGGCGGCGTGATGTTGTGATACACGAGCGCCATCCGATCTGGCAGGGCATATGCCACGCGAGAGGCTCGCGAGCCGATCGAAAAATGGTGAATGAGAATATTGTCCGGGTGGCTGACCTCGGGCAGGTCGCGATAGTCGACCGTCAGGTCTTCGAGCCGATGGTCGGCCGTCTGAACGAAGATCTCGGACGGGTAACCAGCGGCTCGCAGCACGCGTTGAATGCCGAGCGCCTCGTGACCGATCGCATCGCCGTATCCAAGAGTGGCGAGCACCTGATGGACCGCGATCGCCATTTCTAGGCCGTCGCGCCTTTCTGTCTTCTGTCTTCCGTCTTCTTTCTTCGTCCCGTTCTCACGAGCGCCCTCCGCCTGATCGGCGGCTCCGGCCATTGGGGCGGCCCTGACGATCGCCTCGACCGCGCTGCTCGCGACCGCCGCCGTGTTCTGGCTTGTCGCGGCCGTCTGGTCGCTGCTGAGGACGCCCGGGCCGAGTGTCGTGTCGCACCTGACGGTGGTCGGGCCGCTGTGGGCGAGTGTCGGGCCTCGGTTGGGGCTGCGGCCGTGGAGGTTGAGGGCGTTCCGATGGTGGCGGCGTCGCCGTTCGTTCTCCTGTGACTTTGACGGCCTCGGACGTGTCTCTCACCGGACCAGCTGGGAGCTCGCGTACGACCGCATTGGCAGGCGGAAGCGATCGGCGCCGACGAGCAAGCCATCCCGGCAACCGATCCATGCGCGGCGTTGCGGGCTCCTTGGAGAGGCGCTCGAGCATGTCGAGGTACTTCTTCTCGATCACCGGCCAGCTGTAGTGGCGTTCGAAGAACGCCCGCCCGTTTCGGCCAAGCGCCGCCTGAAGGCTCGGGTTTGTGTCGATGACGCGGAGCGCCTCCGCAAACTCGCGGAAGTTCTCGTAGAACAGACCGGCGTTGCTTCTCAGGCATTGGCCTTGAAGCACTTCGCACTTGGCATTGGCGAGTACGGGCCGGCCAAGGGCCCACGCCTCGAGCGCCACCATCGAGAGGCTCTCGAGGTACGACGGCATGATCAGCAACTCTGCCGCGGCGATCGCGTCGAACTTGTCTTGATCCTCGACAAAGCCGAGGTGATGGATTCGTGGATGCTCCGGTATGGGAATGACCGGTGTGCCGATCAGCACCAGGTGCATGCCGTCAACGAGGCCAGCGCTGTAGTGCTCGAAATACTCGAACAGCTCTGCGCAGCCCTTGTTGTGATCGATGCGGCCAACGTAGATCGCGAACCGATCGCGGAGCCCGAACTTCTGGCGGAACCGGCCGGCACTCGACTGCGCCGGGATCTCGGATCCGATCCCGACAACCACACCAGGAACGGCATGGTTGCCCGACACGCTTTGAATCGTGGCGCGTTCCTCGTACGAGTTGTACATCAACGCGCGAAGACCACGGAACACCGGGGCGAACGCGCCCAGTCCGAGCGCGCCATCACGTTCGGCCGTCGGCACCAAAAGCGCCTTCGCCGGAACCGCCCTGGCGCCATAGAACGAGTGGTGATATCGGAAGCTGAAGAAAATGAAGAAGTCGTAGTCGCGCTCGTGCGCGCTGATGTACTCGACGAGCGCCGGGCTCGTGGGTCCCTCTGCGTCCAGCCACGCGAGCTCATCGCGTAACGAGTGCGTGGTGTCGAACACCCGCTCCGACCATTTCGCGAACTCGATCGGGTCCCGCTCACGGGTCACTGAAAAGCGGCGAACCGGGACGCCGTGAATCGTCTCGAGCCCCTCAGGAAGTTCGTTCTTCCACGTGATGTAGTTCCGGGCACAGGTCGTCAAGACTTCGACCTGTACGTGCGGCGCCAGGTGCTCAGCCACATACCGAGCATGCTGTTCGGCGCCGCCGTTGATCTCGGCGCCGTACCGCTGAACGACGACCGCGACCTTCACTGGGCGTCGTCTGGGGGTTCGTCGGCGGATCCCGGACCGGCGTCGAACTCGTCCGGGAATTCGGTGTCGCCCGCATCGAACCCTTCGTCGGCCAGCTCACCCGCGCCGGAGGGCTCGCCCGCGTTCTGAGGCGCGTCGGAAGATGGCCGCGGCGCACCGGCCACGGTCTCGGCGACCGCGCCGCGCCGTCCGCGACGCCGCCGGCGACGGCGCCGACTGCTGCTGCCGCCGTCAATCGTGGGGC
>JBOGIV010000388.1:0-17840 GCA_050747925.1 Vicinamibacterales bacterium
GGCTGTGTGTGCCGTGTCGCTCGCGGGAAGACGCCGACCTGAGGGCGCTCGGGTGTGACCAAAGTTCTATGGGCGGGCCTTGCCGCGACCGCCGTGTTGTGGCCGGCGCGCCTTGCCGGGCCGCTCGACGGCGCTCCACTCGACCAGCCATTCGAAGCGGTGGGGATCGGCGTGTTGCTCACTTGGCTCGCCGTCAGCTACAGTGCCATCCTCGATCGCTCGAGTTTCAGAGTCCTTGTGGTCGCCCTTCTCGTCTGGAAGGCCGCGACCGCGGCTCTTTTGGCTCAGGACGGATGGTGCCTGCGCTTCGAATCCCCCCTCTCGCTGTATCGCGGAGATGTGCGCGTGCCGCACAGCTGGGACATCCGAGCCGACTGGCGCTCGCGCGTTCCGCAGTGCTCGGCGGTGATGACCGAGGGCTTCTGGATTCTCGAGCGGTTCCCTGCCTGGTTCTACAACCTCGCGCCGGCCGACGTCGGCCGGCAGCCGACGCCCGCCGATCGTCCGCCGAACGTCACTCTCTGGTTCACGCTGCACGGCTACCTGCAAGCCGATCGATCGGGCATCCTGCAAATCGAGGCAGGCGAAGATGTGAAGGCTGGCCTGCGCATCGACGATCGCGACGTGTCCTCTGAAGCGGCTTCACGAGGCATCACACTCGACCCGGGGTTGCATCGTGTGTCGATACAGGGAGATTTGGTTCGATCCCACTGGAGCCTGAGGCCGCTCTGGAACGGTCGTGATGTCTGGCAGGGAAGCGTCGCCACTATGGCGCCGCCGTCCGCGCTCGATCGTTGGATCCGCCCATGGGGTCGGACGGTGCCACCGTTAATCGTCGGCGGGCTCATCGTGCTTGGCCTTCTTGCCCTTGTCCGTCGCGTACGGAGCCCGCTCGCGCTCGCCTATGGGGCGTCGGCGTCGCTGGTCACGGTTCTGATCGTGTTATCGGGCCAAGAGACGCTCCTGCGCGTTGCTCCGGTGTGTCTCGTGAGCGCCGCCGCCCTGCCATTGGCGCGCCGGCTGCACAATGTCCTGGGCCTGTCGCTGCTGGTCGGGCTGCCGATGCTCGCGATGATCTCCGCTATCGGCGCACCACAGGCGGGGATCTTCACGTGGTATTCGGGCGGCGACGACTGGTGGATGTTCCAGCGGTTCTCGTACCGGATCTTCCTGCAGGGCTACTGGCTCGAGGGCGGTCAACACACGTTCTGGTTTCAGCCTCTCTATCGATGGATCGTCGGCGGCCTTCACCTGGTGTTCGGCGACTCCAGTGTCGGCGAGCTCTTCTGGGATGCCGCGGCTGCGTTGACGTGCGCGACTTACGCCTTTCACATTACGAGAGTTGTTGCGGGCTTTCGCTGGGGTCTGGTTGCCGCAACGACGACGCTGGCGCTCTTCACTCTTGGGCCGTCGTGGTATCTGGTCGGTCGCGGTCTCTCCGAATTCAGTTCGGCCGGCTTGATCTGCGGCGCCGCCCTCTTTGCGCTGCGCGCGAGACACGGGTCGTGGCCGTTCGCGGTCATGGCCGGCGTGCTCGCGACGCTTGGTTTCTATACGCGACTCAACAATCTTCCCATGGCGATGGCGGTTGCGGCGTTCGCTCTGCCGGTGCGGCAGACCGTGGGCGATCTGTTCGAGCCGTCGCGATGGTGGCCACGCGCCTCACGCGAAGTTCTCCTCGGCGTGATCGGAATGATCGCCGTTGGGATGTGGTTGTTCACGGCCCGAACCTGGTACTACACGAACAGAATCGACATGTTTTTTGGCACGACCGCCGCGCTCAACTCGGTCTGGCAAGCGAGCGACGGGCCGCTACAAGCGGTCCAACGCGTCGGTTCCAGCGTCATGATGCTGCTGACGATGAACGATCCGCCGCGGTTCGACGTGCGAGCCTTGCCGGTGCTGGGCGGCTTTGCGATTGCGGTCCTCGCCGTCGCTCGCGTGAAAGCGCTGGCGCGGCTGCCGTTGAACGCGGTCGTCTTTTGCCTGGCGGGCATCGTTGGTGCGCTGGTGGCGAGGGGCACCGCATACCCTGGCCGGTTCTCGATTCACCTGATTCCAGTGACGGTCACCATTGCCGTCAGTGCCGCTTCGCTGGTCGTCCGATCAAGGCAACCCTAAAGGGTTGCCTGCGAGCTACGCGCCGTTTGTCCAGATATCGGCGACGAGCTCTCCGATGGCCAGACACGACGTCAATCCCGGTGAGTCGATGCCACTGGCTTGAATGACATTGGGGTTGTCCGGGTCTCGCTCGATCAAGAAGTCGGCGAACCTCTGGTCCGGTCCGTGAAGCTTCGCGCGAATCCCACTTCCGCCAGGCTGGAGATCGGACAGGCTGATGTCGTTCAAGAGCCGCCGTGCCGGCTCCACGAAGTCCTCTAACGCCAGGCGCCCACTTTCGTAGTCGTCTCGCGACGCCTGATACTGGATCGTCGGCCCCAGCGTCACGCTGTCCCAGGTCGTCTTGGCCAGATGGACGCCGAGACCCGCGCCGGATCGATCTGGCAGCGGATACACGAGGCCGTTCACCATGTGGCGCCGCGACGGTTTGAGCTCGGCGTATTCGCCACGGCACGGATAGATGGTGAACCGTCTGGCTCCGAGTAGATTCGACACGACATCGGCGTACAGGCCCGCGGCGTTGACCACCGTGCGAGCCACGAATCGTTCGTCCGGTGTCTCGAGGACCATACCGTGGGCCGCCGGTTCCGCTCGAACGAGCGGAGCGCCGACGACGAGAGCGACGTCGCGCTCCTTGCAGAGTCGCGCGAGCGTTCGCACAAGGGCCTCGGCTTCGACGATTCCCGAGTCGGGTGACCAGAGCGCCGCCACCGCGTGAACGTGAGGCTCCCGGCCGTGGACGAACGCGGCGTCAACGTCATCAACCGATGTCACGCCGTTCTCGTGCGCCTTGATCCACAGACGATGGAGCTGGTCCACTTCGTTGGCATCGGCCGCAACGACGAGCTTGCCGCACCGGCTATACGGGATGCCGTGTGTCTCGCAGAACGCGTACAAGCGATCGCGGCCCTCCACGCACAACCGCGCTTTCAATGAGCCGGTGGGGTAATAGAGGCCCGCGTGAATGACTCCGCTGTTGTGCGTGCTGGTCGCGCGTCCAGGCCGGGACTCTCGCTCGAGTACACAGACGGATGCTCCGCGCGACGCCAGTGCGAGCGCCGAGGACAGTCCCGTCACGCCGCCTCCGATGACGGCCACATCAACGCTCAGCACAAACCAGGACTATATCGTCTGACACGGTCGGCTGCCTTGCGCGTGCACACCCGCGCCATGTACGATGAACACTTTGTGGCCGTCCCCCTGCTCGACTTAAAGGCACAGTACGGATCGTTGCGCGCCGACCTGCTCGAGGCTGTGACGCGAGTCTGCGACAGCCAGCGGTTCATCATGGGCCCAGAGGTCGAGGGCCTCGAACGCGAGCTCGAAGCGTACCTGCACACCCCGCACGCCGTTGGCCTCTCGTCGGGAACCGACGCGGTTCTGGTGGCGCTCATGGCGCTGAACATCGGGCCCGGCGACGAAGTGATCACCAGCACGTATTCCTTCTTTGCCACGGCCGGGTGCATCGTTCGGCTCGGCGCTCGACCTGTGCTCGTGGACGTCGAGCCCGACACGTTCAACCTCAGCCCCGCGGCGGCGGTCGCGGCGATCACACCGCGCACGAAGGCGATTGTCCCGGTGCACCTGTTCGGACAGTCGGCCGACCTGGCGCCGATCCTGGATGCCGCGTCACGGCATCACGTTCCCGTGATTGAAGACGCGGCACAGGCCATTGGCGCGATGTATCGCGGACGCCGAGTCGGCAACTGGGGTGCGATCGGCTGCTTCTCGTTCTTCCCCAGCAAGAACCTCGGCGCGTTCGGAGACGGCGGTCTCGTCACGACGACGGATGCGGCGATCGGCCATCGCCTGCGACTCCTCCGCAACCATGGGATGGAGCCGAAGTACTACCACCATCTGGTCGGCGGCAACTTTCGCATCGACGCGTTACAGGCCGCGGTGCTGCGCGTGAAACTGCCGCATCTGGCGCGATGGAGTGAGGGTCGTCGTCGGAATGCGGGGCTCTACCGTGATCTGTTCGAGGAGGCGGGGCTCGCGGGTACCCTGTGCCTTCCGGTTGAGGCGCCTCATCGTACGCATATCTACAACCAGTTCGTGATTCGTGTCCCCGAGCGCGATCGACTGCGTAAGCACCTGGACGCTTCGGGCATCGGCACAGAGGTGTATTACCCGGTGCCGTTCCATCTGCAGAAGTGCTTCGCCGACCTCGGATACCCACCGGGCGCGTTTCCCGTGGCGGAAGCCGCGGCGAATCAGTCGTTGGCGCTCCCAATTTATCCGGAGCTCACCGAGGCCCAACTGTCCGAGGTCGTTCAGGCCATTCGGACGTTTTATCGCTTATAACGCATGGACCTTCTCCAGAAGATCGAATCAAAACAGGCCCGATTGGGCGTCATTGGCCTTGGGTACGTGGGCCTGCCCTTGGCTGTCGAATTTGCTCGAGCTGGATTTCACGTGGTCGGGTTTGATGTGGATCAGCGCAAGGTCGCCGACATCAACGCCTGCAAAAGCTACATCCCTGATGTTCCAACAGAGCACCTGGCCGACGTGGTTCGACGCGGTCTGTTCCGTGCCACGACGGATCCGCAGGCGCTCGCTGACGTCGACATCCTCGACATTTGCGTACCGACGCCGCTTCGCAAGACGCGCGATCCTGACTTGACCTACGTCGTCCAGGCCGTCGAGACGGTCGCCAAAGTCATTCAGAAGGGTCGGCTCGTGGTGTTGGAATCGACGACCTACCCAGGCACGACCACCGAGGTCGTGCAACCTGCGCTCGAGGCCAAGGGACTGACAGCCGGCACGGATTTCTATCTCGCGTTCTCACCGGAGCGGGTCGATCCCGGCAATCCGCAGTACCACACCAAGAACATCCCGAAGGTGGTGGGCGGCATCGACGAGGCCAGCACGCGTGTCGCGGTCGCCTTCTATGGATCGGTCATCGACGCGGTGATACCCGTCAGCTCACCGGCCGTCGCCGAGACCGTGAAGCTCCTCGAAAACACCTTTCGGGCTGTGAATATCGGTCTGGTCAACGAGCTGGCTTTGATGTGCCACCGCATGGGGATCGATGTGTGGGAAGTGATCGACGCGGCGAAGACCAAGCCGTTTGGATTCATGCCGTTTTATCCCGGGCCGGGACTCGGCGGACACTGCATCCCGATCGATCCGTACTATTTGTCGTGGAAGGCGCGCCAGTACAACTTCGAGGCGCGGTTCATCGAGCTGGCCGGCAACGTCAACGGCTCGATGCCGGAGTTCGTGGTCCAGCTCGTCATGGACGCCCTCAACTCTCGAGAGAAGGCGTTGCGGGGGTCGAGGATTCACATCCTGGGTGTCGCCTACAAACGGGACGTCAACGACCTGCGTGAATCGCCGGCGCTCGAGGTGATGGAGATGCTGACGCACCGAGGCGCGAAGGTCAGCTACACGGATCCGTATGTGCCCGAGTTGAAGCACGCCTCGCTCGATCTCACGAGCGTGCCGGAAGCCCAAGCACACACCGGCATCGATTGCGCGGTGATCATCACCGACCACAAGGTGTTCGACTATCAGGCCATGGTGGATCGCTTCCCGCTGATCGTGGACACGCGCAACGTGCTGAAGGGCGTGACGCGCAACAGCGTGTTTCGACTCTAAGCCACAAGATGACGTAGCTTGCACAGACGGGCTTCTCACCCGGACCCCACTTCGAGCGATGATTTTTACTGAGTCCCGTCTGCCCGGTGCGTGGATCATCGACGTGTCGGCGATTGGCGACGACCGTGGCCTGTTTGCGGTGACATGGCAGGCCGAAGAGTTCGAGCGCCGAGGGCTCGACCCGCGGCTCTCGCAGTGCAATCTCGCCTGGAACCGCACGCGCGGCACGTTGCGGGGCATGCACTTTCAAACGGCGCCGTTCGAGCAGGTGAAGATCATTCGCTGCACGCGCGGCGCCTTACTCGACGTCATCATCGACCTGCGCGACGATTCACCGACCTATTGCCAGTCCGATGCCGTGGAGCTCACGGCCGACAGCCGCCGGATGATCTACGTCCCCGCGGGCTTCGCCCATGGCTATCTCACGCTGACTGATGAGACCGAGGCGTACTATCACGCCTCGGCGCCGTATGCTCCGCGGCACGAGTCGGGGGTCCGCTGGAACGACCCCGCCTTCGGCATCCGTTGGCCGTTCGAGCCCACCGTGATCTCTGAAAAGGATCGGATGTGGCCGACGCAGTGAGCAGTCCTTCGAGCGCAGCCAGGCCAAGCGCGGCGCTGCTCGTGCTTGGGCTGCTGGTCTTGGCGATCGTCCTCCGCACCAGCGAATGGCAGGCCGGCACTGCCATCGGCCGCATGGCGCCGCTCGTTGCCACCGCGACGGCAGTCGGTCTGATGTTCGTGGTGGCGACGAGAACGTTTTCGACCGCGGCCACCGGGCTTCTGGCTGCGGGGTTCCTCGTGTCAATGCCGATGGTGTGGCTTGCGGCACGAGCGTCCAGCGACGGGCTGCTGACCTTGCCGTTGGTTGTCGGCTGGCTGTTGTCCTGCCGCCGATTCAGCGAGACATCCGATCGCATCTGGATCTGGGCTGCCGGCTCCTCACTCGGGCTGGGTCTCTACACGCATCCTGCAGCGCTCGTGATGATGCCGGCGTTTGTGGTCATCTCCATTGCGGCTCTGGCGAGCTCTCCGGCGATTCCTCGCCGGCTGGTTCTCGAGCTGGCGGGCGCCTTCGGGGTCACCGCGATTCCGCTAGCGGTGTTTCTGGTGACCCATCCCGAATACATTCGGATGCACGTCATCGCCAACGGCCTTTACGACGCGCAGAGATTCAGCCCGCTGCAAGGTCTGCGTGAAATGTCGAGCTGGGTGGGACTCACGGCCCGATCAGAGGTGTACTGGGACTACTTCAATCCCGCATTCTTGTTTCTCTCGGGTCGCACGATCACAGGGAGCGTCCTGCGGCCCCAGGTTCTGCTCTTGCCATTCGCCGTCCTGTTGCCGGCTGGCCTCTATCGTGTTGCGTCGGGAAAATCGGTGATGAACACCTGGCTATTGGTGGGTGGTCTTGCGGTGTCTCCTCTGGCTGCTGCTCTCAACGCGCGGCCGCCAAGTCCCGAACGGATGCTCATCGCCGCCCCGTTTATCGCCCTGATCTGCACCCACGGGGTCGTCGAGCTCGTCACCAGTCAGAGGCGCGCCGTGCGACTGTCCGGAATGGCGATCATCGTCGCCGTAATCGTCACCGGCGCCGCGTTCGTCCGATGGGGATGACGCCCCGGGACCACTGCGATTACGATCCGACGATACCGTGCACCGGGCTGCTCGCCGTCGCGTACGATTTGCGCGGGATGCGGCCCGACAGGTATGCCAGCCGTCCCGCCTCAACGGCGAGACGCATCGCGCGGGCCATCGAGACGGGATCGTCGGCGCCGGCAATGGCGGTATTCATCAAGACGCCGTCAGCGCCGAGTTCCATGGCGACCGCGGCGTCCGACGCGGTGCCCACGCCCGCATCGACGATCAAGGGGACGGTCGCCTGCTCGCGAATGATGCGGATGTTGTTCGGGTTCTGAATGCCGAGCCCCGACCCGATTGGCGCTCCGAGCGGCATCACCGCGACGGCGCCAGCGTCGGCCAGCTTGCGGCAGACGACCGGGTCGTCGTTGGTATACGGCAGCACGATGAAGCCGTCCTTGACCAACGCGCGTGTGGCTTCGAGCAAACCTTCGTTGTCTGGGAACAGCGTCCGCTCGTCGCCGATCACTTCGAGCTTGATCCAATTGGACAAACCAGCTTCGCGAGCCAGATGTGCCGTTCGGATCGCGTCGGCGGCGGTGTAGCAGGCCGCGGTGTTGGGGAGCAGGAAAATCTTCGACGTGTCGATGTAGTCGAGCAGCGACTCGCTCTGCCGCGAAATGTCCACCCGCCGAACGGCGACGGTCACCATCTGGGTGCCTGACGCCTCGTGCGCCTCGCGCATGACCTGATGCGACGGGTACTTGCCCGTTCCAACGATGAGCCGTGATCGGAAGGTCCGGCCCGCGATGACAAGGTCCGCCATGGTCATCCGCCACCGACGAAGTTCACGACTTCCACTTCGTCGCCTTCGCCGATGACCGCCGTCTCGTACGCGGCCTTCTTGATCACGGAGAGATTCACTTCAACCGCGACACGTCGGGCATCGATGTCGAGCGTCCGCAGCAGCGCCGCGACCGTCACCGGCCCTGGCAATTCGCGCGCGTCTCCGTTGAGTGTAATCGTCACGTTTGCCTCAGAGAGCGCGATCGTACCGCATTTGGTCATCAGCTTTCGATATCGGCTCAATCTCTGCCATCTGGTAGAATGATTTGACCGGTCGTTCGAATTCGACACCGGTGACATATAATTTCTCGCGCCAATGCCCTCTGCGCCCTCTCCGTACGACCCGCTTGGCGTCTCGGGCTTCAGGTTTGCCGACCTGCATCGGCCCCATCGACTCGAGGAGCTGTACCTTCGCTTTTGCCACGAGGCGCGCACCGCCGACCCCGACCTGTGGGCGCAGTGGGAGCAGTACCGTGACGTGCCGGAGTCGCTCGGTCCGATCGCACGATCGAATCTGCTGGCCGCGATGGCGCCGCACGTGAGCCGCTTTGTCGCGCGGCTGTTCAGCGTTGGGGCCGAGGTCGAGGCGCTGCAGGAGGTCACTCGCGGGTACGACGATCTATTCCGCTTCAAGATTGATTTCGTCAGACGACGGGCGTTGCCCCTCTTGAAGGGTGGCGTACACATCGTCGCGACCGCAGAGGATCACGAGGCGGTGGAGCGACTCGTCAGCGGAACCATCGCCGCTCACCTTGACCGTCTCGAGCTCGCGCTCGCCCGGGCCGGATGCGCGTTGCTGGATCGGGAAGAAGCGCTGCGACCGGGAGGCAGCGACGCCGAGAACGCCGACGTCGCGCGGGAGATCGACTCACTCAGGCGATGGTGCGCCGCCCACGTCCACGACCGTCGATTCGCAGACTGGGTGATCTTCCGGTTTCCTGAGCCCGTCGACCCCACACACCTTGTTCGGATCGAGCGGCCGAATCCCGAGCTCACCGAAGCGATGACCGGCCCGGAGGCCAGGCTGCGAAGGCGAGAGGGGTTTGCGCTGACCGACGCCCGCTACAACACGCGCGAAGTGCTGAGCGAGATCCACTACTGCGTGTTGTGCCACGAGCGCGACAAAGACTCATGCACCAAGGGCATCACCGACAAAGAGGGGAAGGTCACCACCAACGCCCTCGGAATTCCGCTGGCGGGGTGTCCGCTCGACGAAAAGATTTCCGAGATGCACGCCGTGCGAAAGCGGGGCGATGCCATCGGCGCCCTCGCGATCGTGACGGTCGACAACCCCATGTGTCCCGGCACGGGCCATCGGATTTGCAACGACTGCATGAAAGCCTGCATCTACCAGAAGCAGGATCCGGTCAACATTCCGCAGATCGAAACCGGCGTGCTCACCGACGTCCTGAATCTTCCCTGGGGCGTCGAGATCTACGGGTTCCTGACGCGGTGGAATCCCCTCAACGTCAAGCGGCCGTTCGCGCTGCCATACAACGGACGCAACGTGCTCGTCGTCGGGCTGGGCCCGGCCGGCTACACGCTCTCCCATTACCTGTTGAACGAGGGCTTTGGCGTCGTGGCGATCGATGGGCTCAAGATCGAGCCGCTGGCCGACGAGCTGACCGGAGGGCCCGATCACGCGCCGCAACCGATACGCGACTGGAGCGAAATCTACCGACCACTCGACGACCGCGTTCTCGAGGGATTTGGCGGCGTCTCCGAGTACGGCATCACCGTGCGCTGGGACAAGAACTTCCTCACGCTGATTCACCTGACGCTGGCCCGGCGCGAGAAGCTCCGCATTTACGGTGGCATTCGCTTTGGCGGCGCACTCCCGATTGAAGATGCGTGGGCGCTCGGGATCGACCACGTGGCCATCGCCGCGGGCGCCGGGCGGCCGACCATCATCGATATCACCAACAACCTGATTCGTGGCATCCGCAAGGCGAGCGATTTCCTGATGGCGCTGCAGCTGACCGGGGCGTTCAAGCGAGACGCCCTGTCGAACTTGCAGACCCGTTTGCCAGCCGTGGTCATCGGCGGTGGCCTGACCGGCATCGATACGGCGACCGAACTGTTCGCGTATTACCCGATCCAGGTCGAAAAGATGCTGTCGCGTTACGAAGCGCTCGTGGCCGAGCTTGGGGAAACGCGGGTGCGCAGCATGTACGACGCCGAGGAGGAAGCCATCCTCGATGAGTTCCTCTTGCACGGGCGTTTGGTCCGCGCCGAGCGCGCCCGCGCCACGGCGGCTGGCGAAAAGCCCGACTTCATCTCCCTGGTGCGCCAGTGGGGAGGCGTGACCCTCGCGTACCGGAAGCGGCTGCAGGACGCTCCCGCCTATCGCCTCAATCACGAGGAAGTCGCCAAGGCATTTGAAGAGGGCATCACGTGTGCCGAGAACCTGACCCCGATCGAAGCCGTCGCCGACGAGAACGGACACGTCAGGTCGATGGTGTTCACGCGTCCGGCGGAAAGCGGCGACGAGCGCGTCGAGCTGCCCGCGCGGACCGTGCTCGTGGCGGCAGGCACCGCGCCGAACATCACGTACGAGAAAGAGCACCCGGGGACGTTCTCGCTCGACAGCCGTCAACGGTTCTTCCAGGGACATCGAGCGGTGAAGCAAGGCGACGGGACGTTCCGTCTCGAGCTCGATCCGAACGGGTTCTTCACTTCGCACAATGCCGCCGGCCGGTTCGTGACCTACTACGGCGACAACCATCCGCGCTATAACGGCAGCGTCGTCAAGGCCATGGCCTCGGCCAAGCACGGCTACCCGCATGTCGTGGAGCTGTTTGCCGACGAAATTGCCCGGCAGGACGCGGTAGAGCAACCGATGCGAGAGCGCGCCTGGCAGACGCTGGTGGACAGGCTCGACGATCAGCTTCTCGCCCGCGTCGAGCGAGTGGTCCGGCTCACGCCCACCATCATCGAAGTCATCGTGAGAGCGCGCGCGGCGGCGCGGCATTTCCACCCCGGCCAGTTCTATCGGCTGCAGAATTTCGAGCGACTGAGCCCCCACATCCGTGTCAGCGATCACATGGCGTCGATGCTGATGGAGGGCATCGCGTTGACCGGCGCATGGGTGGATCGTGAGCAGGGTTGGCTCTCGCTGATCGCGCTGGAGATGGGTGTGTCGAGCCGGCTCTGTGCCTATTTGAAACCCGGCGAGCCGGTCGTGGTCATGGGTCCGACCGGGACTCCGACCGAGATTCCCGATCGCTCAGCGGTGATGCTGGCCGGCGGCGGACTCGGCAACGCGGTGCTGTTCTCCATCGCCCGAGCGCTCAAGGCCCGCGGCAACCGGGTGGTCTACTTTGCCGGGTATCGCAACGGCGCCGATCTCTTCAAGCGAGAAGACATCGAGGGGTCGACCGATCAAGTGGTCTGGGCGACCGACGCTGGGCAAGCGATCGAGCCATCGCGACCGCAGGATGCGCACTGCCGCGGCAACATCGTCCAGGCGATGGTGGCGTACGCCGAAGGCCGCCTGGGACCCGCTCGAGTCCCCCTCTCGGAGGTCTCGCGGATCATCGCCATTGGCTCCGACCGCATGATGAACGCCGTACGGCTCGCTCGCCACGGCGTGCTCGCACCCTATCTCAATCCGTCGCACATCGGCATCGGCAGCATCAACTCGCCAATGCAATGCATGATGAAAGAGGTGTGCGCGCAGTGCCTGCAGCGTCACGTTGATCCGGTGACCGGGCAGGAGACGTTCATCTTCTCCTGTTACAACCAGGATCAAGAGCTCGACCGCGTTGACTTCGCCAACCTCCACGCGCGGCTCCGACAGAACACCGTCCAGGAGAAACTCTCCAACCTCTGGCTCGAGCTGTTGCTCGACCAGGCAGAATCCGAGCTCTCGCACGTGTAGGGCGCCACTTTAGTGGTGCCGTCGAGCGGCGAGAATCTGTTGTATCTTGTAGCTCGATCGGAATGTCAGATCTGCCGTTTGATCGACCAGACGATCCTCCGCTCCGCGGTGAGACCGTTGTCTTCACCGGCAAGCTGTGGTCGTTTGGACGGAAAGAGGCACGTGCGCTCGTCGAATCGCTCGGCGGCGCAAGCGACGACGAAGTCACTATCCGCACCACGCTTCTTGTCGTGGGCGCGGGAACTTATCCCGACGGCGCACCGGATCTGTCGCTCCTCCTCGACGACAACAGCACGCAGAGCCAGAAGCTTCGTCGCGTCGCGCAGATCAACGCTGAGCAGCCTGGACGCATTCGCGTCCTCAGCGAGGACGAGTTCTGCCGGCTGGCCGGCCAACCAGCCGTGGAGGAGCGGCGGACGCAGCACTACGGCCAGCGGGACATTCTGACGATGTACCCGGCCTTGCGCCTGGATCATCTGCACTACTTGGAGAAGTGGGGCTTCATCAAACCCGCGTTTCGCAATAACGCGGACACCTTCTTCGGGTTTTCCGATCTGACCACGCTCCGTCGTCTGTGCGAAGAGCTGCAGCAGGGCGCGTCGTTCCGCGCCGTCCTTCGCGATCTCCAGGCGTCACGCACGGGTCAGTTGGCGTTCGACTTCCGCCTGGACGCACAGCCCGCCCGCATCATCGAGCTGAAGCCGCGAGTTTCCAACAGCATAGGATCGTCAGGAGTGCCTGCCGACCAGGCCGGCGCGCGCGATCTCTCGACCGCCGAACGCTACTTCTTGATGGGTTCGCTGCTGGACGATGGATCGACCGACCATATGGACGAAGCCGCGCAGGCGTATCGCCGGGCGCTCGAGGACGATCCCGATCTTGTCGCCGCACTGATCAACCTGGCGAACATCCGCTACTCGCGCGATGAGCTGGCCGAGGCACAGGCGCTCTACGAGCGCGCCATCGCGCTGGATCCCACGTACTTCGAGGCGCACTTCAACCTTGGAAACATCCACCACGACCACGGGCGATACGTCGAAGCCGAGTCGGCCTATCGGCAGGCGCTGGCACTCAACAACGCCTATCCCGACGCGCATTTCTATCTGGCTGTGACGCTCGAAAAGATGGGCCGTTCGGTGGACGCGCGAACCCACTGGCGCGCGTACGAGCGACTGGCGCCGCAGGGTGAGTGGGTGGAGCTGGCCAAGGAATTCTCGGACTAGCGCCGCGATGACGCAGATGACACAGACAGGCTCCTAGTCTTCCCCACGCGTGCGAAGACATCTCGTCCTCGCGGCTGGTCTCTTGCTCGCCTGGCTCATCATCGAGGGCGTGTTCCGCCACAATCTCGGCTACGAGGCTCGTCTCGTCACCGATAACTACGAGCGCGGATTCTCGGCCGAACGCGGTCGGTGGGCCATCGGCTGGCGCGTGCCCTATCGCGACGTCTTCAGCGAGTTTCCGCAGGTCGCGACCTACGTTCACGGTCTGCCCTACATCTTCGTCGGGGATGACAAGACGGCGTACATCAGCGCCTTCTCGCTGATGATGTGCGGGTGGCTGGGCGCCACGATCACGCTCCTGCGAGCCTTGCGGCCTGCACAACCGTCCTTCGAGTACTTCCTGTTGTTTCCGCCCATCTTCTACTTCGCCTACAACCGCTTCGACTTGATTGCGAGCGTCTTCTTGCTGCTCGCGTTCTGGTGTCTGAAGGAACAACGGCACGCCGCCGCCGGGGCGTGCCTGGCGGCGGCGACGCTGACGAAGTGGTATCCCGGCCTCGTGCTGCCGGTTCTTCTCTCGTACACGTTCAGAACCACTCGCCGCTTCGACTGGCCGTTGGTCGTCGCGTTTGGCGTGACCGTGGCCGTTCTGCTTGCGCCGATTTTCGTCCTGGCAGGACCCAAGGCTGTACTGCAGCCCTATCTGTACCACGCCAGCCGAGGACTCGAGATGGTCTCGTTGCCCGCGCTCGCCCACGAGGGCATCCGGCAGTGGCTTGGCGTCGAGATGAATCCGCGGATCGTTCAGCTCGCGTGTCTGGCGATGCTTCTCGCGACGGTGATCGCCAGCCTCGTGGCACGTGTGGAGTCGCTCGAGAACGTCATCCGCTGGTCGTTCGTGCTGGTGGGGACGAGCGTGCTGGTGTCTCAGGTCTGGTCGCCGCAATGGATTCTCTGGGTGATGCCGCTGGCCATTCTGGTCGCAGCTCCGAGCGACGTGCCATGGCTGATCGCGTACGCTCTGCTGAACTACGTATCGTTCCCTCTGCTCTATGACACCATCGGACGCGACACCGTTGCCGTCGTCGTGATCTCTCTGGTGGTCTACGCGATTCTCTTTCGCACCCTCATCAGCATCGGGCAACGGGCGTGGTCTACAGGGTTCTCGTTGAGGCTGTCGCCGGATTCAGCTCCATGACGTCTGTCGCGTCCGGGAATGCCCCTGCCCTCGTGCTCGCGGGGAGTTGGATCCAACCGCGCTGCCACATCCTCTACCTGGCGCTGGCTCTGCCGCTCGTCATCTGGTTCGCGTTTTGGATGCCCGCCTTCCAGAACCCGGACGAGGCCGCGCATTTCGCACGCGCCGATCAAATCAGTCGCGGTGTCCTGGTTGGGACTCGGTTCGGCGCCACCGAAAGCGGCGGGTGGATCGATGCCGCTATTCCTCAGGCCCAGCAGGTCTACGCCCGGCTGCCGTTCAACCCAGAAGCCAAGATCAGCAGCAGCGACGTTGCGGCGTCACGCCAGGTCCGCTGGTCTGGCGATCTCACGCTGGTGGGGTTTCGCAACACGGTGAATTACGGTCCCCTGTTCTATCTGCCTCAAGCCTCAGGCGTCTGGCTCGGACGAGCCGTGGGCTTGGGCGTCGTTGACTCGCTCTTTCTGGCTCGCGTGGCCAACGGGCTGGCGACGTGCGCGGTGTCGTTCCTCGCGCTCCGCTTGTGCGCAATCGGCAAGCGCGTGATGTTCTCGATGCTGATGTGGCCGATGACGTTGTCGCTTTCGGCGTCGACCTCCCACGACGGCTTACTGATTGCGTCGGCGGCGCTCACGATCGCGCTGGCCTCCCGCGTCTCGACCGAGAATCGCCGGGCGACGCGTGGGGAATTGGCGATCTTTCTGATCGCGTTGGTCGGAGGCGTTACGGGCAGGCCCCCACATGTAGCGTTTGCACTGCTCACGCCGTTGTTGCTTCGACCACCCGCGACTGGCGCAACCCGTCTGTCACGGTCGGAGGGAGGAGCGCTCATCGCGGCGGCCGTTCTGTGCGCCGCATGGGTCGTTCTTGTGCAGAGCTTCACGATGTCCACGACGCTGTTGGACGGCGAGGACGGCGGCCCCTCCATCGATCGCCAGCTCGCCTATCTCCGAGCACATCCCGTCGCCATCCCGTCGCTGGTCTATCGCACGATCGTGCTCGGATGGAAGCCGTTGATCACGACGGCGATCGGAGTACTCGGTTGGCTCGACACGCTGCTGCCGTCCTGGTACTACTGGGTTGCCACCGCGGTGTTTGGTATGGGATTGCTCGCCGATCGACGAGTCGTCACACTCGGATCACGCCGAATCGGGTGGCTCGGTTGGGCCGCCATCGTTGCGTTTGCCGCGTTCACCTACGTGTCGATCTACTTGACCTGGATGGGGGTTGGCGCGGACAAGGTCCTCGGCGTTCAAGGGCGGTATCTGCTTGCCGGTGCGCCGCTGGCGGCGTGGCTTTTGCCGGCTCGTCGCGACGCGTCCGATGCCGTCGCGGATGCCTCCCGCGCTGCGGCGTGGGTCGTTGCGGTGTTGTTCGTGATCGTCACCTACGCGGTGGTGCCGAGTCAGGTCGTCGCGCGGTATTACGCGCCGTAGGATCAGCCTTCTGCCTTCAGTAGCGGAATCTCCAGTCGTCGGCAGGCGGTGGCTCCTCGCGCTTCTTTGGCACACGCTTCGCCTTGAAGAACGTGCAGTCAGTACACCACGCATCCGCGTTGAACCCCGTCGTCCCCGCCATCGGCAGGACGTCGCGATGACCGCAGTACGCGGGAGTCTCACCGTCTTCGGCGACGCGCCAGCGGCACGTCTGGAACCGTTCGATGGCGACTGGGTTATCGGGCACGGATGCCTATCGCCGCCTCCACGGCGTGCCACGCGCGTTGTTCGTGTGGCGAGACCAGCGTCATCGCCTGACCCGAGGCGCCCGAGCGGCCAGTCCGGCCGACGCGATGCACATAGGTCTCTGGAGAATCCGGGACTTCGAAATTAACGACGTGGGCGATGCCCTCGATATCGAGGCCGCGTGCGGCAATGTCAGTGGCGACCATCACGGGATGTCGGCCCGATCGGAATCCTTCGACCGCCTGCGATCGCTCGCGCTGCGATCGATCGGCATGAAGCGCCACGGCTCGAATGCCTTTGGCGACGAGATGACGCGCGACGCGGTCAGCGCCGATTTTTGTCCGAACAAACACAAGGACCGGGCCGGCGGCATCGCGCTTCGCGAAGCGGGCCAGCCAATCGACCTTTTCGGAGTTTGGCACCTCGGCGATCGCGTGTTCGATGGTCCGAGCGGCGCCACCGTGCTGTCCAACCTGCACGTAGCGCGGCGCGTTCAACATCTCTTGCGCCATCCGCTGAATCTCGCCAGGCATTGTCGCCGAGAAGAGCAGCGTCTGGCGATCGGGCGGCAGAGCCCCCATGATGCGTTGCACATCGGGCCAGAACCCCATGTCCATCATGCGGTCGGCTTCGTCCAGGACGAGGATCTGAACGCGCACGAAATCGGTCGAACCGTGGCGCATGTGATCCATCAACCGACCGGGTGTTGCGACGACGATGTCCACTCCCGCTTCTAAAGCTCGCTCCTGCGGACCCATTTCGACGCCGCCCACGACCGGCGCGCTGGTCACCGGCGAGTGATAGGTGAGGCCGACCAGCGAGTCTTCAATCTGCATCGCCAGCTCGCGTGTGGGCGCCAGGATCAACGCGCGCGTGAACGGCTCGCGAGCCTCATCACCATAGCCGGGCACTTCTTTGAGCAGGCGTTGCAAAATCGGCGCAGCGAACGCCAGCGTTTTGCCTGTGCCCGTCTCGGCGCACGCCACCACGTCGTGTCCAGCAAGGGCGAGCGGAATGACGGCGCCTTGCACTGGACGGGTCCCTTCGAACCCAAGCGATCGCAAGCCTTCTCCCAGGCGCGCGTCGAATCCCATCGAAGCGAACGCGATCGGCGTCGCGTCGGCGTCGATGTTCTCCCACGACAGATCGGGCGGTGGAGTGGATGGCGCCGTAATCGTCCTCGGCGGGCCTTTTCGGCCGCGGCGCTGGTCTGGACGACGACGGCGCGACCGGCTACCGGAAGCAGGATGAAAGTTCAATTGGCGTCCGAAATGCGCCTATCGTGCGCGGAAGGTGATGATGCCCCGTTGCGGATCGTACGGCGAGATGCCGACCGTCACCCGGTCGCCCGGTACCACCTTGATTCGAAATCGGCGCATGCGGCCGCTCAGCTGCGCCAGTACTTCATGTCCTGCGTCTACCTGCACCCGATACAACCCGCCGCTGTGAACTGCGACGATGGTGCCTTGCATATCGATTAGGTCGTCTTTGCTCATCCGGAATTACCACGAGAGTATGTCACGGACCGCGGAGCATAAGCAAAGTTCGGGCCCAGATATACTGACCGTCATGCGCGCTTACACATTTCTCGCCTTTTTTTTGCTGTCCGCCTGCTCGTCACCCCCTCCCGCGCCGCCAAAACCATCGGGTCCGGCCGAAAACGAGATCACGGCGGAGTCTCTGACAGCCCATTTGAAGGTGCTCGCGTC
>JBOGIV010000389.1:0-10661 GCA_050747925.1 Vicinamibacterales bacterium
CTCTTCGTCCAGGACTAATCGGACGGCTTGCTGCTTGAATTCATCCGTGAAGCGCCGACGGGCTCGCCGGCTGCGTGGGTCTGCCATTGCGGACATCGTATCCACCTTTCGGAAGATGTCCACCAAACCGGATCAATTCCAAAACGTCGAACGAGTCGATCTGGGTCGCCGCTGGAGGGTGGACGGCGAAGCGCGTGACGACTCGGAGATCTGACGGTTCGCGCGAGCGCGTCAGGCTCCAACCGGCCCATCCAGCGAGCGAGCTGGCGATCACCACCAGCAGCGCGGCTGGGAAAAACGCGGCTTTGCTTCGCGCGGCATCCGGGGACGAGGCAGCCGCAGGTCCGGCCTCTTCGGTGATCCACTTCAACTCGTCGGCGAGGTCACGCGCCGTCTGCCAGCGCTGGTCGGGATCCTTCGCAAGGCACTTTTGAATCAGCCGCTCGAGTGAACGAGGCACGAGCGGCTGGATCGCGGCAAGCGGCGCCGGTTCAGCGTTGAGGACGGCCGCCATCACCGCCGCGGCGCTGCCGCCATCGAACGCCTTGCGCCCGGTCAGCATCTCGTACAGAACGGCGCCGAACGCAAACACGTCGGCGCGTGCATCCGCCTCTTTACCCTCGAGCTGCTCGGGCGCCATGTAGTGCGGCGTGCCGAGAATCATTCCTTCTTGGGTCAGGCTGTCCACGCCGCTCGGCTTCATCCTGCCGGCGGACAGGTTCACGTAACCACTTGGTCCGTGGCCCCATTTCGCGAGGCCGAAGTCGAGGAGCTTCGCCCCCGCCTTGGTCAGCATGACGTTGGCAGGCTTGAGATCGCGATGCGTCACGCCTTGACGATGGGCGTGGTCAAGCGCCTCGGCGATCTGCACCGCCAGCGTCAGTGCGTGGGCGACGGAAAGTGGCCCGCGTCCAAGCCTTGTCTCGAGCGTCTCTCCGTCGATCAGCTCCAGCACGAGTGCGCGAATGTCGCCAGATTTCTCGAATCCGTGGATGGCGCCAATGTGGGGGTGACTCAGCGATGCGAGCAGGCGAGCTTCGCGCTCGAATCGCGCCAGTCGTTCGGCATCGGCCGAAAAGGCCGCCGGCAGCACCTTGATCGCCACGTCTCGGCCGAGGGTGTGATCGTGCGCGCGATACACCTCTCCCATGCCGCCGGCGCCTAGTCGCGCGCTGATCTCGTAGGCGCCGATTCGCCGGCCGATGAAGTCGCGTGACTCATCTGGTCGCTCTGTGCCGCCAGGCGAAGATGTCATCGCGTTCGCCGCCAGCTCGCCAAGCGGCGTCGACAGAAAACCTTGGGCGCGAGCCTCACGATCAAGGAGGGATGCAGCGTCGCGTCGCAGAGCCTCGTCCGCGCCGCAGGTTTCCGCCAGGAACGCCGCACGCTCATCCGAGGGCCGCTCGAGCGCGGCCTGGCAGATTTCTTCGATGCGTCGCCAGCGTTCTGCGGCGTCAGACATGGTCGACGGTGGCGACATTCTACGCCTGGGATCGCTCTAGGCCACGCAGCAATCGCCCGGCCCGATCTTGTCGCTCGACGTGATCTACCAGGCGAGCCTGGCCATCAATTGGAGCGTTCTCGGAAAGCCTCCGTCTCGGAAAAGTTGACCGAAGTTCTGCGGACCAAATGTAATGCGGGGGCCGAAGAACGCGGGGGAGTCGAAGACATTGAGCACCTCGGCCCGGATCGTCAGTCGTGCCCGAGCCCAGGCGACGGTCTTCTGGAGCGCGACGTCCCAGTTGCTCCGGCCCGTCGTCCGAGCTTTCGGGTCCGAATGCGGTGCATTACCTAAAGTAAACGGCGCTGCGGCACTCCACGCAGCGGGATTCAGCCACCGGATGCACGCGCAGCTCGAGTCGTAGCTATCCGCCGGATCACGAGTCGGCACGGGATCCACACCAGGAACGACATTGGGACGCTGTCCGAAGCCAAACGCGCTGGCTGCATTGCTGGATTGAACGATGGCGATTGGAAAGCCGCTTTGATACACGCCGATCCCACTGATGGCCCAGCCTCCGAACACGCCACCAACCAGGCCGTCCTGCGACAACCACCGCCGTCCAGCTCCGAAGGGCAGCTCCACTGTGGCGCTGATGTTCAGCCGGTGCGGCGTGTCGCGCAGTGAGTATCCGAATTCTCGTTCGAGATCGAAATTGTCGATCGCGGCTTGCACGTTGTTCGTGAACGAGTTTCCTTCGCCAGACTGGTTGTCTTTCAGCACACTGTAGACGTAGTTGACGCGCGCGCCCCAGCCACCGCCCTGGCGGCGCTCCGCGGAGACCACGATGGCGTCGTACTGCGACCGAGCCGCGGTCACTCGATGGGCACGCACGTTGCCGAACTGCGGATAAGGACGCAGCAGCTGGCCCCTCGCGATGGTTTCCGGCGTGGCGAGCGCGCCAAACTGCGGGATCCCGAAGAAGGGGTTCGGCACCTGCTGCAGCAGCGCCGACCCGAGCGCGAGAAACCGAGGATCGAGCTGGTTGATGTTGATCGAAGCGTCGTTGGTGCCACCGAGTGCCAACCCTCGCGCCCGGCTCCCGATGTAGCCCACGGTGAGGGCGACTCGCCACGGCAGCTCGCGTTGCACGTCGAGCGAGTAACGATACACGCGCGCCGATCCGCTGGACTGATCGACGAAGTCGATATCACCACCGGCGCCTGTCAGCAGTCCGGAAGTAGCACCTTGTGGATGCTCGAGACCGCGCGGAAACGGGTTGATCAGCGAGCAGCCTTCGCAGGGCGTCAATCCGCCATCTTCACTTGCGACGTACGTGGTCGAGGCCGTGAACCCTCGTGTGCCGAGTCCGGCTTGATTGAGCGCCTGCGGAATTTGCGACGGCGCAAAGAACAGACCGTAACCCGCACGCAAGGTCGTCCGCGTGAGTAACCAAGCAAACCCGGCGCGAGGTCCGAAGTTGAGAGTCGAGGATTCACCCTGCGTGGTCGGATAGCCCTCGACGCCGGCATACATCAGCCCACCCTTGAGATTCAGCCCCGGAATTTGGATCGGAAACGGGCGATCGTGGTCGAATCCGACCGTGAAGGCGTTGTTCCGCTCTCGCAGGCCCTGCTCGAACTCGTACCGTAAGCCAAGATTGACGGTGACGTTCGACCGAAGTCGGAGGTCATCCTGAACATAGCCCGCGAGATAGTTGGTGAAGAAGTCGTTCCGGGTAGCGATCGAGAATTCACCTCGATCCGGCAAGCCCAGCAAAAAGCTGGCGAGCGCATCCCCGTTCTGCGTGCCACTCGGGTCGGGTCCCCTCGTAAATCCGGTCGTGAAGGCGAAAAAGCCGTTTCGGTCCTGTGACGCCAGTGCGCGCATACCGATGCGGCGATAGTCCGCGCCCGCCCTCAGCGCATGGCGTCCGACGAGGCGTGACAATGACGCGTTAAGGGAATGCGAGTAATGCGTACTTTCGGTACCCGCGCCACCGTCGAACAGCGCCAATCCGTAGCCGTCGGCGAAGATCCGCGGAAAGCCGGTAATCTCGCGCGCAAAGGCTGGAACAAATCCGAGTGAAGAGGCGTCGCTCGGTCTAGCCAGAAGGTCGTCTCGGAACCGCAGGAAGCCATACCGAAAGGCCAGCGTCGTCCAGTCGTTTGGCGTCGATACGGAGTTGAGGGCCACCACGTAGACGGTGCGAGGAACCGAAACCGCACCCGGGTCGCCTGGTATCCCCCCGTAGAATTCAGGGCCGGGTTCGTCCGAGTGATACCAGGCGAAGAGTCCACTCAGCGTGTGGCTCCCCGTCAGCCGATGGTCGATCTTCGTCGTGGCCTGGTTGGTCAAATCGACGAGCCTTGCTGTACTCGGAAGTGCGCGGCCGGTCGTCGGCACCGGGAGCCGGTTGACGAGGCTGCGCGCCACTGCAATGATGCGATCAGCTGGGATGATGTTGCCAGGAAATGGATCGCGGATGAACCGCCCCGGACGAACGGGATCGGGCCGAGTGGTGCGAGGGTCATGGATGATTGTCGGAGACTGTGAATAGTCGCCGAGGCGCTCGCGGGCCGTTGGCAATGTGAGCACGAGGCTCTGCGTCGTAACGGACTGGTACCCTTCGGTGCTCGCCCAGAAGAAGGTCCGACCTTTGATCACCGGACCCCCGAGCGAACCAGCCCACAGGTGATGTGCCGTGTCGGGCTTCGCCTGACCGGTCTTGCGTGTGAAGAATTGCCTCCCGGTGCCTTATTCCGGCCGTTCGAGATACAGCGTGCTGCCACGCCAGATGTTTGATCCCGCCTTGAGCGTCGTGTTGAAAACGCCGCCTCCGGTTCGTCCCAGCTCCGCGTCGTAGGTCGAGATCTGCACCTTCACCTCTTCGACCGCTTCGATCGACGGCGCGATGGCTGCGCGGTTGAAAAGGTCGCCGATGGGAACGCCGTCCAGCAAATAGCTGTTGGCTCGCCGCGGGCCGCCAGCCACTGACAGCATGGCCGAGAGGTTGTGGTCCTGCATGCGAACGAACTGCGGGCTGCCAGTTGGAATGACGGTGGGCGCGATCGTCGACAAAACGAACGGATTGCGACCAGGGTTGGGCAGCGTTTCGAGCGACGCCTGATCGAGCACGGTGCCGATTGACGCCCTGGCCTTCTCGACGACGGGCGTGACGCCGGTAACGATGATGGTCTCACGCACCTCGCCGACTTCGAGTACCAGGTCGAGCGTGAGCGCGTCTTGCGTACCAATCCTTATGCCGCGGCTCTCGAAGGTCTTGAACCCAGCCAACGCTGCCTTGATCGTGTATGCGCCCGGCGGGACATTGGGAAACGCATACTCGCCCGCTGCGTTCGTGGTGCTGGTGCGCACCGCGTTGGTCTCTTCGTTGAACAGAACGACGTCGACGCCGGGGACGACGCCGGTCGCGTCGCGAACCGCTCCGCGCACGGTGCCCTGATATGTCTGCGCGCGTGCGTCGCTTGCCGCGATCGTCACGAGGAGAGCCAAAATCGAACCGACGGGCCGAAGGCCTGGGGCCCGCATACCCCGATTCTAATCGGATCGCATCGGGCACGGAGCCAGTGTTCTCAGTGTGGTACGCCAGCCCGAGGCAGACAACCACCACAGCATTCGACACCGCCGCTCGTGAGCTCGCGAGCGCACCGACCTCGATGGGATCCTGAATGATGTTGACCTCTCTCGCGGCATCCTGAATCCATCTGATCCAGCGGTTGGACACGTCCTCGTAAGCGATGAGGATCGGGCCATCCGGTGGCTGGGGGAGGCGTCCATGAACATGATGAACCGGAGCTACGCGAGCGAACACTTCTGAAAGGTTCACTCGGTTTGGATTCGCGTATCTTCGGAGGAGGCTTCGCTCGAGTCGTTCCTCAATCAGGGAGTCGAAGTTGAACGTTACGAACGACACGCCTCTGTTGCCTTCCACGAAGTTGTCTATCTCGGCGGCGCCCTCGGCCAGGTTGTTCGCCACACGCTCGATCCAGTCAACGCTCGTTGGCCTGGTCCGGCATGCTGAAGAGCCTCAGCCAAGAGGCCAGCGATCACCGGCCGACCAATGCGGTTGAAGATCTCATCGTGTTGGCGGTTCCACAGAAACTCGTCAATCGAAGAGCCGGGGTGTTGGCGAAGATCCTCAATCCAGGCTGGAGCGTGGCTTGAAAACTTGGGAACAACTTGGGAACATTAGCGCCCGGACAACGGGCAACAGGAGGAGAGAGGACGGACCAGAAAGCAAGACGAGTCAACAGGATGACCATCTTCCGCCCTGTCTGCAAAACCTCCATCCCGGGTTCGAGGCGACTTGCCGGCAGCGCTTCGGATCAGAAGTGAACGACCTGAGGATCACGCGCCACATCTATCTCTTCGGGTATCCGTTTACACCCAAGCTAAGCGTCGACTTCTACGCTGAGCACTATGGGTCGACCAGTCGCCGGCTGGCGTGTACCAACGACGGTCAGGGGCGTCGAGCCACGATCAGCGAATAGCCACCGCCGCCGATCGGAATCTTTGTGAAGTCATCCTGCCGCTCGATGACCAGCAAGCCGGCCTGCGTCACCTCGCTGGCGACCTACTCGGGGCCGATTCGGTGGACCTTGACCTGCTCAGCTCTCGATTGGCCCGCTTCGAGCGGGTAGGGCTCGGCGATGACGAGACGTCCCCCCGACTTCAGTGCCTCGTGAAGGTGACGCAACATGTCCTCGTAGGACAGCATTTCGTGAACCCGTCACGGTTTGGTTGCCGCCAGGTTGACGCCGATGACGCCATATTTCCGCGCCGTTCGCTCCTTCGTCGTGCCGCCAAACGGATCGAATCGGTGCGTCATCCGCACATCGACGAACCCCGCAGTCTCGAACGCGCCACAGATCTCTGCTTCCAGCAGAGCGCCGGCGATTCAACCCGTCCAGAGATCGATGTCCTGTCGCGCGCTTTCCGACAGCCCGACGGCGAGTGTGATATCCGCGATCTGGACGTGTCCGCCGGGTTTCAGGACGCGCCTGATCTCAGCGATCGCGTCTCGCTTCTCCGCCACGAGATTCAGGACGCCATTCGACATCACAACGTCGGCGGTCTCGCTTTCAGTCGGGAGTGCCGTCGCGTCTCCCTCGCGCACGTCCACGTGTGGCAGGCCGCACTCTCGCGCACCCAGACGGGCTCGGTCGCGCATCGCCTCGGTCATGTCGACACCGATCGCCCGACCATGTGGGCCGACGTGCCGCGCAGCGAGCAGGAGATCGGTGCCGGCGCCGGACCCGATGTCCACCACCGTGGCTCCCACTGGCAGCGGCGCGATCGCGTGAGGATTGCCGACACCCGCGAACGACTCGGTCACCGTCCGTGGAAGGGTCGCGAGTTCGTCCGCGTCGTAATGCAGCCGCTCGGCCGCGTATTCAGGACCGCGATGAAAGTGGAATTCGCCAGATGGATCCGCTGCGACACGCGCATAGATCGATTGGATTTCCGCACGCAGCCTGAGTGTGTCGAGATCAACGGGACAGACGATGGCCATACTCATTCACCTCGCGATAGAGACTCGACTCTTGACGTCATTCGTGCGCGCGTCGCTCATTCACACCGTTGAGAAGTTCAACGTTTCGTCCATCCTGACAGCAGCCACGACTCCCGACACGAACGTAATGGCCGCAATGAGCCACATCGCTCCGGCAAGTCCGATGGCGTCGGCCGCGAGCCCTGCCACGAGCGCGCCGATCGCGTAGCCGAGATCGCGCCACATCCGATACACGCCGACGGCCGATGCTCGCCATGAGGGCAGCGCCACGTCACCGATCGCGGCGAGCAAGGTTGGATAGACCATCGCAGTCCCGATGCCCAGCAACGCGGCGCCCGCGCCGAATCCCGCGAAACTGTTGGACAGAGTGACCACGCCGATGCCGACGGCTTGCGTCCACATGCCGCCGGCGATGAGCCACTTGCGTCCGACGCGATCAGAGAGAGCGCCGGTGACCAGTTGCGTCACTCCCCACATTGCCGGATAGATCGCGGCCAAGAGGCCGATGCGCTCGAGGCCCATGTTGGCCGCCGCGAAGAACAGCGGGAAAATCCCCCACGCCATCCCATCGTTCAAGTTGTTGACGAGTCCAGCTTGACTGATCGTGGACAAGTTGCGATCGGTCGCGGTTGTTCTCCAGAAGACTTCACGCGGCGCAAGGGCATCGCCCGACGCGCCCAGCTTCGATTCCAGGGCGACGTGCCTCGAGGTCTCGCGAACGAGCAAGGTCGAGAGGCAAAGGCCCAGGGCGACGAAAGCGATGCCGGGGTAAAAAGGCTCTGGCCGCAGCCCCGTTCGGGCGGCGATCCAGCCTGTCACCAGCGCCCCTCCCGCGAGCGCCAGGTAGCCTGCGAACTCGTTCAATCCCATGGCGAACCCTCGGTGGGCCGCGCCCACGAGATCGATCTTCATGATGACCGTCGTCGACCAGGTGAAGCCCTGGCTGATGCCGAGCAGCACATTGGCCGCAAGAATCCAGTTCCAGCTTGGGCCCCACATCAACATGAACGGCACCGGGATCGCGATCAACCAGCCCGCGACCAGCACTTGCTTGCGTCCAACCCGATCGGCGACGCGGCCCGCCACATAGTTCGTGAGCGCCTTGGACAGACCGAACGCCACGATGAACGACAGCACCGCCGTACGGGCTGCCAGATGAAACTCTTGCTCCGCAATCGACGGGACAATGCTGCGTTCCATCCCCACGATCGCGCCGACGAATGCGTTGACGAGCACCAATAGCGCAAACTGCGCCGCGTTCTCGCGTAAGCCGAGCCGAACGATTACGGAACGCTCGTGCATCAGGGCTGTTGTCACGCGTCCACCTGGATCCGCGACTGTCCCCGATTGAACGACAGAATCTCCTCCATCTCCTCGGGCTTGGCCGGCACGTTGGTGAGCGCGTCAATGAACCCGTCACGATCGAGCGACAGCATGGGGTTCCAGCGTCGCTCGAACGCGATCGTGCTGGTGGGCTTGCCACTCAGTCCCGCCCCGCACAACGATCCGGAGAAATGGCCCGGATAGATTTCGAGATCGCCCGGCAGCGTCAGCAGCTTCTCATGAAGACTCGCATACAGTTCGGCCGCGTGTTCCCGCGCACGGCCTGGCAGATCCGGACGCCCGACGGCGCCGACGAACAGAGTATCGCCGGTCAACACGAACCACGGGTCTGACCCGCGCTTCCGATCGGTGACGAGCAGGCAAACGCTCTCCGGCGAGTGTCCCGGTGTATGGATGACGCTGACGTGGGTGTTTCCGAGCTCGATCTCCTCGCCGTCCCGTAATGGTGTAAATGAGATGGCGACGTCGGCGGACTCGTGCAGGCAGTAGCGGCCGCCGGTCCGCCGCGCCAGCTCTCTACCGCCTGATCGGTGGTCCGCGTGGACGTGCGTATCGATCACGTGAGTGATACGCATCTCTTTGCTGCTCGCGAACGCGGCGTAGACCTCGACATCCTCCGCACGAGCGTCGACGACTGCGCATCGGCCGAGCGTGCCGCATCCGAAGAGGTACGCCGCACAGCCTCGGTCATAGTAGTAATAGGGTCGAAGGATCATTTGCGTGAGGGCTTCACCAGCTGTTGATGGAGCGCGACGCCGGCGAGCAGACCGCTCGGGACGGCCAAGCCTCCGAGCTTTCCTTCGCCGATCATCGCGGCCAGCGGGCCAGGACACGTGCCCGCCACGCTCCACCCCGCACCAAAGATCGCGCTGCCGATCACGTGACGACGTTCGGGCCGTTGCACCGACCACGCAATCGGTTCGCCGGTGACGAGGGCGTGCGCGCCTGCAAGGCGGAGCAGCCGAACGCCGACCGCGACGACGATGGCCGAACCCATAGCGCTAACAGCGGATCGGCGATGTACCACGGACAACGGGCGGCGATCATTTGAACGCCTCGGGCGCAACGCGACTGGCAGTCGGCAAACCGGCCGCCTCTATCGCGTCCCGGCGACAACGATATCGGCCTTCGTCGAGCCGACGATCTTGATCAACTCGTCCTGCTCGCCGGCCGGCACCTTGAACCTGCTCAGCGTCGCCCTGAAGTCGGCGACCATGGCGTTCCACTGCGCGTCGTTGATGTTCAACTTCGCGTGCGATTCTTTCATCGACCGGCCACTGTATTTGCAGGGGCCGCCGGTGACCTCGCAGACCAGCGCCGTCACATGGAACTTGAGCCCTGCCTTCGGCACCCGATCACGTGCCTCCTTGATCGCAGGGTTGCCGTTGAGCGTGACATTCACCAGGAGCCGCTCGATGAAGTCGTCGACGACGGTCGCGATGCTGTAGGTGCCGCCGAGCCGGTCGTACAGAGACTTCGCCGGCGCTGCGGGTTGCGCGAATGTCGAACCCGACGCACCGAACACGGTCACGAAAACCGCCAGAGCGATGATTCGCCGCATGATCTGCCTCCCTCCCTACTGATGGTCATGGGCCGAAGGATAGGGTCACGCGCACGATTCGTCCAATGAAACATTTGGAACACCGTGATAGATTCTATGAATCATCGAACTTCGTCTTCTCCAGACGTTCGCCGCCGTCGCCGACCTGCGCCACTTCGCTCGGGCTGCCGACCGCTGCAACCTCTCACAGCCGGCGGTGTCGCATCAGATCCGGCTGCTGGAACAGGAGCTGGGCGCGCGGCTGCTCAATCGTGCCGGACGGCAGGTATCGCTGACGGTGGCGGGCGAACAGTTTCTCGAAGACACGCTCCGCATCCTCGCGGCCGTCGCCCGCGCGCGCGAACGAGTCCAAGGCGTGGCGACCGGCGCGCTTGGTCGCATCCGCCTCGGGGCGACACAAACCGCGGGCCTCTATCTATTGCCTCCGATCCTCGCGCGCTACCGCCAGGCACATCCGCGGTTTGCGCTGCATTTCGCGATCGGCCCGGAGGTCGAGATACTAGAACGGGTCGCGGCGAACGATCTCGACATGGCGGTCGTCGTCGGACGGCCGGTGCTCGGCGAGCTCCAGGGGCGTCGGATTGGCGGCGACGATCTGGTGCTGGTCGCGCCTGGCGCCTCCCCGCTGGCAAAGCGGCATCAATTGAAGCCTTCCGAGCTGCGAGACGAAGCGTGGGTGGTGCGCGAGGATGACTCGAATACTCGTCATCAGATGGAGCGATGGTTTCGGCGGCAGCGCTTGATGCCAGCGCACCTCGTCACGCTGCACGGATCAGACG
>JBOGIV010000390.1:0-6514 GCA_050747925.1 Vicinamibacterales bacterium
CCGAGTGGCAGGCGCTTGGTGTGCGGACGATGAGCGGGCGTTCGTTGCCGAAGGCGGCGCGGCCGGCCTCGCTGCTCCGCGCCAGTGGACACACTTACCTGGTGTATCCGAACTACGACGCGCTGCTGGGATATAACTGTGCACACGCCTACGCGGTCGCTGTAGGATTGCTCGCTGACCGCATCGATTAACGCGTCAGAGAAGACGCGGAACTCCTAAGCAGAAGAAGACGATTCTTGGAAGAGACCTCTGCTCCCATCTCCGAAGGGCAGGTGCTGACCGGATCCCAATTCTCGGAGCCCGTTCGCGTTGAGACGCTAAGACCTGTCGGCATCGGCGTGTGGGAGATTGGTGTCTCCGGTCTCAATGCGCCCAAGGATCTTCCAGAAATTGCCGGCGCGCCCGAGCCTCGAGAGTGGATGCAGCGACACGTGTTGGAGCCTCTGCTGGCAGAGACTCGGGCCGAGCGAGTCGCGGAACTGGATCGAGTGGCCGCGCATGTAGAGCTGTCACTCACTGAGCTTATTTCACGCGCAGATCTCCAGCTTGCCAGGCTGACCGAAGACAACGACCGTGGCGCGGAGGGCGCCGCTGGGCAATTGGCGATGGCCGACCAGCGGCACGAAGAGCTGACGCAGCGACGCGAACGACGACGCGAGGAGCTCGAGCGACAGCGCGCGCTCGCGGTCCGCGATGTCGAGCGCATTGCCAGCGCTCTCGTTCTGCCGCATCCGGATCGCCAGGCGCCTCAAGTGACGCGTCTCAAGTCCGATCCGGAAACGGAGCGGATCGCGATGGAGGCCGCCATGGCGTACGAGCGCGCGGCAGGCCGACACGTCGCCGACGTGCACATGCACGATCTGGGCTATGACTTGACCAGCGTCGATCCAGTGTCCGGCGAGTGCGTCTCATCGAAGTGAAGGGCATCGGTGCGGCAGACGGCGCGGTGATGCTGACGCCCAACGAGATTCGCGTGTCGCACGAGCGCCGCGACTGTTTCTGGCTCTATGTCGTTTCAAAGTGTCGGACAGAGCCGTTGGTCAGGCCGGTCCAGGATCCGGTACGCTTTCCGTGGGAAGAAGTGCTGAAGGTGGCGCACTGCGCTCTACCGGTGAGCCGAGTCGTTGGAGCCGATCCGCCACGATGATGACCCTGAGTCTTTTCGAACAGCTCGTAAAAGACGGTCGCCTGAGCGTGCCCGCATCGGTGGCGTGGACGCTCGAGGAAGTGGGCACCTCGCGAGGGCGGCAGGAACTCTTCGCGAAACAGTCTCTGCAGATCCTCAAACGCCTCCGCGAGAGCGCCATCGTCGAAAGCGCCGTGTCGTCGAACCGTATCGAGGGCGTGGAGGTCGATCCATCGCGTGTGGCCACCGTGGTGTTCGGATCGCGGGTTCTCCGTGACCGAGACGAAGAGGAAGTGCGCGGATATCGCCAGGCTCTTCGGCGCGTCCATGAAACCGCGGAGACCATTGAGATCTCCGAGGCCTCGATCCAAGAGCTGCACGCCACGAGCCGCCCGGGCAGTGCGGACGCCGGCCAATACAAGGAGCGGGACAGCGACATCATCGAACGCCGCGCTGACGGTTCATCGCGCGTACGCTTTCGCCCCGTGTCGGCGAGCGCGACTCCGGCCGCGATGCGCGAGCTCGTCGACGAGTGGCAAGCCTGGCGATCGGGGCAATGGGTGACTCCACTGGTGGCCGCAGCCGCGTTCAACCTGGATTTCCTGTGCGTCCATCCATTTCGAGACGGCAATGGACGCGCGTCGCGTCTCCTGTTTCTTTTGCAGTGCCATCAACTCGGATACGACGCCGGCCGCTACATCTCGCTCGAGCGAATCATCGAGGAGAACAAGGCGCGCTATTACGAGACGCTCGAGCAGTCGTCGAGCGGATGGCACGAGCGCCGACACGACCCGTGGCCCTACGTCAACTTTCTTCTGTACGTGCTCAAGACCGCGTATCGGGAGTTTGAGAGCCGAGTGGGCGAAACCACGTCGCCCCGAGGCAGCAAGTCCGAACGATTGGCGATGGCGATGAGTCGATTGCCAACAGCTTTTCGAGTCTCCGACCTTCGACGCGCGTGTCCTGGGGTCGGAATCGATCTGGTGCGGAAGTTCCTACGGCTGCAGAAGATGGCGGGTGAGCTCGACTGTAGCGGCCGTGGGCCGCAGGCCACATGGACAAAGCGGCCTCGGCCTCCTAATTAGGTAGTGTCTCTTTATTAGGTAAAAGTTTAGGTAATGTCTCGCATCCCGAAGGAGTGCAAGCGGTTAGCTGAGGTTGATTTTCCTATCGCTGTGGTGTCGAAGCACGCGGCGCGAGAGAAGTCGATCCGCCACGGCCACCCCAGCACCTTGCACCTCTGGTGGGCTCGGCGTCCGCTCGCGGCCTGCCGCGCCATGCTCATGGCGCTGCCGCTCCCCGACCCGGCAGATCCCTCTTGCCCGTCACATTTCGGAACGGAGGCGAGAGCCATTCTCCTGGCGCATCCAGGAGCGTCGGATCGCCTTCAAGAACAAGTGAAGACCGCCGAAGGCTTGCGCCAGGCGCTCTTGAAGTTCATCGCCGACAACTGGGACAACGCCGCCAACGCCGACTACCTGCGGACGGCGCGCGCGTTGGTGGAGGCCGCATATGGCTACGAGGCCCCGCCCTTTGCCGGCGGCGGGTCCATATCTCTCGCCAGACGAGGTCACGTTCGACACCGAGGTGTTCCTGCTGACCAAGGCGCGCGCGAAGGCGCTGGCACAGCCGCCCGCCATCGTCACGCCGCCGCCTCCACCTGCTGTGCATCCTCCTCCACACGACTCTCCACAGGAAGACGTTGCTGCGTCGGTCGTGACGATCCGCGTGACCGGAGACGTGCCGCCGGAGACGTGGAACAAGTTGGGGATCAAGTTGATTCCGAAGCTGAAGAGCGGAAAGACGTTGACGTTGCAGCTCGATGCGAGCGTTGCGACGGATGGTCTGCAGGCGGAAGCGCTGCGTCGAGAGCTTCGACAGGTGTTCGCGGATCTGGGATTGTCGGACCGCTTTCACGTCGAGTGACACGAACGCGGACGAGGGCAAAGGCAAAAAGCACAAGGCAAAAGGCAAAACGATGGCAACAAGTCAAACGTCCTCAAAACCGTCGCAGCGTGCCGTCGTCGCGGTGCTGTCGATGGCAGTGGCGGCGATGGCTGGCGCGGTGTACTTTGGCGGCACCGGGCATCTCCCCTTGGCGATGACGGGCACCATCCTGTTCGTCGCGCTCGGCGGGTTGGGCTTCGAGCTCGCCAGGCGCCGCGGGCGTTAGCGAGCGCGTGGCATAATCGAAGGCCATGAACAAAGACCTGCTGAAGGGTTTGAATGAGCATCTGAAGCTCGAGTTCCGCGCGGCGCACGAATACCTGGCGATGTCGATCTGGCTGGCCGAGCACGACCTGCCGGGATTCGCAACGTGGATGAAAAAGCAGTCGTCCGACGAGCTCGGTCATGCGCAGCGCATCATCAATCACCTGATCGAGCGCAATCAGAAGGCTCTGTTACCGGCGGTTGCCGCACCGCCCGCGGATTGGAAATCGGCCGAAAAGCTCTGCGAGCACGTGCTGAACAACGAACGAGAGGTCACGACGTCGATCAACGCGCTCTTCTCACTGGCGGAGAAGTCACAGGATCGTCCCGCATCGGTGATGCTGCAGTGGTTCGTCAACGAGCAGATGGAAGAAGAGGCCGCCGCCCGCGCGGTCCTCGGTCGCATCCGCCTGGCAGGGAACACCGGCGTTGGCCTTCTGATGATCGATCAGGAGCTCGCCGGCGGATCGGTGCCCGGGGTGACACACGCACCCACTGACGCCCAGGCCTGAAGAGAAGACAGAAGACAGAAGAAAGAAGCAAGAAAAGGTTGGCTGTTCGGCGTTGGAATCCCTCTGTTGACGGGCCGCTCAGCGAGGCGGCCCTCCGCTCAAAGCTGGAGTCGATGGGCTACCACGTGGCTCGGTATGTCTATGAGCCCGGCACCGTGTTTCCCGATCACACGCACGGCGTCGACAAGGTCGATGCCGTGGTCTCTGGACGGTTTCGGCTGGTTGTGAGCGGACACTTGGCCGTGCTCGGCCCCGGCGATTGGGTGGCAGTTCCGCGCGGCGCGGTTCACAGTGCCGCCGTCGTTGGCGACGAGCCCGTCGTCAGTCTCGATGCTGTGAAGCGATGAGAAGCCATTGCCGTCGGCCGCGCGCGAGGAATCGTGTTCCCACCCGCCTCTTAGACCACGCCTCTCATCGAGCATGTCCGAGGCGGCCATCGGCCGCGTCCAGGGACACGCGTGCGTACGTTTGCAGTAAGCTTGACAGCCTCCAGGCATACAAATTAGTGTAAGTCGTATGCGCACGACGTTGGATTTGCCCACCGGACTGGTGGAAGCGGCTCGTGATGCCGTCGGGTTCAAATCAAAAACCGATACCGTGGTCTTTGCCTTGAAGGAAGTGGTACGGCGCAGCCGTCTCGACGACCTCAAAGCCCTCGTCCGCCGCCTGGACTTCGAATTCGATCCCGCCGACGTTCGTCGACTCGACCGGACGCGCGCGTGATCGTCGTTGACACGTCCGTTTGGATCGCCGCTCGGCGGGACGCGCACATAGCGACGACACTGGACTCGCTCATTGACGCGGACGAAGTGGCGCTGGCCCTGCCAGTACGACTGGAACTCTGGGCGGGACTGAAGAAGCGTGACCGTAAGGCGTTCTTGAAGGCGTTTGGTGCGCTGATTCAACTCGCGCCGAACGACGACACTTGGAACGCGCTCCCGGACTCCATCGAACGGGCGGCGGATGCGAGACAGCGCTTCGGTCTCACCGATCTCATCATCGCCGCCCTGGCGACGGACATCGGCGGACTCGTGTGGTCGCTCGACACAGACTTCGAACGCATGGAGCGATTGAAGCTCGTTTCTCGCTACGACCCGCCCATCAAGAAGGGATCTCGCAAACTCTGAGGACGGAAGCGGGAGTGGAGACCTTAGACAAGAAACACCCTTTCTACGAACCAATAGAAGCCGGCGGCCACGACGCCAAGAGAGCCCGCCAGCGCGACTCGGTGCGACCAGATCATGCTTCGGCGCCTCAGGAAGCTCAACGAGCCAGCCACTACCAACACGATGATCAGCTGACCGATCTCGACGCCCAGGTTGAACGAGAAGAGCGACCAGCCAAGCGCAGCGCGGGGCAACCCAAACTCCTTGAGCACCGACGCAAAGCCGAAACCGTGAATCAAGCCGAACGCCGCCGCGAGCCAGGCGCGGATGTCTGAGGCCTGCCCGGAGGCCTGTGTGCCACGCAGAACCAACAGATTGTCCGCGCCGACGACGATGATGGTGAGCGCGATCAGCGGTTCGACGAACCGCGGCGAGGGCGAGAGGATATCGAGCGCCGCCAGCGACAAGGTGATGCTATGGCCGATCGTGAACGACGTCACGATGATCGCGAGCCGGCCCAGCGTGCCGCCGAGAAGGAGCAGGCCGACCAGGAACAGAATGTGGTCGGGCCCGATCATGATGTGTTCGACCCCCGATACGACGAATGTGGTCACGACGGCCATGACCCCCTGCGTGCTGCCGGCGTAATAGTCGAGCGTTCGGTGATCCGCGTCGAGGATCGCCTGTTGCTTCAGCGCACCGTCTTCGTAGATGTTGATGAAAGTCTGGTGCACCGGGTCGTAGGGAAAGATGAGTGCCTCGATCCCGACGCGCCCGGGTCTCGCGGCGATCGTGAACGCCAGCCGGAGGCTCTGGCGATCGGCCACCACCTGGAGCGAGCCCCAGTTGAGGGAGACGACTCGCCCATCAAACGTCATATCGAGCCTTGGCGAGAGCAGCGCAATCAAGGCCGTGCGATATCTTTCCGCCGTGTTCGGATCGAGGAGCGAGTCTGGTGAGGCAATGCCGAGGTCGTGCGCCGCATCGAAATCGTGGACGACAAGCGTCCCCGTCACCTCTGATCCACTCAGATGCACATCGAGATAGCTGAACGGCGCCGGATGGGCGCCAGCGTCCGACGCGCAGAGGATCGACGCGGCGAAGATCAACGCGCGCGGGGCTGCGCGCGCGATCTCAAAACGCATCCGGCCCCTCAGCTCGAGTTTTGATGGCGCGCAGCCACGTCACCCGGAGGATCGCGCTCCCCGGATAGATGGCGAGCCAGTACGGCGTAAAACTCTGGAGGGCATCCTCGTCGGTCGCGAAGATGCGCGTTTCGGTCAACAGCAGCGTGCTCTTGTCGCCCTTCGGCTCCACCAGGAAGTTCATCGTCGCTTTGGCGATTCCAGCCTTGTCGAGCGCTCGGTAACCGTCAGGAGTGGGCTTATCGGGAATGATGAGCCCACGTGGTCGAATCACCAATGTGCCCATAACGATCTCGCGGTTGGCTTCTTCCGCCAGCAGCAGGAATCCGCCGCGCACTGCGGTGTCGAGAATCGATCGTCGACCAGGAGCGTTGAGAACGCTGGGTGGAGCCGGCCGGCCGAAACGGCGGATCC
>JBOGIV010000391.1:0-25728 GCA_050747925.1 Vicinamibacterales bacterium
GAGCTGGTCACGCCCGAGCGCACGGGTCGCGCGGCGGCGAGTTCCACAGGCCCGGTCAACTTTGCCGACATCGCGGAGCGGCTCAATCCCTCGGTCGTCAACATCGACGCCACTGCGCGTGGGCGACGGTCCCGAACGCTGCAGGAGGGTCAGCCCAGGCGTCCCGATCTGTTTCAGGATCCGTTCGATCTGCGCCGGCCACGGACCGGTGAGACGCCTCGTCGTGGGATGGGGACCGGCTTCCTCATCGACGCCGAGGGACACATCCTGACGAACCAGCATGTCATCGGCGGCGCCGACCGGCTCACGGTCAAGTTGACCGACGGGCGGTCGTTTCGCGCGGAAGTGGTCGGCTCGGATCCCGACATCGACATCGCCTTGATCAAAGTGGACGCGGACGCGCCACTTCGACACGCGACACTCGGCGATTCCGATCGCCTGCGTGTCGGGGAGTGGGTCTGCGCGATTGGCAATCCGCTTGCGTACGAGCATACGGTGACGGTTGGCGTCGTGAGCTTCATCGGACGCAAGCTCTTCGATTCGAGCCTCGACAACTACATCCAGACCGATGCGGCGATCAGCTTCGGCAACAGTGGCGGCCCACTCATCAATAGCCGAGGACAGGTGATCGGCATCAACTCGGCCGTGAGCCGCCAGTCGAACAACATCGGCTTTGCGGTTCCGATCAACCAGGCGCGTGCCGTGCTGCCGCAGTTGAAAGCCGTCGGCAAAGTGATGCGCGGGTACATCGGCGTTGCCCTGCGAGACGTCGATCAGGACCTCCAGGCGTCGTTGCGACTGTCGCGCTCGGACGGGGCGCTGGTCCAGGACGTCACCCCCGGATCGCCGGGTGCCCGTGCGGGACTGCGTCCCTACGACCTGATCGTGTCGGTGGACGGCGAGCCGGTGAGGACCAACGACGGTTTGATCCGTGAGATTGCCATGCGCACGCCGGGCTCGACCGCCCGACTCGAGTACGTGCGTGACGGCCGCGCGCGGGAAGTCTCGGTGAAGCTGGCAGAGCGTCCGACGCGAAACGCCGACCTGCCGCCTCCCGCCGAGCGATCGGCCCAACGCATTGGACCCGGCGAGCTCGGACTGGGCCTCATCGAGATCGATGGCACCAACGTGCATCGCTTCGACGTGCCGCAGGATACGCGCGGCCTGCTCGTCCAAAGCGTCGAAGCGCTGAGCGCGGCCTATGACGCGGGAATCGAACGCGGACAGGTGATCCTGGAAATCAACCGCCAACCCGTCGAGACCGTTGTCGCCTTCCGCCGGACGATCGCGGCGGCCCCGCCAGGGTCGGTACTGGCTGTCTACCTCTACGATCCCGATCTTGACCAGCGCACGATTCGTACGGTTCGGACGGAGTCTCGTTGAAGCCGCGCATCCTGGTCATCGATGACGAGGCCGCCATCCGCGACTCGTTGCGGAGGATTCTCGAATACGAAGGCTACGAAGTCCTGCAAGCGGCCACCGGCGATGAGGGCGTGAAGCTCGTCGAGCGCGAGGCGCCCGATCTGGTGTTCCTCGACATCAAGATGCCCGGCATGGATGGGCTCGAGGTCCTCCAAAAGCTCCGGCATCTGGTCGAATCGACACCCATTGTCGTCGTGTCGGGGCACGCGACGATCACGACGGCCGTGGAGGCGACGCGACTGGGCGCCTTCGATTTCATCGAGAAGCCGTTCGGCGAAGATCGCGTGATGGTCATCGTTCGCAATGCCGTCGACTCGCGGCGGCTGCGCTCGGAAAACAAGACCTATCGTCGCGATGCCGAGAAGCGTTACCAAATCGTTGGCGACTCGCCGTCCTTGGCGTCGGTGCGAGCCGCGATGCAAAAGGCAGCGCCGACGAATGCGACCGTGCTCGTCTGGGGCGAGAGCGGCGTCGGCAAGGAGCTCGTCGCCAGAGCGATTCATCGTGAAAGCCTTCGCCGCGACGGCACGTTCGTCCAGGTGAATTGTGCGGCGATCCCTGACGAGCTCATCGAATCGGAGCTGTTCGGACACGAGAAGGGATCCTTCACTGGGGCGTCCGACCGTCAGATCGGCAAGTTCGAGCAAGCGGACAAGGGCACCATCTTCCTCGACGAAGTCGGCGACATGAGCCTGAAGACACAGGCGAAGGTGCTGCGCGTGTTGCAGGAACAGGAGCTCGAACGCCTCGGCAGCAATCGCGTGATCAAAGTTGACGTTCGAGTGATTGCCGCGACGAACAAGAACCTCGAAGAAGAAATCAACAAGGGACAGTTTCGCGAGGATTTGTTCTATCGCCTGAACGTGGTGCCCATTCACGTGCCGGCCCTGCGCGAGCGGCGTGATGATATTCCGTCTCTCGTTCGGCACTTCGCGGATCTGTTCGCACGAGACAACAATTTCAAACGGAAGACCTTTACCAGCGCGGCCATGGAACGGCTGCGTCAGATGCACTGGCGCGGTAACATCCGTGAGCTGCGCAACTTCGTCGAACGGCTCGTGATCATGAGCCCGAACGAAGCCATCGATGCGAAGGATGTTCCCGACAGCGGCGTCGCGCGGCAGGACCTCGCGGTGCCGTCACAGGGCACCTCGGCGCCTTGGATACACGCGGCGACACTCCAGGAGTTCAAGTCGGAGTCCGAACGGGCGTACCTCGTGGCCAGATTGCGCGAAAATGGTTGGAACATCTCCAAGACGGCGGAGGTGATCGACACGCCTCGCAGCAATCTGTACAAGAAGTTGGAGCAGTACCAGATTGCGCAAGAGAAGGACGGCTAGGAGAGTTGAAAGTTGAAGAGTTGAGCAGTTGACAGTTCAAGTTGAAAGTTGAAAGTTTAGGAACTAGGCGAACAGCGAACAGCGAACAGCGAATAGCGAACAGCGAATAGCGAACAGCGAATAACGCCGCAGTGGACCGGGCGATCGCTGCTTGTCTCGTCGTAGCTCGAGGCTCGTGAGAGCCGAGAGCGAACGTGAGGCAGGGAGAGGAAAGTCCGAACTCCGCAGGGCAGTGCGCCGGGTAATTCCCGGGCGGGGCGACCCGACGGACAGTGGCACAGAAAAGACACCGCCCTGAGCGAGGCACCGACCTTTAGGTCGGTGCCGAGTCGAAGGGTAAGGGTGAAAAGGTGCGGTAAGAGCGCACCGCGCCTCTGGCAACAGAGGTGGCAGGCCAAACCCCGCACGGAGCAAGACCAAATAGGGAGGCGCTTGAGGGCGGCCCGTCCAAAGCCTCCGGGTAGGTTGCTCGATCCCGTCAGCAATGCCGGGACTAGAGGAATGATCGTCGCCCGCGCCGAAGCTCAAAGCCGAAAGGCGGAGAGCGATAGGCGGGGGACAGAATTCGGCTTACAGGTTCACTGCGGCACTTTTCGACCACCGACTACCGAGCATGTCCCATTACCTCGTCACCGGCGGCGCCGGGTTCATTGGCTCTCACCTGGCTGAAGCGCTCGTGTCTCTCGGACACACCGTGAGAATCGTGGACAGTCTGATCACAGGCTCGCGACACAACGTTCCGGCTGACGTCGAGTTCGTTGTCGGTGACCTTGCCGATCCGTCGGTCGCCGAGCGCGCGGTTCGGGGAATAGACTACGTGCTGCACCAGGCCGCCATCCCTTCTGTGCCACGGTCGGTGAAGGATCCGGTCGAGTCCAATCGCGCCAACGTCGATGGGTTGCTGAACACCCTGGTCGCCGCGCGCGACGCCGGCGCCCGCCGCCTCGTCTTTGCCGGTTCGTCATCGGTCTACGGCGACTCCGAAACCCTTCCCAAACGGGAAGACATGCCCGCGTCGCCGTTATCGCCGTACGCGCTCCAGAAGCTCGTCGGCGAGCAGTACTGTCAGTTGTTCACCCAGCTCTATGGTTTCGAGACGGTGACCACGCGCTATTTCAATGTGTTCGGGCCTCGTCAAGATCCGGGTTCTCAGTACTCCGGAGTCATTTCGCTCTTCATTACGGCGCTCCTCGCCGGTCGGCCGCCAGTGATTCACGGCGACGGCATGCAAACGCGTGACTTCACTTACGTGAGCAACGTCGTCGATGGCGTGTTGCGAGCTGCCGAGACGTCGGGCGTCGCCGGGGAGACGTTCAACATCGCGACCAGTGGACGGGTGTCTCTCAACGAACTGCTCGAGACGTTGAAGCGCCTGATGCACTCCGCTATCGAACCGACCTTCGGGGAGCGCCGCTCTGGTGACGTGCGCGACTCGCAAGCCGATATTTCGAAAGCCGAGCGGTTGCTCGGCTATCGGCCGACCGTGAAGCTCGAGGAAGGACTGCGGCGAACCGTTGAATGGTTCCAGAACGAGGCCACGGGAACACCGGTGCTGGCGCCGCCAAGCGGCACGCGCCCATCTTCATAGATCGCCGTTGCCTCGGCGCCCTTGAGCTCGAGGGCCGATCCTCGTCCCCCATAGTGTTCCTTGAGCATGCCGGTGTCGATCACGAAGACCCTCCCGCGAAAGCGAGAGACGATGCGGAAGGGCGGCTGCGGCGTGTGCCCGACGACAAACCGGCGGGCGCCGTATTTCGTGAGGAGCGCGGGAATGGGTCCGCCCTCATCGTCTGGCAGGAGCGCGTACCCGCGATACCAGAGCGGACTGTCCTCAGCCAGGACCATCCAGGTGTCCGCCTTGAGGATCTCGACCGCTTCCTTCAGGAACTCCATGTCGAGCGTCGCTGGATCCACCCCCGGGCCGGCGGCGTTCGACGCCTTGATGAGCGCATTGGCCGTATCGATTTCACCCATGGCGGCCTGCGCCATCTCCGTAAGAGTAAACGATTGCGTAATGAGCTTCTTGTCGAGCATCTTCTGGCGGAAGCGATCGAGGCGGGCGATCTCGGCTTTTACCTTCTGATTGAGATCCTCGAGCCGTTCGGGGGCGGCCTCCGGCGGGATACCGGCGTGCATCAGGATGGTTCCAACCACCTCGACGACCATGGGCTTCTCGCGAAGCCACGCGCCGTACTTACCCTTCGGCGCGAGCGCGGCGCGGTATTCGACGTAACCGCGGGGATGCGCGGCCATCCACTCTTCGCGGTTCTGCCGATACACCGAGGGGATGACGCTGCCCCTTAGCTTTGCGGCGGGCGCCAGCTTTCTGTAGTCGCCCCACTCATCCTCGCGCCGGGACTCGGACTTGTCGTCCGCAAAGGCGGCGAAGATGGTCGTCGTCGTGTCGCGGGTGTGCGCGATCAGGTTCATCACCTCGTGATTGCCGAGCAGCGCCTCGGCTCGGCCTCCCGCACTCTTGGCCTCCGCTTCGAGCGCCATCAGCCGGTCCATGACAGCGCGGACGCCTGGACCGCGATCCATGTAATCGCCGGTCTGGATGAAGATGGTGCGGCCGCCGGACCATCGGCCGTCGTCGCCCGTTAGCCCCGCCGCTTTGAGGATGGCGGTGAATCCGTCCAGGCTGCCGTGGATATCCCCGATCGCCACCAGGCGTGGCGGCTCGTCCTGCGCCAGCAGCGGTGTGGCCAGCGCGAGGACGAGTGCGAGACGCGAGAGCTGTTTCACGACGAGGCGAACGCGACGCTAGACCTGTGTCTGCGTAATCTGCGTCATCTGTGGCCTAGAAGAAGACGCTGCCCTCACCCTTCTTCGCCACCAGCTGCTCGATCGCCTTGGTCATCAAATCGCGACGGATGATCATGGCCTTGAGCTCGTTGTCGTTGACCCATTCGCTCAGCTCCGCTTTCAGAGACTCGAAGGTGAGCGCCTGCATCTTGGCCCACAGCGCGCGATCGACGCTGCCCAGCTCAGCCATGCCTTTGAGGTCCTTTTTGTTGATAAACGCTCTCGAGTGATCGATGAGCATTAAATGCCAGTCATCGTCGTAAATCAGGTTGCCCTGGTTGCGATCGATGTTGCCGATCAGCAGGTCGAGCATCTTCATGCGGACGATCTCGTGGCTCCACTTGGGTTCGGGTCCGCGAGGCGGGTTCTTGGCGTCCCATGCCTTGACGTTCTCGATCCAATAGATCACCACGCCCACCTTGCCGTCGACCTTGCGCTCGACCATGGGAGGAACCCGATGAAGCTCGAGCATCCGGTCGACCCTGTAGGCGGCGATTTCGGCCTTGTAGCTCTCCATGAATCCGGACTTGTAACCTGGGGGCAAGTTCTTCCATGTAAACCGCGCCACGGGTCCGCCGTCGAAGTAGCCCCGCATCGGCTTGGTGACGCCGATCGGGACTGTCTCCATCTTGGTGATCTTGCCCTCGCGGAGGGCGGTTTCGAATTCGGCTTCGTGTCCCACCCAATTGAGCGAGCACGCGGCGGGCGCCGCCTGACTGGCGATACGATCTGAGGCTCGAACGAGAGGGGCACTCTGGCTGACGAGAAGTCCCGCGGCCAGCGCGCCAATCAGCCAGTGAACACGCACCCGTAGTGTCAGAGTCTGCACAGACGCCTCCTTTTTGGCACTGCTGATTGTAGCCGGATTTTCGATCGAGCCCCAGCAACCCGTGTTGCCTCGGCCGCAACTTTGGTTACGGTCCCGAAGCCCAGCGTTCTCGGTCCCGGTTCAGGTCCCACGCAACCGCGGTAGCCGATTCTCGCGTGGCTCGAAAGCTCCACCTGACCGGTCCTGACCGCAAAGCTATCGCTGCCTATCAGTTCGCGCCGGTCCGTTTTTTCGGCTCGGTCCTTGCCCCGGGACGGCGACAGAACGGCGATGGGCGGGTGGCGCCGGCGGCCCCTGACCTGGCACATGGTTCCTCCTTGGCTCATCGCCTTTCTGTTCCGTATCTCGTGACAACAACCGAATCTGCTTGGAGGACCCGATGCGTACTTTGATTGCCGGCGCGCTTGCGCTGACCGCTGTGCTAGTTGCCGCCCCGACTGTTTTGGCCCAGACCGAGAAGGCTGCTGGGGCGACCCCCGCAATCAACCTCAACTCCGCCACCCTCGAGCAGCTCGAAGCGCTGCCCGGGATTGGCGTGAAGACCGCCCAGCTTATCGTCGAATACCGGCAAAAAAGCGGAGGCTTCAAGAAAGTCGAAGAGCTGATGAACATCAAGGGCATCGGCGAGAAGAGCTTTCTCAAGCTGAAGCCGATGCTGGTGGTCACGGCCAAGCCCGAAAAGTCGGGTGGTTGGAACTAGCGCTCATGGCGTCGCGCTGATTGATGTGATCTGTTCGCTGGCGCTCGTCGCGATTCTTACCGCGGTGGCGGTGCCGATGGTGGCCGGCTCGTTGGAACGGGAGCGCACACTCGTTGCGGCGCAGGTTTTAGCGGAATACACACAGCGCGCGCGGTTCGAGGCCCTGAGGCGAGCCGCCGTTGTCGCACTGAAGATCGATCTGGCGGGAGGCCGCACGAGCTTCACGCTCTTCGTCGATGGCAACGGCAACGGCGTACTGCAGCGCGATATCGACCGCGCTACGGATCTGCCAATCACCGGAGTTCAGTGGCTGGATCAACACGCGCGTGGCGTCTCGCTTCGCATCAATCAAGCGGTTCCGGACATTAGCGGTGGGCCTTGGCTGAATCCGGGTGACGACCCGCTCCGCATCGGACGAACATCGCTTCTGTCGTTCAGCCCACTGGGTAGCTCGACTGGCGGCACGTTGTATGTTGCGGCGCCCCAAGGACCGCAAATGGCGATCCGTCTCTACGGCGCCACGGGCCGCACGCGGTTGCTGTCCTTCAATCCGTCAACGCAGCAGTGGCAACCTTAGACAAGGCAGAAGGTGCAAGGCCTTCTGCCTTGTGCCTTCCATCCGTTCGGTGGCGACGGGTAGAGAGTAGTCGCTGCCCGTGGTTTGCGCCGGGAAAACTCCTGGTGGGGCAACGCCTACCCGGTGCGCTTCAACAAAACTGCGACCTCGCGCATCTTTCCCTCGACGGATCCACCGCTCGAACCGGGCCGCCCTGGCATTCGGTTTGAATTGCTGATCCCCGCCCCGCCCCCAAAGGAGCTCCGAATGGAATCAGGAACCAGGCAGACGGCCCCGAGTGCGCACTCTCGTCGAGCCGACCGTCGCAACGGGCTTCACTCGCTGATTCAGGGCGTTGCCGCTGACCTTTTAACGTCGTTCACTCGACGAAACTTTTCAGCATTCTTGACCGATCGGCTGACGCGGCTCGGGCGGATCAAAAGTGTCCGGCTCTCCGAAGTCACGCACAGCCTGTCTCCACGAAGCACCAGGCCTATTCGATCGCGCGATCACATCGCGCTGGTCGTTCCGGTTCGCGAGCAGGGCCGTTCACTGGTTCTCGAGGCGGCCTTCGATGCCAAGACAGGGCCGGACGAGTGGACGTGTCAACTTCTCGAGAGCGCGGCCAGCCTGACGGCAATTCTCGTAGAGTCCGAACGCCTCGCGCACGCGCCGATCCGACCCTCGGCGCTCGAGCGCGACGGCGTTGCGCCCCTCATCGGATCCAGTGAAGTGATGCGCGCCCTTCGAGATCGCGTGGAGCGCGTCGCCAACACCGATTTCACGGTGCTGATCGACGGGGAGAGTGGCGTCGGCAAGGAGCTCGTGGCGCGTCAGATTCACTCGTTGGGACGCCGGCGTCACGGTCCATTCGTGGCGATCAACTGCGCCGCGCTGGTCGAGACCCTGATCGAAGCGGAACTGTTTGGCATCGAGGAACGCACGGCAACTGGTGTCAAGGGACGGCGCGGGAAGTTCGAGCACGCTGACGGAGGCACCCTGTTTCTCGATGAGGTGTCCGATCTCTCGGTGGCAGCGCAGGCCAAGCTGCTGCGCGTCGTGCAGGACCTGACGGTCGAACGGGTCGGTGGCAGCGGCTCCCGCCAAGTCAACACCCGCATTGTTGCGGCGACCAACCGCCCGTTGCATGGACTGGTGGAGCGCGGCGTGTTCCGGACGGATTTGTTCTACCGGCTCAGCGGGGTCGAAATCCGCGTGCCTCCCCTCCGGAGTCGCAAGGGCGACATTCTCGAGCTCACGCAGTATTTTCTTGCCCGACATCAGGCAGCCAGTCATCTGTCGCTGTCGCCGGCAGCCGTGGACGCATTGATGTCGTACGACTGGCCCGGCAATGTCCGCGAGCTGGAGCGAATGGTCGAAGGTGCGATCGCCACGGCAGACTCCAAGCAGATCGGCGTCGACGATTTGCCGGTGAGCTTGCGTGGCGACTACGGCGGCGTCCTGATCCCGGCGATGCAGCTGGGCGACACCATGCGCGCATGGGGCAGTCGCTACGCGCGCCTGGTGCTCGAGCGTAACGAGGGAAACAAGCGCAAAGCGTGTCGCGTGCTCGACATTTCCTACCACACACTCAACAGTTATCTCCGCTACAAGACGCCGACGCGCTCGACAGTCGTCGCGACGTCTGCGCTGAGCGTGTCGACGACGACGCCGTCGATTGCGGCGCCCACGGCCCTGATGCCGCGCGCCTCCTCCTCGTCTTGACCCTCGGCTGAGGTGCATAGTACCTTTCGCTGGCTCGCCCTTTCGCGGCGAGCCTCTTCTTCTTCATGACCGACTCCGGCGCAGCGCTCCTCAAGAAAACACCGCTTCATGGCTCGCACGTGGCGCTCGACGCGCGCATGGTCCCGTACGGCGGATGGGACATGCCGGTGGAGTACTCGGGCATCACGGCCGAGCACATGGCCGTGCGCACCGCGGCCGGGCTCTTCGACGTCTCCCACATGGGAGAAGTGGAGATCGCCGGTAAGGATGCGCTGACCGCGGTTCAGCACATCACCAGCAACGACGCCAGTAAGCTGCACGTTGGTCAGATTCAGTACTCGGCGCTCACGACTCCCGAGGGCACATTTGTTGACGACCTGCTCGTCTATCGGTTTGGTTCCTCGCACTATCTGCTCGTGATCAACGCCTCCAACATCGACAAGGACTACGCGTGGATCGCGGCTCGCGCCAAGGAAGCCGTGCCCGACATTGCGACGGTGAACTCGAGCGATCGATACGCGCTCATCGCCATCCAGGGACCGCGTTCGCAGGCGATTCTGCAGACCCTGACGGCGATCGACCTCTCACCGATCAAGTACTACTGGTTTGCGCACGGTGAGGTGGCGGGCGTCCGTGGCACCGTCTCGCGAACCGGTTACACCGGCGAAGACGGATTCGAGGTCATGGTGCCGGCCGCAATGGCAACCCGGGTGTGGGACGCCCTCCTGCAGGCTGGGCAGCCGATGGCGCTCATCCCGTGCGGGCTTGGCGCACGTGACACGCTCCGTCTCGAGGCGTCGATGCGTCTGTACGGCAACGACATGGACGAGACGAGCACCGTGCTCGAAGCGGACCTCGGATGGATCGTCGGTTGGAACAAGGCCGAGTTCCTTGGACGCGAGCGGCTGCACGATCAGAAAGCCCAAGGTGTGTCGAAAAGGCTGGTCGGCTTTGAGATGGTGGACCGTGCGATTGCCCGACACGGCTATGACGTGTGGCACGACGGTCAGCAGGTCGGTGTCGTCACCAGCGGCACCCAGACACCGTTCCTGAAGAAGGCCATTGGGATGGCATACGTCCCCCCGGCGTTAGCGGCACCCGGGACGGAGATCGAAATCGATGTTCGCGGCCGCCGTGTGAAGGCTGTAACGGTGCCGATGCCATTCTACAAACGGCCGAAGAAGATGGTGTAGACCTACGAGACACCCTATGTCCTACCCGACCAATCTCAAATACACGCACCAGCACGAATGGGTGAACGTTGACGGCGACACCGGCGCCGTCGGCATTACCGACTTTGCCCAGCAGCAGTTGGGTGACGTTGTCTATGTGGAACTGCCCGATGTGGGATCGACCATCACGCAGGGAAAGGTGTTCGGGACGATCGAGTCGGTGAAGGCGGTATCGGAGCTCTTCGCTCCGGTGACCGGCGAAGTCGTTGCGGTCAACACCGATCTCAAGGATCGGCCCGAGCAGGTGAACTCCAAGCCGCACGACACCTGGATGGTGAAGGTCCGGCTCGATAGTCTCGGCGAGGTCTCGACGCTGATGGACGCCGACGCCTACGCCGCCCTGATTGCCAAATGACATGAGCGTTGATCCCCTCGACACATTTGCTCCACGACATATCGGCCCGCGCGGCGACGATCTCGCTGCCATGCTCAAGGCGGTTCGTGCGTCCTCGCTCGAGGCGCTGATCGACGAAACGATACCCGCGAGCATTCGGCTCAAGTCGCCTTTGAATCTGCCCGCGGCGGAAAGCGAATCCACCTACCTCATTCGCCTCCGTAGCATTGCGCAGAAGAACAAGGTCTTTCGCAGCTGCATCGGCCTCGGTTACTCCGATACGTTGACGCCGAGCGTCATCAGGCGCTGCGTGTTTGAGAACCCCAGCTGGTACACGCCGTACACTCCGTATCAGGCCGAGATCGCTCAGGGCCGCCTCGAGTCCCTCCTCAATTTCCAGACGATGGTGGCGGATTTGACGGGGCTGCCGATCGCCAATGCGTCCTTGCTTGATGAGGGGACTGCGGCCGGCGAGGCGATGACCCTGCTCCATCGCGTGAAAGGCTTTGCCTTCCGCCAGTTCCTCGACGCCGGCGACCTCAGCAGGCTCGAGAAGCAGCTGGGCCATGATGCCGGCGTGTTCCTGGTCTCGGACCGCGTATTTCCCCAAACAATCGAGGTGCTCAAGAGCCGCGCCGAACCTCTGGGGATCGAGCTTCGCGTCAGACCGGCAGACCAGATGCAGTTCGACTCAGATGTGTTCGGGGCGCTACTGCAGTATCCAGACGAAGCGGGCCGCCTCAATGACCTCCGCCCCTTCATCGCGAAGGCGCACGCCGCCGGCGTGCTCGTCGCGGTGGCCACCGATCTGCTGGCGCTCGCCCTGGCGACGCCCCCGGGCGAGATGGGCGCCGACGTTGTCTTTGGCAACTCGCAGCGATTTGGTGTTCCGTTGGGGTTTGGCGGCCCGCACGCGGCCTTCTTCGCGACGAGCCAGGCCTACGTCCGTCACGCGCCGGGCCGACTCATCGGCGTGTCGGTGGATGCGCATGGCCGGCCAGCCTATCGCATGTCGCTCCAAACACGCGAGCAGCACATTCGACGCCAGAAGGCCACCTCGAACATCTGTACGGCGCAAGCGCTGCTCGCCAATATGGCGGCCATGTACGCCGTGTACCACGGGCCGGAGGGCATCCGCGCGATCGCACGGCGCGTGCACGGCATGACCCGCGCCCTCGATCGCGCGCTTCAGAGTCTGGGATACGACCAGATCAACGCGAACTATTTCGACACGCTGCGAATCGTCACGGACCGACCTCGGGCGAAGGCGATCCATCAGGGTGCCATCGATCACGGTCTCAACTTTCGCTACGTTGGCGACACGGGAATTGGCATCGCGCTCGACGAGACGACGACCTCAGCCGATCTCGTCAGCATTTTGTCGATCTTCGCCGAGGCTTCGGGGAAAAAAGGCGCGACAATCGCGCTTGACCCATCGGATTCGCTCGAGTGGCCGCGCGAGCTGCGCCGGACGAGCGAGTACCTGACCCATCCCGTGTTCAACACGCATCGCTCCGAGACGGAGATGATGCGCTACATCAAGAGCCTCGAGCGCAAGGACATCGGCCTGGACACGTCGATGATTCCGTTGGGCTCGTGCACGATGAAGCTGAATGCCGCGACCGAGATGTACCCGGTGTCGTGGCCCGAGTTCTCGCGCATGCATCCATTTGCGCCGTCCGATCAGACGCAGGGGTATCAGCAGATCTGCCGGGAGCTTGAATCGGCCCTCTGCGCGATTACCGGTTTCCCCGCGGTCTCGCTGCAGCCCAATTCAGGTGCTCAAGGAGAGTTCGCTGGGCTTGCGGTGATCCGGGCGTACCTCGCATCCCGAGGGCAGGCGCACCGTAGTGTCGTGCTGATCCCGGCCTCGGCGCACGGCACCAACCCGGCAAGTGCTGTCATGGCAGGGTTCCGAGTGGTCGTCGTCGGCACCGACGCCGGCGGCAATGTGGACGTCGCCGACCTCAAGGCGAAATCGGCGCAGCATGCGAACGACCTCGCGGGTCTGATGATCACCTACCCGTCAACACATGGCGTGTTCGAGGACGCCATCCGCGAGATCTGCGCGGTGATTCATGAGCACGGCGGCCAGGTCTATATGGACGGCGCAAACATGAACGCGCAGGTTGGATTGACGAGCCCGGCTTCGATCGGCGCCGATGTCTGCCACCTGAATCTTCACAAGACCTTCGCGATTCCGCACGGCGGCGGAGGCCCGGGCATGGGGCCGATTGGCGTGGCCGCACATCTGGCGCCGTTTCTTCCCGGTCACCCGTTCGCCGAGGTCGGCGGGTCGAAGGCGATTCCTCCAGTGTCGGCCGCGCCGTGGGGCAGCGCGAGCATCCTGCTGATCTCGTACGCCTATATCCGAATGCTCGGCGGCGAAGGCGTCGCTGATGCAACGCGCTTCGCCATCCTGAACGCCAACTACATCAAGTCGCGACTCGAGGACCACTACGACGTCTTGTATACCCGTCCGAACGGCCGCGTGGCGCACGAGATGATCTTCGACCTGCGAGCGTTCAAGGCCGCAGGCGTCGAGGAAGGCGACGTCGCCAAGCGACTCATGGACTACGGTTTTCACGCGCCGACGGTGTCGTTCCCCGTCCCCGGAACGCTCATGATCGAGCCGACCGAGAGCGAATCCAAGGCCGAGCTGGATCGGTTCTGTGAAGCCCTGATCGCGATTCGTAGCGAGATCGAAGAGGTGGTCACGGGGCGCGCCGACGCGAGAGACAACGTCCTGAAGCACGCACCGCACACCGCTGCGGCTGTGACCTCCGACCACTGGCCGCACAGCTACTCGCGAGAGAAGGCGGCCTATCCGTTGCAGTGGGTCAAGGCCAACAAGTTCTGGCCGAGCGTGGGACGGATCGACAACCCGTACGGCGATCGCAATCTCGTCTGCGTCTGCCCGCCGGTTGAAGAGTACGCATAAACAGGGCCACGCGCACACGCGGTGCCATCGGGGACTGTCCCCAATGGCATACGGGATGCGGGTCACCGATTATGCGCGGCCGTCGAGGCGCGCGCTGAGGCGCCAAAAACGCCGTGTGCTAGACTCGCGGCAACCCGCACCGATGCGGATTCTCAACACACAGCAGATGCGCGAGGCCGATCGGCGGACGATCCAGGAGATCGGTTTGTCGTCGATTGTGCTGATGGAGAACGCCGGCCGCCAGGCCGTCGCCGCGATCGAATCGCTCTATCCCGATCTCGCCGAACGCCGCATTGCCGTCGTCTGCGGCAAGGGCCAGAACGGCGGCGACGGGTTCGTGATGGCTCGCACGCTGCATCAGCGTGGCCGCGATGTCTCGGTCTTCCTGGTGGGTCGAGCGATCGAGGTGACCGGCGATGCACGCATCAACTTGGAGATCCTCGGGCGGCTTGGTTTCGACGTGGTCGAGATCGCCGACGAAACTGCGTGGGAATTGCAGGTTTCGGAGGTGATGGCGCACGACCTCATCATCGACGCGATCGTTGGGACCGGGTTGAAGGACGCGCTCCGAGGGTTCTATCAGACGGTGGTTGCCGATCTAAACGCGTCGGACATCCCCGTGGTGTCGATCGACCTGCCCACCGGCATGTCGGCCGACACGTGTGAGCTCATCGGCGAGGCCATCGATGCGGCGGTGACCGTCACGCTCGGTGCGCCGAAGCTGCCGCTCGTGCTCCCGCCAGCGGAAGCCAAGTGCGGCGAGGTCGTGATCGCCGACGTTGGCATTCCCGCGGAAGTGCTCGAATCGCTCGATGGACCACGAATCGAGCTCCTCACTCGCGAACGCCTGCGCCCACTGATCGAACCGAGGGCGGTGGATGCTCATAAGGGCGACTTCGGCCGGGTGCTGGTGATTGCAGGTTCGGTGGGGAAATCAGGTGCGGCCGTGCTCGCGGCCCAGGGCGCACTGCGATCGGGGGCGGGTCTGGTCACGGTCGCGGCGCCGAGGTCCTGTCAGCCGGTGATTGCCGCTCATGGCAGTGAATACATGACCGAGCCGCTGGACGAAACGGCGTCAGGGACGGTGGACCTTGGCGCACTCGAGGCCGTGCAAGCCATCGCGGCCGACGTCATCGTCGCGGGTCCCGGGCTGGGTCGCGGCGAGAGCGTCACCGCGTTTGTGCGCGAGTTGCTCGAGAAGAGTGGCGCGCCGCTCGTGCTCGACGCCGACGCGCTCAATGCATTTACCGACGAACCCGCGGCGCTGGTCGGTCGAGAAGGGCGCGACGTCATCATCACGCCGCATCCCGGAGAGATGGCTCGCCTTGTCGGATGCCGGGTCGACGATGTGCAGGCCGACCGGCTGGGGATCGCCAGCGACTTTGCCCGGACGCATCAGGTGACGGTCGTGCTCAAGGGCTATCGCACGATCATCGCGACACCCTCGGGTCACGTGTTCGTCAACCCAACGGGCTCTCCAGGCATGGCGACGGGAGGCACTGGTGATGTCTTGGCGGGCATGATCGGCGCCTGGCTAGGGCAGCTGCTCGATGCGGAGGCCGCCTGTCGGCTTGGGGTTTACCTTCACGGTTCGGCCGGCGAGCTCGCTGATGCCGATTCCGGCGAGGTCTCGATGACGGCCGGTGACCTGGTCGATCACATCGGCGACGCGATTCTCGAGTTGACCGCACGCCGGCGCGTGGCGAAGCCAAGCGAGTGAACGTCGAGACACACACCTCCAACTCCGAGCTCGAAACGCGAGCCATTGCTGCTGCGCTGGCCTCTCGCCTCGGCGCCGGCGACATCATCCTGCTTCGGGGAGACCTGGGAACAGGGAAGACCGCGTTTGTGCGAGGCCTCGCATCAGGTTTGGGCACCGATCCGGACGAAGTGACCAGTCCGACCTTTACGATCGTTCATGAATACCGAGGGGGTCGCCTGCCCATCGTGCACGTCGACCTCTATCGGCTGGGTATGGCCGAGTTGAATGAGATCGGGCTCGACGAGGCGCTGGCAAGCACGGGCGTGGTGGCGGTCGAATGGGCCGAGCGCCTGACGCGGGTTGGTGAAGGCGCCATTACGGTTCACATTAACGATCGCGGCGACGATCGGAGGGAAATCCTGATTTCGGAGGACGCGCGAGGGCGATAGTCTTAAGTGGACGGGAGAACCAGACTATGCGATGGGAAGGCGGGCGTCAGAGTGGAAACGTCGAGGACCGCCGAGGCATGCGGATGGGTCCCGTTGGCCTGGGTGGAGACGGCATCGGCTTTCTCCTAATCATCCTGGCTATGTCGTGGCTGACAGGGCAGAATCCACTGACGCTGCTGCAGATGGCCCAAAGCGATGCACCGGTCAGTGGGCCAGCACCCGGCGCACCAGCAAGCGATAAGGAATCGGCGTTCGTCTCGGTCGTGCTCGCCGATCTCGAGGACACCTGGACTCGTCTCCTTCCGGCCGCCGGCCGCCTGTATCAAGAGCCAACGCTCGTCCTCTTCAACGATGTGGTGCAGTCCGGCTGTGGATCCGCATCGAATGCGACCGGCCCGTTCTATTGCCCGGGCGATCAAAAGGTCTATCTCGACTTGTCGTTCTTTCGGGAGCTCGACCAGCGCTTTGGCGCACCTGGCGATTTCGCGCAGGCGTACGTCATCGCGCACGAAGTCGGGCATCACGTTCAGAATCTGCTGGGCGTGAATTCGCAGGTGTCCCGCGCGCAGCGGCAAGTCAGCGAATCGCAAGCCGACGCCTTATCAGTGCGACTCGAGCTCCAGGCCGATTGCTATGCGGGTGTCTGGGGGCACCACGCGGAACGCCAGCAAATGCTCGAAGAAGGGGACGTCGATGAAGGGCTGCGTGCGGCCGCCGCCATCGGCGACGACCGATTGCAGCGTCAGTCGAGCGGACGCATCGTGCCGGAGTCGTTCACGCACGGCAGTTCTGAGCAGCGCGCCCAATGGCTTCGACGCGGTCTCTCCTCAGGCCGCGTTGAGGAGTGCGACACGTTCAGTCGGTAGCTACCAGATCTTCACGCGGCGATCCGGCGGGAGAAAGAGTTTGTCTCCTTCCTTCACGACGAATGCGTCGTCGAACTCGGGTATATTCCGAACCGGACCATTGGCTCGGTACATGTCTGGTGAATGCGGGTTCGTCATCACTTGCTGCCGCATCGCGTCATCTCGCGTCTTGTCCCGCCAGGCTTGAGCCCATCCGAGATAGATGCGTTGGTCGGCGGTGAAACCGTCGAGGGTCGGGCCTGGGTTTCCGTTCAGCGACAGCGCGTACGCGCGTCGCGCGATCGTCAGTCCGGTGAGGTCGGCGATGTTCTCGCCCAGGGTGAGCTCGCCGTTGACATGCAGACCGGGCAAGGGCTCGAACTCATTGAATTGATCGACGAGCATCTTCACGCGCTTCTGGTACTCGGCTTCGTCCTGTTTGGTCCACCAGTCGCGTAACGCTCCGGTCGCGTCGAAGCGGCGGCCCTGGTCGTCGAATCCATGGCCCATTTCGTGGCCGATCACGCCGCCGATGGCGCCGTAGTTCACGGCATCTTCCGCCTCGAGGTTGAAGAAGGGAGGTTGAAGGATGGCCGCCGGGAAGACGATCTCGTTGCGGACCGGATTGTAGTACGTATTGATGGTCTGAGGCGTCATGCCCCACTGCTCCGGATCGATCGGCTTGCCCGCCTTGCCGAGTTGAAACTCGTTTTCGAAGATGAAGGCGCGCTTGACGTTGCCCGCGAGATCGTCCTTTCTGACTTCGATCTTCGAGTAGTCGCGCCACTTGTTGGGGTAGCCAATCTTCGGGCGGAACTTCGCCAGCTTCTCCTGCGCTTGAGTCTTCGTTTCGGGTCCCATCCATTCGAGCGAATCGATGCCGGCCTTGTACGCCGCTCGGAGATTGCCGACGAGCTGCTCCATGCGAGCCTTGGCTTCGGGCTTGAAATGGCGATCGACGTAGAGTTTGCCGAGCATTTCGCCCAGATTGCCGTTGACCGTATTAACCGCGCGCTTCCATCGCGGTTGTTGCTCCTTCACGCCGGCGAGCGTCTGGCGGTAGAAGTCAAACTCCAGATCGACGTAGGCCTTGCTCAAGTAGGGCGCGAAGCCGTTCAACAGAGAGGCCTTCAGATAGGGCTTCCAGCGATCGATGGGAATTTCGTTGACGGCTACCGCCAGTGCCTTGAGATAGCTCGGCTGGCTCACGACCAGGGCGGCAGCGTTGTTGACGCCCAACTCCGTCGTGAACGCCGTCCAGTCGAAGCCGGGGAACTGCTTCGCGAGATCGGCGACGGCGACCTTGTTATAGGTCTTCAGCGCGTCGCGGCTCTCCACATTGGTCCAATGCGCGCGAGCGAGCCGGTTCTCGAGGGCGAAGATGTCCTGCGCTGTCGTGTCGGGATCCGCGTGGCTCGACAGCTTCAACATCGCCGCGAGAAAGGCGACGTACTTCTCTCGATACTCGTTCAGCTTCGGGTCGGGCTTCAGATAGTAGTCGCGGTCGGGGAGTCCGAGGCCACCCTGATAGAGGTAGAGGATGTCTTTCCCTGGTTCCTGTGCGTCGCCGTCAACGTAACCAACGATAGGGTTGATCAGGTTGAGCTTGAAGAAATGCCCGAAGTGCCTCGCGAGGTCTGTTTTCGTTTTCAGCGCATCGATGGCGGCCAGCTCGTCCTTCATTGGCGCGAGCCCGAGCTCCTCGACGCGCGCCTCGTTCATGAAGCTGTCGTAAAAGTCCCCAATCTTTTGCGCCTCCGACCCTGGGGCCTTGGTCGTCGACTTCGACGCCTCCTCGAGGATGGTGCGGAGATCGATTGAGATTTGTCGAAGAGCATCTCGAACGTGCCGTAGGACGACTTGTCGGCAGGAATCTCGGTCTTGGCCAACCAACCGCCGTTCACGTGCCTGAACAAATCGTCTTGCGGACGAAGGCTCTTGTCGAACGCCGAGAGCTCTAGTCCTGCTGCAAGTGGCTTTGGTGGCACGGGCGGGGGAGCAGCCGGTCCGCTGCAGCCGGCGACAAACACGATTGAGATGACAAAGGATCGTTTGGTCATACGGTGTCAGACACCATACCAAGATCTGCGTACGGTGAAAACGAATTCGGCGATTCGATTCGCGCCAGTTTTCCTTGTGTACGCAGATCTTGATATGGTGTCTGACACCGCTCGTTCGTTCGCGATGCTCGTCACACTATTGGCCCCCACTATTTCGCGTTGCGCGAGGACTCGATGAAAAGACCGACGCATCGCGTGTCCGATGAGACGATGTGGCTGATTTCATCGATCTGAGTTTCCAGGGCACGTCCCGAGTCATCGCCACGGCAATCCTGCACGACGACGAGGGTGTGACGCTCATCGATCCAGGGCCGAGCTCATGTCTCGACACGCTGGAGCGCGGACTTCGACAGCGTGGTATCGCGCTCGCCGATCTGCGAACGCTCCTGCTGACGCACATTCACCTCGATCATGCCGGCGCGGCTGGGAGCATCGTGGCCCGCGTTCCCAGTGTTCGCGTCTTCGTCCACGAGGTTGGCGCTCCCCACATGGTCGATCCATCCAAGCTCCTGGCGAGCGCCACTCGACTCTACGGGAATCGAATGGACGCGTTATGGGGAGTCTTCCGCTCTGTTCCTGCGGACCGTGTTCGCTCGCTCACGGGAGGGGAAACGCTTGATGTGGGGAGACGTTTGCGTGTCGAGTACACACCGGGACACGCGAAGCATCATGTCAGCTACCTCGATGAGGAGAGCGGCATCGCGTACGTCGGCGATACGGCTGGCGTTTGCGTCAGCCGCGATTACCTGATCGTCCCGACACCTCCGCCAGACATTGACTTGGAGGCGTGGGAGCAGAGCCTCAACACCATTGAGGCGTGGAGGCCGGGTGTTCTGTTTCTCACCCACTTCGGACCGTCGGGGCCTCCGCCCGATCATCTGCGCCGAATGCGGGCGCGGCTGGAAGCGACCGCAGAAACGGCAAAGGCGTCATTTGCCGCTTCGGGTACCGACGAAGGGAGAATGCGTTGGTTTGCCGAAGAACTGCGTCAGGACGTCCGGCGTTCACTGAACGAGCCTGAGGCACGAGCCGCGGAGATTGCGGCTCCATTCGATCAGATTTGGCAAGGTCTCGCGCGTTACTGGAGAAAGAAGGGTGACGTCTCCTAGCTGGCGACGGCGATGGCCGGCTGGCTGTGAGTGATCGCGCGCGATCCTGCCTCTGACTCGACCAGGAATCGAAGCGCGTAGCCCGACGGCGTCCCCGTGGACCTCCGGCATGGTGCGACTCGCCACACGGCCGACAACACCCGCGCCTCGCGAAGACGCTTTGGAAGAACGTCTGACTCGGTCACGGAACGCTCGATCTGGAGATGAACCAGGCGATACAGCGGAATCGCGGCCGCCGCGTCGCACTCGACGAAGACCCCCGCATCGCTCACGTCCTTGGTCGTGACCGACGCGAATCGCACGGCGCCCGATGCATCCTTCCACGTGAGGCGGGCCGCCAGCGAAACTGGCTGGCGGTTAACGTGCCGTCGTGAGTCGCGTCCTCGAAAGACCCTCTGAATGTCGGCCACAGAACTCTCCAGGAACGTCCGATACGAGCAAGTGGAACAAGTCCTTCTGTTGTCGCACGCTGTTACAATTCTTGCGCCTACCGCTTGGCACATGCGTGGAAACGTGAACTTAGCGGCCTCGATACGACAGGAACGTCGTCTGCTGGTCATAAGACCGGTCATTCTCTTGTGGACGGCTGGATAGCAGGTATCCAGCAACAGCGAGTACTGTCTACTTCGTATCCACCTCGGAGACGCTCTCGAGGCCCAATCGACGAAGCTTCAAATACAACCCTCGTCGCGTGAGTCCAAGCGATCGCGCCGTCTCAGAGATGTTGCCGCGATGTCGTCCGAGCATTTCTTTGATCAGATCGCGCTCGATCGCATCGACCGCGGCTGCGAGCGTCTGACCACCGCGTAGCGTGACGCGCCCCGGAGATACAGCTGCCGCGGCAGCGCCGGGAGCCGGGGCCGTCAGATCGGCGGACAAGTGCTCGGGGCCGATTGTTCCGCCCGGCGGCGCCATCGCCACGCCTCGCTGAATTTCATTGCGAAGTTGCCGGACGTTGCCGGGCCACCAGTACTGCGAAAACAGATCGAGCACTTGAGAACTGATGCTCAGATCCGATTTACCGAGCCGTTCCGATGCCTCCCGGAGGAAATATGTGGTCAGATGCGGAATCTCTTCGGCTCGCTGCCTCAGCGGCGGGACGTGAATGCGGATCACGCTGAGTCGGTAATAGAGGTCTTCACGAAACTTGCCCGCGGCCACGCGCTGTTCGAGGTCGACGTTGGTGGCTGCCAGGACCCGGACGTCAACCGCCTGCGGCCGCGTGTCGCCAATTGGCATGATTTCGCCTTGCTCCAGAAACCGCAGCAACTTCGGCTGCACGTCGAGTGGCAGATCGCCTATCTCGTCGAGAAACAGCGTCCCGCCCGCCGCCGTCCGAATGAGTCCCGGTTGATCGGCCATCGCGCCGGTGAACGCGCCACGCCGATGTCCAAAGAGTTGGCTATCCGCCAGCTCACGAGTGGTCGTCGTGCAGTTGTAGGGAAGGAACGTTGCGCCGCTCCGAGTCGAGCCGACGTGAATGGCTCGCGCCACCAGCTCCTTTCCCGTTCCGCTCTCACCGGTGATGAGCACGGTCAGATCGTTTCCTTGAAGTCGCTGAATCTGCTCGACCAGGCGATGCATCGAGGCGCTGGCGCAGACAAACCCCGGCAGCAGCGGCTCGAGCGGCCGCTCGACATTTGATTCCAGCTTCGCAGTCGGGCGGTCTCTGACTCCGCACAGCTCGAATCCCTGTCGCGCGACAGCAGCCATCATGCGGGCACGGCGGACCAGTGGCGGAGCAAGCGGACTACTGGTGGCCACAGCGATCGATCTTGGGCCATCCGGCTCGTCCCCGATGGGCTCAAAGATCACTGTGCCGAATCCATACGCGCCGCCACGTATCGCGAGGCGTGCGATCGCGTGTGCGCCCTCAGCATCGATTCCGGCAAACGACAGCACACGGAGATTTCCAGTCGCCATTGTGGCAAACACCACGGCAGCGTCGGCGTTGAGCGCCTCGATGCAGGCGGCGACGAGCTCGCGTGCGAGGAGGTCAGGCAAAACCGCCGCGTTCACGAGCCGTCGCACGATCGCATCGTCGGCGTCGGCTGGCGAACCCACGTATTCTCCCAACTGTGGAATTGCCGTCGTGGTCATGGCCGCTCGCGCTTCCTCGAGGTCGCGAGTCGCACCGAGTGAATTGAAGACCTCGGCCGCATGATGATAGTGACGCTCGGCCGTGGACTTCGCGCCGGTGTGGCCGGCCAGCCGAGCCAGTGCCATCTGGCTAACGGCCGACTGATACCGTTCGCCGACGAGCTCGAACACGCTCGCGCTCTGCGCGATGTCGTGGTACGCCTCGGTCAGGCGATTCTGCCGCGAGCGGAGATCGCCGCGGAGGCGCAGGAACTCGCCCCAGGCGCCTGGAGCGGTTCGAGGATCGAGCCGGGCTTCGACCTGGGTCAGCCGCTGCTCTGCCTCTGACGCTCTGTCTGCGGCGAGCAGGGCTTCGCTCGCGATCAACTCGGCTTCGATGATTTCAGCCGGCGGCGCTGCCGGTGACTTTGTAATCTCGTCGGCGATGGACAGTGCGTCGGCGGGTTTGCCCCGGCGCGTCGCGAGACGGGCCGTGATTCGGCGCAGAGACCATTCGTACCATCGGCTCGTGTTGCGCCCATACGCTCCGTACGCTTCGGCGGCCTGACGTAGGAACTCAGCTGCGTTTTCGTAGTCACCACGCATGAGAGACATCTGTGCGAGCGTGTCGTACACCGCACCGGTCGTCTCGTGAAACTTCATCGCCTTGCGCAAATCGAGCGCACGATGGAGCACCTTGTCGGCCCGATCCAGATGCCCCAGGCGCACACAGATCTGGCCAAGCGTGGCCAACGCCACCGATAGCCCCGGCCCCTGACCCAGCCCCTCGTGAAGCGCGACCGCCCGTTCGGCCAGCGATAGCGCCTGCTCGTATCGGTGACGGAGCAGCGCGACGATGGCTTGATTTCCATAGACCGTTGCGAGCACGTCGTGGGCCTGAAGCATCGACGCGAGTCGCTCGGCCTGGTTGTATGCCGCGTTGGCTTCCTCGTAGCGCCCGATCTGCGCGAGCATCACCGCCGATAACGAATGCACCATCGCCAGATGGCGCCGATCACCAGCCGCATGCAATGCTGCCGCGGCCTCGGCGATATGCTCGCGGACGATGGCCGTGTCGCCCACCTGGCGATAACACTGTCCGAGGTAGAAGTGGGCCAGACCGATCGCGCGCGAGTCGTGGGCGATCTCGGCTTGCTTCAGCGCGCGATTGTGGAGCGCGATCGCGCGTGACTGTTCCCCTCGAGCGAATGCCACTCGTCCGTGAAGCCGCCAGAGGTTGGAGAGCAGAACAGGAGGCAGCGTCTCCCGCAACGTATCAGGCGGCCGCCCCAACAAGGCTCCTGCCTGTGCAAGATCGCCCTGCAAGAGATACGATTCACCGAGGGTGACGCGAATCCCCAGGTCCTCGTCTCTGGAAAGAGATGACGGCGAGCGGAGGAGTGGCGCCAGCAGATCGACGGTGTCGGACGCGCGGCCCTGGTCCAGGCTGGTACTTGCCCTGGCCAGTAGAGGTTGGAGGGCCGGGTTTGCCACAGCGCGAGAGTATACCAAGTATCCAGGGTCAGATAATCCGTTCATCTGTATGGAATTGACCGTCGACGGTCGGACCGAAACGGGTCACCGCAAGACCAACGAGGACCGGCTGGCCTGGTGGTCGGATCTCGGATTGTTCGTGGTCGCCGATGGCATGGGCGGCCACAATGCTGGCGAGGTCGCCTCCCGTCTCGCGGTCGATGCAATCCACGGCTTCATCGCCGATAGCGCAACGTTCGGCGACATCACGTGGCCGTTTGGCTACGACGCCTCGTGCTCGGCTGAGCTCAATCGCCTAACGACTGCCGTGCGCCTGGCCAATCTTCGCGTTTTCGGCGAAGCCTCTCGCACCCCTGAGCTGCAGGGCATGGGCACGACCGTGGTCGCGGTTCTCATCACCGCTGAGCGCGTCGCGATCGCCAGCGTTGGAGACAGCCGCGCGTATCGCTGGCGGCAGGGCGAGCTCGAACAACTCACTCGCGACGATACGTGGTTGAACTCCGTGCTGAAGCCGGAGGAGATCGGCGATGCCGATCGCACGCATCCGTTGCGGCATGTGCTCACACGGGTGGTCGGTGTCGGCGAAGACGTCAAACCGAGCGCGCGAGAAGAAGCGCTGGAGCCTGGCGACACGTTAGTGATGTGTACGGACGGCGTCCACGGCCGGCTTGATGCGGCGACATTCGCTCGAGTGTTGGAGACAACGGAGACGACCGCCGATCGCGCCGCTCGCCTCGTTGGAGAGGCTTTGGCGAAAGGGACATCGGACAACGCGACGGCGTTGGTCATCAATGTTCGCTAGACGTCTTGTTTGCGTGGTGTTGCTTGGCGTGCTCGTTCCCAGCCTGGCGTGTCGAAAGCCGTCTGCCTCCCTACCCGACGATTCGTCGCCGCCGAGCGCGTCGGCGCCATCGCCCCCGACCTCCGCCCCCTCGTCGTCAGCGCGTCCGCGGATCGTCTTTCTTGGCGACAGCTTGACGGCCGGCCTCGGTCTTCCGACGGAGCAAGGTTATCCCTCGCTCATCCAGCGTCGCCTTGACGAAGAGGGCTACCAGCTTGAGGTCGTCAATGCTGGTGTCTCAGGCGACACATCAGCCGGCGGACTACGACGGCTCGAGTGGTCGCTCGAAGGAGATGTTCGTGTCCTGATTGTCGCCCTAGGGGGCAACGACGCGTTGCGAGGGCTGCCTCCGGCTGAGCTTCGCAAGAACCTTGCGGCGATTCTCGATCGCGCCGCTGCTCGTGGCGTGACAGTGATCCTTGCCGGGATGGAAGCGCCGCCGAACAACGGCCAGCACTACACGGAACAATTCCGCGCGGTGTACGCGGAACTTGCGACCAGCCACAAAGTCCGGCTGATTCCGTTCTTGCTCGACGGCGTGGCGGGACAGGCGACGCTGAACCAAGCCGACGGCATTCATCCCAACGCTCGCGGCGCGCGCATCATCGCAGATCTCGTCTGGCAACACCTTCAGCCCGTGCTCAAACGATCGGCGACCTCCCAATAGCAACACGATTCGTGTCGCAAGGCTTCACCTTTTGGTGCCGATGCGGAGTTCTCCTCGACGCGTGAATATTGTCGCCACGAACGCAACCTTAGACGGCCGGTTTCGAAGGTGCTATAAAGCAATGGCACTATGGTGGGGTGTGCATTGGCGGCTGGCGACAAGTTTGCAGGAGTGTAAACTCCGATTCGAGGCGAATCTGATTTGATGCGTTCAGTGGGCGATCGTCGCAACGGCGTCCGGTTCGAAGTCGTCGGCTCATTCCTGGGCACATTCCAAGCGACCGAGGCCTCCACTAGGCTGATCGACCTCTCTGAATTGGGCGCGCTGTTCGAGTCGCACTTGCCCCTTGCCGTAGCGTCTGTGCATTCGATCTGCCTCAGCGTTGACGGTCTCACGACCGCTACCGACGCCAAGGTCCGACATGTCAGCGGGAAAACCAACGGCGCGCACAACATGTTTCGAATTGGTGTCGAGTTTCTCGAGTCGTCGACGACCTTTCTCTCCGCGGTCGAGCGACTCATGCATTCGCGCGCCCTGCCCCTTGAGCGTTAGTTGAACTTCCGTCGGCGTCCGGTGACGCTGCCAGGCTTGCTCCGGC
>JBOGIV010000392.1:0-4068 GCA_050747925.1 Vicinamibacterales bacterium
CGCTCGCCGCGCGCACAGCGACAGGTCGCGTGGCCACAGATCGTGTAGCGCTCCGACAGGGTGCCGAACAGCATCTGCGACGTGAGTCGGACCAACTCGCGGGCGCAACGCCGCGGTGGTCTTGCGAGGCTGTCTCGATGACATCGGGACAGATTCTCTCATGGGTGATCCGTGACGGCAATCACATTCTCGACCCGTTCCGTCACCGGGCCAGCAACCGATCCTCGTAGAATGAACAACTTAGCGGGTCAGTTCTTCACCGGAAAGTAGCTAATCTACGATCGCGGCATGAAAGCCTCGAAACAGGTCAACATCCACGAGGCGAAGACGCATCTCTCGAAGCTCCTCGCCGAAGTCGAGAAGGGTCGGGAGATCGTGCTGGCACGCGACGGCAAGCCGGTGGCGAAGCTCATTCCATTCCGACAGAAGAAGAATCGGATGACGTTCGGCGATTGGAAGGGCAAGATCTGGATTGCCGACGATTTCGATGATCCACTTCCGGACGAACTCATGAAGGAGTGGGGTCTCCTCTGACGCAGTGAAGCTGCTGCTCGACACACACGTCTGGCTGTGGTTGAAGACAGATCCGCAGCGCCTTCCGTCTCCGGTTCGCCGAAAACTCGCGAGCGACTCGGCGAGTTTGTACCTGTCGGCGGCCTGCGTGATGGAAATCTCAATCAAGCAGACCATCGGCAAGCTCAAGATCGGCGCGACGACGACCGAATTCGTCGAGGAGCTCCTCGCCAAGGGTGCCCTGCCTGCAGTCATCGAAATTGAGCACGCGATGGTGGCAGGAAGCCTTCCGCCACACCATCGAGATCCGTTCGACCGGACATTGATCGCGCAAGCTCAGGTCGAGGGGCTCACACTGGTCACCGCCGATCCGCGCATCCTGAAATACGACATTCCCACGCTCGACGCTCGGAAGTGATCGTGCGTCGTGCGTGCAGCACCGTTCGTCGTGCGCTGACTACTTTCCTGGAAGGCAGACGGCCCGCCTTCGCTCGCCGTGCCGTCTCAGTATTCCAACAGCCTGAGGCCCGGCACTCTGGAGAAATCCTTCACGTTCCGCGTGACCAACGGGGCGTCGTCGAGCAGCGCAGTCGTCGCAACGAGCAGATCCATCGTGGCGATCGAGCGACGGCCCCTGTGAACGGAGGCGCACAGTCGACCGTAGGCCGGGGCAAATCGGCTGTCCGGATAGGCGACGACGAGGCCCGACAACAGATGGTCGAGCTCCTCATGTTCGCGCAGCGGGTGTCGCGACAGTTCGGCGCCGGTGCGAAGCTCGCAGACGACATGGATCGACACCCCCAGGATTTCCGCGGCATCGAGGGCTTCGACGAAATCGAGCGCCCGACCCGGTCTGCCGCGCTTGGTCTCCCGCTGCAGATCGATCAGATACGACGCGTCAAGGTGAATCACAGCTTCAAGGCTCTCGCCGGGCTGTCGCGACGCGCACGGACCTGGCCCTCGACGGCGTCCAACGTCTGATCGCTGAGGCGGACTGAACGCAGAATCGCTCGGAAGCCCGCCACCGTCGGCTGCCGGCCAAAGTGCTCCTTGATGACCTGAGAAAACGACTGGCCCTCTTCCTTGCGTCTGGCGAGCAGCCCATAGGCTTCGAGGTCGATCGTGATGGTTTTGACGGCCATGCACTTATCATGCACTTATCTCGGCGGGCCACGCAACCTCTTCGACTCGTCGACTGAGCAGCGGACAACTCGCGCGCTCAGGGCCGGCAGCAGACGTCCGAGCGCGCTCGTCGATCTGTCCGCTATACTCGCGGCGGTTTTACATCGATGCCAGCGCTGACCCACGGCACGCGCCTCGGACCGTACGAGATCGAGACGCCGCTCGGCTCGGGCGGCATGGGCGAGGTCTATCGCGCCCGGGACACGCGCCTCGACCGGATCGTGGCTCTCAAGGTTCTTTCGGCCGGTCTTGCCGAAGACCACGTGAGCCGAGAGCGCTTCGAGAGGGAAGCGCGAGCCATCTCGTCGCTGAACCATCCGAACATCTGTGTCTTGCACGACATCGGGCACGAGCGGCCGCGGCCCGCGTCCGGTTCCGCCGTGACTGCCGAACCGAGCGACGACCCGACGCTCGATTTCCTGGTGATGGAATATCTCGAGGGCGAGACGCTCGCCGCGCGACTCGCGCGCGGTCCGGCTCGTGTCACTCGCGGAGCGCTGACCACTCGAACGAGCACCAACGCGGACGTGTCTTCGGATTCCGCGGACCGGCTCGGGGATTCGGCGGCGGCATCTGCAGCCACATCACCGCCGATGTCGGTGGACGAAGCGGTTGGCATCGCCATTCAAATCGTCAGCGCACTCGATCGCGCACATCGCCAGGGCATCGTCCATCGCGATTTGAAGCCCGGCAACGTCATGCTCACGAAACCCGTGCGCGGCGGTCAACCGATGGCGGGCTCAACCGGATCGAGCGCACACGTCAAGCTGCTGGACTTTGGTCTGGCGCGGCTGACGCGCGCGGGCACGCCGGATAAGAAAGACGGTCTCGGCCACGGTCTGGTGAGCCTGGCCGACCTGTCGATGCCGACGATGAGCTCGCCGTTGACGATGAAGGGGACCATCCTTGGGACGCTGCAGTACATGTCGCCGGAACAGCTCGAGGGCAAGGACGTTGATGCCCGCGCCGACATTTTTGCGTTCGGTGCGGTGCTATACGAAATGCTCACCGGCCGCCGGCCGTTCGAGGGCAAGAGTCAGGCGAGCCTGATCGGTGCGATTCTCGATCACGAGCCGACGAGTGTGGGAACACTCCATCCAGGTGTCCCACCAATCCTCGAGGAACTCGTGACGCGCTGTCTGGCCAAGGATCGCGACGATCGATGGCAGACGATGCGCGACCTCGCACGTCAGCTCGAGCTGGTCTCGCGTACCAAAGGCGATGCATCGCCGGCGCGGTCGAGCACAGCGCCGCGTTTACGCACGCGGCTCGGCGCCGTGACCGCGGCTCTCGTGGCGGGCGCGATCATTGCCGGCAGCGCAGTGGCGTGGCGGCTCTGGCCAACGACCACGGCCCCGCCGATCGTCAGCCGGTTCACACTCGATTTGCCCGAAGGCCAGTCGTTCACCAGGACCGGCCGTCACGCTGTGGCGCTCTCACCAGACGGATCGCGTCTGATTTACGTTGCGAATGCACAGTTGTACCTGCGCGCGATGAACGAACTTTCAGTCGTGGCAATTTCGGGCACCGAAAACAGCAATCCGACCGAGCCGGTCTTTTCGCCTGATAGCCAGTGGGTCGCGTTCTATTCGAATGGCCAACTGAGGAAGATTCGAGCCGCGGGTGGGACGCCAATTTCGCTTTGCGCAGCGAGCAACCCGTTCGGTATGTCGTGGATTGGCGATCGGATCCTGTTCGGTCAGGACGAACCACGCGGCATCGTTGAGGTGCCCGCTAGCGGCGGCGCGCCAAGAGTGCTGATCGCGCTGGATGCATCGAAGGGCGAGCTCGGCCACGGTCCGCAGCTCATCGCGAGCGGAGCAGCCGTGCTCTTCACGCTGCGCAAGGTTGATGCGCCCTGGGACAACTCAGACATCGTCGTTCAGGATCTTCAAACGGGTCGGCGGACGACGGTGATCAGCGGTGGGACCGACGGGCGAGTGTTGCCAACAGGCCACCTCACCTACGGGCGCGAAGCAACGCTCTTTGCGATTCGTTTCGACGAGGCGTCGTTGGTCGCCGTGGGCGAGGCAGTACCAGTGCTGACCGGAGTCTTGCTGCGCCCGGGACCGGTTGGCGGAAGCGGCGCCGTTCAGGCGGTGATGTCAGGGTCCGGGTCGATGGCGTTCATTCCCGGTTGGTTGTCAATCGATCGCAGATTCGTGTGGGTGACCGGGGACGGTGTCGAGCAATCGGCGTCCGCACCACGTCGGCCGTATGGGACTTTTCAGGGCGGCTTTCGCGTGGCCCCAGATGGACGGCGTGTCGCAGTGGTGGTCCGAGACGAAACGGCGTCAGAAACAAGTGGCGGTGGCACCGACATCTGGGTCTGGGACATCGCTCGAGGGACGCTCACCCGGCTGACGTTTGACA